>NZ_KV805230.1:492-113173 GCF_001811565.1 Corynebacterium sp. HMSC078A10 | reverse complement strand
TTCCAGGTCTGAACAAATAGCTTTTTAGTGACCGAGTCATTAGGCCCCGCCTCGGCAATTGGGCCTAATCATGTTCACCTGAAAGCGCTGATAAACAAGGCTCATACCCACCCGGGTAGCTGCCTAGTTCCTAACTACTGCGAAAGGGCCACGGAAGTATGATCTACCCCACCAATGCTCGGGCGTCTCGTCCTCATACAGAATTGTAAACTGGGCACCGAGCTTTCTGGCTAAGTAGCCAACCCGGTCCGGGATTAGGGTACGGAGAAGATGTTTGAATTCCTTTTGTTTCTCGTTCCTTCAGTGCTTTATATCATTTTTCAGCGCAAGAGAATTGGGGTTTCTCAAGCTCGGGCAAATGTGGGTTGGCGATTGGGAAATTGGCAAACAGTAGTACTAAGCATCATCCTTTTCCCCGTGTTGCTTGGAATAGGATACGCCGGTATCCGTGTGGTGTCGTCGGCTAGTCTGGCCATACCGGGGGTGGTTCTGTCTCAAGGGGTAAGCCTTGCTGTCATTTTCAGGGCTATAGGCGAGGAAGTGTTTTTCCGAGGATTTGTTGGCGGCTTACTTCTTCGATCCTGGGGGTTCTGGGGTGGTAACACGCTCCAAGCGGGAGTTTTTCTTCTGCCTCATTTGATGTTGTTGAGCTTCGATGCGCAGTTGTGGCCCATACTTCCGGTTCAGTTTCTCTGCGGGTGGATCCTGGGAGTGGTGCGATACCGCTCGGGAAGCGTCATTGAATGCGCGATATTGCACGCTGCTATTAACCTTGCAATTGGACTGCTTGCGGGATAAGCGAAGGATTGTGCGCGGGCGCTCAGGGCGGTTAGTGGCTGTCAATTCGCACCAAAGATTGGGGCGCGGGCTTATTCGTCATGTAGCAGGCGTTGTACGGCCTGGCGGACACCCTTCTGTATCCAGTTAGATTCCCAAGACAGACTTCGCAATGAAGAAGTAGACGATCAAGCCCGTTGCATCACAGAAGGTGGAGATGAATGGGTTAGAGAAGACCGCAGGGTCCGCGCCAACAGTTTTAGCCACAATGGGCATGAGTCCGCCTACCGTCGCGGACATCGAACAAATGAGAAACAGGGTGGAGCCGATGACGAGGCCGATATCTAGGCCATAGATGACCGTCGCCAAGACAAGCCCGGCCAGCCCCAGCACAGCGCCCAGCAACATTCCGACGCGCAATTCCCGCCACATGACTGCCAAGAGGTCGCGTGTGCGGACGTCGCCAAGCGCGAGCGCTCGTGTGACGGTCGTTGCTGCCTGATTTCCCGTGTTTCCACCCGTGCCTGTTAGCAACGGGATAAATAGTGACAGCACCACCGCTTTAGCCAGTGTGTCTTCGAAAGAATCGAGCACCCGCACGGTCAACAGAGCCGATACGGCGAGAACGAGCAGCCAGAGAATACGGGAGCGGACGAGCTTGAGAAGGGGCGTCGACAAGTACGGCTGCTGGAGCGCTTCCGTACCACCGGAACGAGCCGAGTCCTCGCTGTCCGCTTCCTCCATAATGTCGGTGGCATCGTCCCAGGTAAGAAGGCCAACGAGGCGGTGCGAATCATCCACAATCGGCAGCGCCAGCATGTCGAGGGGCAAGAACCAGCGGACGGTCTCTTCGGCGTCGGCAGTCGCGTATGCATACACCGGCTCGTTCATGATGTCCTCAATGAGAATGCCGCGTTCAGCCGTGAAGAGCTCGCGCAGGCTGACGACGCCCACCAGACGCCGGTCCTTACGCGTCACAGGAACGGTATAGATGGTTTCTAGTTCATCGGCGTTGTCGCGGAGGGTGCGCAGGGCATCTTCCATGCTCATTTCCGGGTGGATATTGGGGACCTCCGGCGACATACGCCGGCCGACGGATCCCTTCGTGTACCCGAGAATCACTCCGGTCACATCGCGCTGAGTCTGAGTCAGCGAACGGAGGAGGCGATCCGCAATTTCCGCAGGAAGCTCGTCCAGCAGGGCCACGCGGTCTTCGGGATCCAGCTCGTCGAAGAATTCGTAGACATCGGCGTTGCCTAACTCGTCAATGATGTCCGCTTGGTGTTTGGCATCAAGTGCATCGAAGACCGCGATAGATTTTTGACGCGGCAGCAGCCTTAACGCCAATGCAGCGCGGAGAGCATTCTGGCGCTCCACAATCGCGATGAGCTCTTGACGTGGAACGCGAGCTAAGAGCTCTTGGAGCCGAGGAGCCTTTTGGGGGTCGATGGCGTCTTCTTGCTTGAGCCACTCCTCAACAATTTCGGTGGCCTGCTCAATCGTTTCTGCCATCGGCTTTTCGCCCTTCTACTCGACGTCAACCTCCTCAGACTACGCCATGGAGCGCTGCGTAGCTTTTTCACGTATGTACTATTGCGGCATGCTTTCCCTTTACCGTGATTTCTCGGACAATGACGTCGTCAGCTCTATTCTGGGCTACGAGGAAACAGAGTTCCTCTTCGTTGTGGCAGATGTGCCGAAGAAGTGGGTGAGCGATGATCCCTACGCTGAGGACAAGACGCATATTCAGCTCATGAACATGCCTGGAGTCGCCTTAAAGATGCTGCCCGGGGGCGAGCTGATTACTGGTGACGTCGGCGTGCGCTATCCGCAGCTCTTCCAGACAGTCGCGGGAAAGACGCTGTGGGATCCGCGCGAAGTTGCAGAGCTTGAGCCTTTCACGGTGATTCATGCTCGGGGTAGCCACCACTTCCACGAGAGGAGCAAGGAACACTACGTCGATATCTGGGAGATCCTCCCAGATGCGGAAGACGGGGCAATGGAGCAACTCCTCGCTCGGATTGCCGTTCCGGTAGAGCTTGATTCCAAGTTCGGTCCGTTGGTGCTCGATCGCAGTACGAACACGTTCGACGGTAGGGCAGAAGAGCTCGGAGTTGATTTCAGCATCTCGTACGAAGGGGAGGAGCTTCTTCTCGCGGAGAGCGCGAAGCTTGGGCGTAAATTCAAGGCACCCCTCACCGTTATCAACAAGGTCCTCAGCGCCGAGTTCATTGATGAGGCCCGGCGCTTTGCCGCCAAAAAAGCTCTTCGAGCCGCGAACCGCTGGCGCCATGACGTCGCCCTGTCTGAAGGCGCCAACGCCCCGGCACCTGAGCTCACGGCCGGCGACGTATACGCCAAACTCACGCCCGTTGCCGTTGAGGTCCCCCAACGCGGACACCTCAGCGTGGAATTCGATGATGGCTATCTTTTTGGTGGGCACGCCGTGACGGTGAAGACAAAACGGAGCGGTGCACCCGCAGCCCTTGAGCTCGACGCTTAGTGCTGTTCACGCATCCGCGTGATGACATTGTGCGCGGAAATGAGGCACATCGGTACACCAACACCCGGTACCGTCGTACCGCCCGCGTAGTACAGGTTCTTGAGTTTTCGCGAGGCATTGCGCCCGCGGAAGAAGGCGGATTGCCGCAACGTATGCGCGGGTCCCACCGCGCCGCCTGCCCAGGAGTTGTAGCGCCGCGCAAAATCAGAGGGGCCGACCGTCCGGCGCACCACGATGCGTTCAGAAAAATCCGGGATGCCAAGCCACGTGCCGAGTTGGTGAATCGCGGCATCGGTAATTGCGCCAACGCGGGGTGATTCTTCTTCGCCATAGGCGTTACCCGCGCCGAAGTTTTCCTCCGCCGGCACGGGGACCAGCACAAAGAGATTCTCGCAGCCCTCCGGTGCCACGGCAGGATCCGTCGCGGAGGTCTTCGACACGTAGATGGACTCGGACGCCCCCAGCGGGCGCGAAGCCTCCGGAGCGTGATACACCGCCCGGAAATCGGGCTCCCAGTCCTTGCTGAAAAGAAGGGTGTGGTGGGCCAGCTCCGGCAGCGCGCCCCGCACACCGAGGAAGACCAACACCGTGCCGAGGCCCGGGTCGCGTCGCGCGAAATAGCTCTCGGGATATGTCCGCGCTGACTGAGGCAGCAGAGCAGTCTCAGTATGGCGCAGGTCCGCCGCGGACACGACGGCCTCGGCGGAGATGAAGCGGCCGTCGTCCAGCCGCACGCCAGTCGCACGACCTTCTGCGCACTCAATCGCCGTCACCGCCGTATCCATGAGGAAGGTGGCGCCTTGTGCCTGGCGCGCAATCGCCGCGACCACCGCGGCGAAACCACCTTGCGGGTAGCGCACGCCTTCGACCAAATCGGTGTGGCTCATCAAGGAATACAGCGCCGGTGCAGCTGTTGGCTCCGTGGATAAAAACACCGCCGGGTAGGTCAGCACCTGGCGCAGGCGGTAGTCCTGAAACTGTGCTGCCACCAGCCGGTCCAAGGACCGAGTGAGAAGTAGCGCCAGCGTACCCAGCCGCGTGAGCACGTCCCGGGTTAAAAGCTGCGTGGGGTGGGAAAACGTGGTGTACAAAAAGCTGCTTAGCGCCACGGCATAGATATCAGAGGAGCGCGCTAAGTAGGCGCGCACGCGCTCGCCTGCGCCCGGCTCGATGGACTCAAAAAGCCGAACAACGTTGTCCACGCCGCTGTGAATGTCGAGGAAGGCGCCGTCGTCGTTGTAGACGCGATACGCGGGGGAGAGGTCAACCAAGTCCAGCTCGCGCTCGGTGTTCGTCCCGCAGGCCTTGAAAAACTCGTCGAAGGCTTCGGGCATGAGGTACCAGGATGGGCCCGTATCGAAGCGGAAACCGTCGACCTCCAGTTCGCCTGCGCGCCCGCCGACGCTGTGCTGCTTCTCGACGACCACCACGTCCCAACCCTCACGCAGCAACAGCGCCGCGCTGGCCAGGCCAGCGATGCCCGCGCCGATGACGACAACACGCTTGCCCATAGCTACTTCACCGCCGATGCCGCTGCCCGGCTCACCAAGAATGCCTTGCGCGCCGGCGAGACGGAGACTCGTGTCGTGAGAATATCGGCGGCGGGGGTGGCCGCGAGCTGGTCGGTGAGCTCGGTAAACAGGGCCGTCGCAGCCGCCACGCCCACCCGCGAACCACGCGGCAACTTCTCCATCGCGCCGCGCGCTACAGCCAGGTCGCGCCGAATATCAGCGATGATTGCCGTTTTCCGCTCCTCATCCAAGCTGGCCGGGTCCGGCAGGTCCGGGAAATAGGAGCGGCCCAGCTCTGCGGAATCCTCACGCAGGTCGCGCAAGAAATTGATCTTCTGAAAGGCCGCGCCCAGGCGCCGCGCGCCTTCCTCGATTCCGGACGGGCGGGGCCCGCCGGCGTAGAAGGCGTCCAGGCACAAGAGCCCAATGACCTCCGCGGAGCCGCAGACGTAATCCTCGAAGGAGTCGTGGGTGTGCGTGTGGTGCGTAAGATCGCAACGCATGGAGGAAAAGAACTGTGCAACGTGCTCATCGCTGAACCCGCAACGCCGCGCGGAAAGCGCAAAGGCATGCACGATCGGATCAGCGTGAAAACGCTGGGACGGGGCGGCGCGGACGGTGGCTTCGTAGGCGTCGAGAAGCACGGCGGCGTCCTGGGGATCGAGCCCGGCGTCGACGATTTCATCGGCGGTGCGCACCATGGCGTATAAATTGCGGATGTCCACCCGGACCCTGGGGGAAAGAAGCCGCGTGGCCAGGGAAAAACTGGTGGAGTAGTGGCGCATGATTTGAGCCGCGGCGGCTTCGGCACAGCGGTCGTAATGTTCCAGAGCGGAAAGAGATGCGCGCATGGAGCATATTTTAGACCACACGCGTCACATAACTTACCCAGGGCAGGATAGGGTAGGGACGTTACTTTCCCCATCTATAAGGAGAACACGTCCATGACAACCCCAACGATGACTGCTGCGGCTCGTGCCGTCGACCTGTTCAAACAATACGGTCAGGAAGATACCGCAGTTACCGCGTTGGACCACGTCGACGTTGAGTTCGCGCGCAACACTTTTACCGCCATCATGGGCCCTTCGGGCTCCGGCAAGTCCACGCTCATGCACACCATGGCGGGGCTCGATTCGGCGACGTCCGGCTCGGCCTTCATCGGTGACACCGATATGTCGCAGCTCAGCGACAAGGATATTACGGCCCTGCGCCGCGACCGCCTGGGCTTCATTTTTCAGTCCTTCAACCTGGTGCCCACACTGACCGCGGCAGAAAACATCACGCTGCCCACCGATATCGCTGGCAACAAGGTGGATAAAGAGTGGTTCGATGAGGTCACTTCCCGCCTAGGCTTGTCCGAGCGCTTGAATCACCGCCCAGCAGAGCTCTCCGGCGGCCAGCAGCAGCGCGTGGCCTGCGCGCGCGCCCTGGTTTCGCGCCCCGAGATCATCTTCGGCGATGAGCCGACCGGCAACCTGGACTCGAACTCCTCCGCCGAGGTGCTCGACATTTTGCGCACTGCCGTGGACAAGGATGGCCAGACCGTTGTTATCGTCACGCACGATGCGAAGGCCGCATCCTACGCAGACCGCGTGGTCTTCCTTGCCGATGGCCGGCTGGTCAACGAGCTGAACAACCCGACCATGGAGTCCATCCACGCCGTGATGGCAGAAATCGAGGGCTAGAGCATGGCCACAAAGAACACCATGCGCACGGTGTCCGTGCGCAATATTCTCGCGCACAAGCTGCGCCTTGCCTTGACCCTGCTGGCGGTGGTGCTCGGCACCGCCTTCATCTCGGGTTCCTTCATGTTCACCAAATCTTTGTCGAACACGTTCGACTCTGCGGTATCCACGGCATTTACCGGTGTGGATGCGGCCGTAAGCCAGAAGGAAGGCGGCCCAATCCTCGACCAGAAGATGCGCGATGACATCGCCGCCGACCCCGACGTGCGCGCAGTCAACATGCAAAGCAGCCAGACCGTCGTGGTTGCCAACAAGGATGCCGAGGCCTTTCAAACCGGCGGCGGCACCTCCAGCGTGCAGCCCTACTACCCGGAGGACCAATCCGTCGGTGAGCCCGCCACGCTTGTCGACGGCTCCGCGCCTCACGGGACCGGCGAGGTTCTCATCAACGACTCGGCTGCGGAAGAGTTCGACATCAAGATCGGCGACAGCCTCCTCGTGGTCCACCCGGACCAGCGTGATGAGGTGAAGGTCGTGGGCGTCGTCAAGCCTGTGGTGGACCAAGGCCCTAGCCTGACGCTGCTCATGGACCACGAGGCCTTCGTCGAGCGATACGGCAATTCCGAACAGCTGAAGGTCGCTGCGGCCGAGGGAGTGAGCGCCGATGAGCTCGTGGATCACCTCAACGAGACCTTCGAGGTTAAGGCGGAATCTGGCCAGAAGCTGGCCGATGAGATTTCGGATCAGATTTCCTCTGCCCTGAAATTCGTCAACTACTTCCTCATCGCCTTCGGCCTCATCGCGCTGCTGGTGGGCACGTTCATCATCGCGAACACGTTCTCCATGATCGTGGCTCAGCGCACCAAGGAGTTCGCGCTGCTGCGCGCACTCGGTGCATCCCGCGGCCAGATTACGCGCTCGGTGGTGACGGAGGCCTTCATCGTGGGCCTCGTGGGCTCTGCCGTGGGCGTGGCAGCGGGCATGGGCCTGGTGGCGATCATTAAGGCCGTCTTCGAAGCCAAGGGCATGCCCATGGGCGGCGGCCTGGGCCTGAGCTTGAGCGCTGTGCTTGTGCCGTTGATTCTGGGCGCATTGGTCACCATCGTTTCCGCGTGGGCACCGGCGCGCCGGGCAGGCGCGGTCAAGCCCGTGGAAGCCATGCGCACCACCGAGTCCGCGGCGGGCGCTTCGCTGCTGGTGCGCAGCGTGCTGGGCGGGCTGCTGCTCGTCGTCGGCATTATTTTTGCGCTCGTGGGCGTGCTTGTCGACGCCTCCACGGGCATCCGCGCCACACTCGTGGGCCTCGGCTCGCTCAACCTCATCCTCGGCTTCTTCCTTGCGGGACCGGCCATCTCCTTGCCTATCGTTCCGGCGATCGGCCGCGTGGTTGGCGCGCCCTTTGGCGCGGTCGGCAAGCTGGCATCGACGAACTCGGCGCGCAACCCGCGCCGTACCGCGGCGACTGCGTTCGCTCTCATGCTGGGCGTGGCGCTGGTGACATCGATCGGCATGTTGGGTGCGACGATGAAAGCCTCGGTGGCCGACGCCGTCGAGCAGGACGCCCGCGCAGACTTCTTGCTGTCTGGCCCGACGTCTGGAAACTTCCCGACGCCGAACGAGACGGTGCAGCGCGCCCGCGATACCGAGGGCGTCGGACAGCTCGTGGCGATGAGCACAGCACCCCTGCAGGTGGATGGTCAGGCTTCGATGAATTATGGCCCGGAAATGATGATCAGCCAGATCATCGATGGCAACGCCGATGACATGCTCAACCTGACCTTGGTAGATGGTGCCCTGAATACGGGTGAGGAACCGGGCTTCATCGCCGACTCTGTCTTGGCTGAGAAGCAAGGCTGGGAGGTCGGCCAGTCCTATGAGTTGGCGGGGCCGGATCCATCCCGCACTGCGCAGGTAAAACTCCTCGGCACCTATGAACCTTTCCAGATGCTCCCGGGCTTGGCCGTGTCCCAATCCGCGGCAGAAGAGGTCATCGACCCCAGCAGCCTCGACGTCACTGTGGTTTCCGTGAACGCGGAAGAAGGCTATGACAAGGAGAAGCTGCGAGCCAACCTGGAGAAGTCCGTCAAGGACCTCGTTGTGGTACAGGTGCGCACCAGCGAGGAATATGCTGGCGAGGCCGCCGGAATGATTGACCAGATGCTCACGATTCTCTACGCGCTGCTGGCTTTGGCCGTGGTCATCGCTGTCCTGGGCATTGTCAATACCCTCACCCTCGGCGTGATCGAACGCCGTCAAGAGATCGGTATGCTGCGCGCGGTGGGTACTCAACGCCGCCAGATTCGCACAATGATCACGGTGGAATCGGTACAGATCGCCCTCTTCGGCGCGCTCATGGGCATCCTCATGGGATTGGGGATGGGGTGGTCCTTCATCTCCGTGCTTTCCGACGAAGGCCTCGATTCCGCGACGGTGCCGTGGATGATGCTCGCGGTCATGTTCGTGGGCTCGGGAATCGTCGGTGTGCTGGCGGCCCTGTGGCCGGCGCAGCGCGCGGCGAAGACCCCGCCGTTGGACGCCATCGCCGACTAGCGCAGCCCGTGGCTGCACAAGGGGCGTGGGAGGCGGGTTAGGCCAGCAGCGAGCCGACCCACGCTCCGCGCCAGGCCACCACGATTCCTAGGCCGATGGTCCAGAAGAGATAACGCGCCAAGCGCCACCAGCGCTTGGCCTTTATCATTTCACCGAGTTCCTTGGCCATCGTGGACCACGTGGATAGCCCGCCGGCGAGTCCGGCCGCCAGCAGGGGGAGGAAATACTCGGGGGCGTGTGCATGCGTGGCATAGCCATAGGCCACACCGGCCACCGCCGCGCCGACGAGGTTGGCGGCAAAGGTACACGTGGGGGAGGGGAGCACACGGGTGAGCAAGTAGCGCCCGCAGCCGCCCATAAAGCCGCCGGCGAGTACGGCCAGGATGGAGAGGATCATGCATGCCTCCGATCCTGCAGGCGGTCACCTATGAGGTAGGCCCCGGTGCAGCCGACGACCGTCGCCAGCACGTAGGCCCCCGCCTGCGCCGGGCTAAAGCACGAGGTGAGGAAGGCGAAAGCGGCAAAGCTAGTGAAGCCGCCTAAGAAACCCGTGCCCCAGAACGCTGGCGGCTTGGCATAGCCCATGACAGCACTGCCAAGAACGTTGATGAGTAGCAGCGGCAGCGCGCCACCCCCGAGAAGCGTAGTGAGGACGAAGCGAGTCAGCGCCCCGAGCGCGGTCCCGCAGCCCACAAGAAGGATCTGTGGCATAGGCACCATCCTAAATGGGATGCGAAACCAGCGTGAAGCAGGCAAGCTTAGGGTGTATCCACGTCTCCAAGGAGGAACCCACCATGGCACACGAGCGCGCCGGCCAGCTAGCCCAGCCTTCCGATCTCATCGATATCGCAGAACTAGTCACCGCGTATTACACCCGCACCCCCGATGCAGATAACCCCGACCAGCAGGTCGCCTTCGGCACCTCAGGGCACCGCGGCTCCGCCTTGGATACCGCCTTCAACGAGGCTCATATCTTGGCGATTACCCAGGCCATCGTGGACTACCGCGCTGAGCAGGGGACCACGGGCGCCATTTTCATCGGCCGCGATACCCACGCTTTGTCCGAACCCGCCATGGTCTCCGCCCTTGAGGTTCTCCTTGCCAATGGGCTGGAGGTTCGCGTGGATGACCGCGGCCGCTACACCCCGACCCCGGCCGTCTCCCACGCCATCCTGACCAACCCGGGCACCGATGGCATCGTGATCACTCCCTCCCACAATCCGCCGCGCGATGGTGGCTTCAAGTACAACCCGCCGACGGGCGGCCCAGCAGACACGGATGCCACCGACTGGATTGCAGCCAAGGCCAACGACTATCTGCGCGCCGGGTTGGAGGGCGTCAAGCGCGTGGCGGTTGACGGCGTGCTCGATGAGCGCTGCGTGAAGCACAACTACCTCGACTCCTACGTGGCTGACCTAGCCAACGTTGTGGACATGGCGGCCATTAAAAAGGCCGGTGTGTGCATCGGCGCGGACCCGATGGGCGGCGCCTCGGTGGACTACTGGGCGGCCATTGCTGAGCACTACGGGCTCAACATGACGGTGGTGAATCCAGAGGTAGACGGCACCTTCCGCTTCATGACTCTGGATACTGACGGCAAGATCCGCATGGACTGCTCCTCCCCGGACGCCATGGCTTCGTTGGTGGAGAACCGCTCCAAGTACGACCTGGCCACGGGCAACGACGCGGATTCTGATCGCCACGGCATCGTCACCCCGGATGCGGGTCTGATGAACCCGAACCACTACCTAGCGGTGGCCATCGAGTACCTGTTTAGCCACCGCCCCGAGTGGGGTGAGGCCGGGGTAGGCAAGACCTTGGTGTCTTCCTCCATGATCGATCGCGTCGTGGCCAGCCTGGGCCGTGAGCTCGTGGAGGTTCCGGTGGGCTTCAAGTGGTTTGTGCCGGGGCTTGTCGGCGGCACCCTGGGCTTCGGCGGCGAGGAATCCGCCGGTGCTTCCTTCCTGCGCTTCGACGGAACCGTATGGTCCACCGATAAGGATGGCATCATCATGGATCTCTTGGCTGCCGAGATCCTGGCGGTCACGGGCAAGACCCCGTCTCAACGCTATGCGGAGCTGGCCGAAGAATACGGTGCGCCAGCCTATGCGCGGACCGACGCCCCAGCTACCCGCGAGCAGAAGGCCATCCTGAAGAAGCTCTCCCCGGAGCAGGTGACGGCGACTGAGCTGGCTGGGGAGAAGATCGTGGCCAAACTCACCGAGGCCCCCGGCAACGGCGCAGCGATCGGCGGCCTGAAGGTGACGACGGAGAACGCGTGGTTCGCTGCCCGCCCTTCCGGCACGGAGGACAAGTACAAGATCTATGCCGAGAGCTTCCGTGGCGAAGAACACCTCAAGCAGGTGCAGCAAGAGGCGCAGGCGCTGGTGTCGCAGGTTCTCGAAGGCTAGGTCTGAAGTCTGGGTCCGAGACTAGGCTAATGAATTATGACATCCGCAAAATCCATGTCGGCCGCCGATCTGATGAGCGCGCTGGTGCGTTTTGGAATGGCTGCCGTGTGGATTATCGCCGGTATTCAGAAGCTGGACGCCAGGATGGAGATGACCCAGGCCATCGAGGCCTACGGCATCTTCACCCCGGAATGGTCCGGATACTTGGCCTACCTCATCGGCCCCTTGGAACTCATGGGTGGGGTGCTGTTGCTGCTGGGGTTGTTCTTGAGGGAGGCGTCGGCAGTCGCGGCGGTGGTCTTAGTCCTCTTCATGGTGGGAATCTCCCAGGCATGGGCGCGTGGGCTGGTGATCGATTGCGGTTGTTTCGGCTATGACCCCGCCGACGTGAGCCAAGGCATGAACTACGCGCTGACGCTGCTACGTGATGCAACCTTCTTGGTCCTCACCCTTTGGACAATCTGGCGCCCGTATCGCCGTTACGCTCTCCACCCTTAACTTGTTAGGCTGTGCTCGTGATCAAAGACAAAATCAGCGCCGCCCTTGTGCTTGACGTCATTAGTGCATTCGCGCGCTTTTATATGGCCTATGTGTGGATCAAAGCGGGAGCGTCGAAGCTGTCGGATCAGCTCGCGGTATCGCAAAGCATCAAGGCCTATGAGATCTTTACACCAGAGTGGTCTCAATATTTGTCTTACCTGATTGGCCCGTTGGAAGTGTGCGGCGGCCTGTTGCTGCTGCTGGGGCTGTTCTTGCGACAATCAGCATGGGTGGGACAGATTGTCCTCGTTCTATTCATGATTGGCATTGCACAGGCGTGGATGCGAGGACTCGGGATTGACTGCGGTTGTTTCTCCGTTAGCCCCGATGAAGACGCGCAGGTGATGAACTACATGATGACACTGCTGCGTGATGTCTTCTATTCTGTGTTAATGGTGTGGACAATCAAGCGTCCCTTCACCAAGTTTGCATTGCACCCTTAACAGCGGTGTGTAGGATTTCGGTTCGTTCCATTTACGTCATACAAGACAAGGTTTCTCAATGAGTACAGTTAAAGACCCCACCGCCAATAACAACAGCGGATTCCTGTGGGGCATCGGTGTTCTGCTGGTGATTATTGCCGTCGTGCTCGGCTTTATCTTCTACCAAAACCGTGGTGCCAGCGTTGAGGGCTTGGAAGGCTACACCAAGCAGGACGTCAATATGGAGATGTCCTTTGCTGATAACGCCGTGACCCTCAAGGCTGCCGACGCCAAGGATGCGCCGGAGGTCGAGCTGTACGAGGACTACTCTTGCCCTCACTGCTCTGATCTGGCCAAGCAGACCGATGATCAGATGAAGGAAAAGATTGAACAGGGCAAGCTCATCGTTAAGGTGCGCACCCTCAACTTCCTGGATGGCAGCCCGAATGGCATCGAGAGCATCAAGTCCAACGAGGGACACTCCTCCAAGGCCGCGGCTGCGATGGAGCAGGTAGCCAAGTCCGGTGACGTACAGCTCTACTGGAACCTGCGTAAGTACCTCATGGATGAGCAGTCCAAGGTGTACAACAAGTGGGAGATGAAGGACTTCGCGCAGGCCGCTAAGTCCTTGGGCGCGGATAAGGACACCGTCAAAGCCATCGAGGATGCACCGGTGGGCAAGGGCAACGCCCTAGTAACCGCGAACTACGAGAAGCTGGAAGCCGACACCGGCAGCGTGTCCTCGCCGCGCATCATCAAGGATGGCAAGGACATTCCGGAGGATGACAAGACCTCCATCATGGAGTGGGTCGACCTCGTCGCCGCTAAGTAGGGGCGTGCAAATACCGCACCTAAACTCGCGATTTGGTGAGTGAAAACGGAGGCGATATATTGATACGAGTTGCAATCACAAAGGTTGCACCTCGTATAAGGGGCTATGGCGCAGTTGGTAGCGCACCACACTGGCAGTGTGGGGGTCACGGGTTCGAATCCCGTTAGCTCCACTTCACAATTCAATACAGCTTTGGGGCTATGGCGCAGTTGGTAGCGCACCACACTGGCAGTGTGGGGGTCACGGGTTCGAATCCCGTTAGCTCCACTTTCGGCCGTCTCCTTGAATGGGGGCGGCCTTTTTCTATGCTGGGGCCATGGATGTATTCACCAAGACCGTGTCCCGTCCTGATCAAGCTGGCGCCGAGGCTGCTGGGTTGAGATGGCTGGCGCAGGCGCTTGCCGCCGTCGTCGTGGACGTCACCGAAGTCACCTCTAGTTCTCTTAGCACGCGGCGGGTGGAGCAGGCGCGGCCGAGCGCTCCTGCTGCCCGCGCCTTTGGCGCTGCGCTGCGCACGGTCCATGAAGCGGGAGCGCCCGCCTTCGGCGCGCCGCCGGCGGGCTGGGAGGGCGCGAACTTCATTGGGCGCGTGGAGCAACCCTGCGAACCATGCGAATCCTGGGGCGAGTTTTATGCTGAGCAGCGAGTGCTGCCTTTCGTGGATGGACTGCCTCAGGGGGTGCAGGGGATTGTCCGACAAGCATGCGAGGCGATAAAAGCTGCGGACTGGGACGTGAAACCGGCTCGCATTCACGGTGACCTTTGGGCAGGCAACGTACTGTTTACTGCCGATTCGGCCGTGATGATCGACCCAGCCGCACACGGCGGCCACCCGTGGACGGACCTCGCCATGCTCGAACTGTTTGGCACGCCGTTCTACGAGGAAATCCTCCGCGGGTACGGGGCACCCAAGGAATACGAGAAGTGGGTGCCCATGCATCAGCTGCACCCGCTGGCAGTGCATTCCTTAACGCATGGGCCCGCGTATTACGGCCCGCTCGAACAAGCAGCGGAGGCCACGCTCGACGCGTTGCGTTAGCGCGATTCCATTGCTTAAGAGCGCCCTGCAACCGGCAGAAGATTATTGCGGCCCAGGCGGCATGGTGCGCTTGTGGGCGCCGCGGCGCCACAAGGTCTCGATGCGCGATTGGGCGGCGGCAGGCACGTCCTTGCCCTCGAGGTAGTCATCGATGTGGGAGTAGGTGACGCCGAGCGCTTCTTCGTCAGAGAGTAGGGGGCGGTCATCCTCTAGATCTGCGGTGGGAACCTTCTTCCACGTGGAATCTGGTGCGCCGAGATGCTTCAGAAGCTGAGCGCCCTGGCGCTTGTTGAGTCCGGCGAGGGGCAGGACGTCGGCAGCGCCGTCGCCCCACTTGGTAAAGAAGGCGGTGACGTTTTCGGCGGCGTGGTCTGTACCGATGACCAGCGCGCCGACTTCGCCGGCCAGCGCGTACTGCGCGGCCATGCGCAGGCGGGCCTTGAGGTTGCCTCGATTGAAGTCCCCCAGGGAGTCCTGGTGTAGGGCGTTGGCCACGGCGCCGTCGAGAGCCGCGGTGGCCTCGGCGATGTTGACGGTGAGGCAGTGGTCGGGCTCGATAAAGTCGAGGGCGATCTGTGCGTCATCCTCGTCGGCCTGTACGCCGTGGGGAAGGCGCACGGCCCAGAAGTCCGCGCCATCGACGCGGGCCACCGCTAGCTGTGCCAAGCGCCCAGCCAGGGTGGAGTCCTGGCCGCCAGAGATGCCCAGGACAAAGCCCTTCGCGCCGGTTGTGCGTAGGTAGTCCACCAAAAAGGCGACGCGGCGCTCAACCTCTTCTGCCGGATCGATACTGGGTTTTACGCCGAGGGCCCCGATGATGTCGTGCTGGAGGTCTATGGATTCATGTGACATGACGCCAATGGTAGCCGCCTGCGACAATAGGAACCCGTGAACAAAGATACGTACGTCATGATGGTCGCAGGCGTCGCCGCCCTGGGTGGCCTGCTCTTTGGATATGACACCGGAGTGATGTCCGGCGCCCTCCTCTTCGTTGGGCCGGAATTTGGCATGTCCGCCCACGAGGAGGGGCTGGTGACCTCGATGCTTTTGGTTGGCGCGGCAGCCGGCGCGCTGGTCGCTGGGCGTGTGGCGAGCATGATCGGGCGGCGTCGCACTCTCATCGCCGGTGGGCTCATCTTTGTGGCTGGTTCCGTGTGGTGCGCGCTTTCAAGCTCGGCCGCTGAACTCGCTGCCGCCCGCGCATTCCTCGGCGTGGCAGTGGGTGCGGTGTCGATCGTCTCCCCGATGTATATCTCTGAAATCACCCCGGCGGCTGTGCGGGGCCGGATGGTCTCCCTCAATACGCTCATGATCGTCGTGGGGCAGCTGCTGGCGTATGGCGTGAACTCGCTATTGGCTGAAAGCGGCAGCTGGCATTGGATGCTGGGGCTGGCCGCGGTCCCGGGCGCGGCGCTGGCGCTCGGCATGGTCTTCCTGCCCGATACCCCGGCATGGCTCGCGGCACAAGGGCGACCGCGTGAAGCTGCCGCGGTCAGCGCTCGGGTCGGCGCGCAGGGAGCGGAGTTGGAGCTTAGTCCACGTCCGAGCACGGGTGAATGGCGAGCTTTGCGACGCCACCGTTGGATGCGCTGGGCCATCGCGCTTGCCATGCTCATGGGGGTGACTCAGCAGATTACGGGTGTGAACGCCATTGTGTACTTCGCGCCCACGATGATGAACCAGGTGGGTATCTCCACTACTAACTCGGTATATACGTCGATGGTGATCGGTGCGGTATCCGTCGTAGCGTGCCTCGTGGGCATGCGCGTGATTGACCGGCTGGGACGCCGCCGGCTGCTGTTGGCGGGCCTAGGCGGCAACGTGGTCTCACTCGTGGTCCTCGCGGTGGCCTATCACTTCGCCCATGACTCCATTCCGCTGGCCATGCTGTCGTTGGCGTGCATGGCGGCGTTCATTGCCTTTCAGCAGGCGGCAGTCTCCCCGGCCACGTGGTTGCTCATGTCAGAAATCGTGCCGCCAGAGGTCCGCGGCGTGGGCATGGGAATTGCTGGGCTGGCACTGTGGGTGAGTAACTGGGCGGTGGCGCAGTTCTTCTTGCCGGTGGTCGAGTGGCTCGGAGGTTCGCTGGCCTTCGGAATCTTCGCGGTCTTAGGTCTCGTCGCGGTGGGATATACCCGCGCACTCGTTCCGGAAACGGCGAGGGAGAGCCTCGAGGATGTTGCCGAGCAGCTTCGCGCCCGCTACTCCGAAAGCTGAGTGTTTTGGTTATGACGCGCGCGTGGGGTAACATTTTTCCTCGTGTCATTGCTGGGTGTCTTCCCAGCTGTGCTTTGAACTAATCAATCGCATCAAGATTGCGCATAACGAAAGGAGCGCCCGATGAAGGTTCGCAAGTCGCTTCGGTCGCTGAAGAAGAAGCCGGGCGCCCAGGTTATTCGCCGCCACGGTAAGGTCTTCGTGATCAACAAGAAGGATCCGCGCTTCAAGGCTCGCCAGGGCTAAGAAACGAGTTTCCTCGTCTCCGCCCTCCCCGCTTTGTGGGGAGGGCGGATTTTTTATGCCCACGTGCCTGGACAGATGCGATTTAATGAATATAATTATCGGGCGGACTTCAGCAGGGGTCCGAAAGATAGTTGAAAGAAAGAAGAATAATGAAGAAGCGTCTCGCGGCGGCGGTGTGTGCTGCTGCAGTTGGGTTCACTGTCCCGGTAGCTCATGCTGCGGACTTTGAGTTTGAAAGCTTGGCGGATTCCTCGCTGGGAATCAATGATCCCTCGTGCGAGCCGAGCGGCGAGGTGCGTGAGCCGGTGGTGCTTCTCCACGGCACGTCGGACAATTCCTCGACGTGGAACGAACTGATCCCGGTCCTGCAGGAGGAGGGGATGTGCGTGTGGGCCTTTGACTACGGCGCGGACGACGTGACGCTGCAGAACGCGAATCCTCGTGCCAAGGCGATTGCGGACTTGGATGAGTCTGCGCGCGAAATTGCAGGGCAGATTGATTACGTGCGCGAGGTGACCGGAAGCGACAAGGTTAATCTGGTGGGCCACTCGCAGGGCGGGCTGCACATCAAGACCTACACGCAGATGTACGGTTCGGCTGAGCACGTTTCCCACGCTGTGGCCATTGGTGGCAACCTCCATGGCACAACCCTCAACGGGATGGGCGAGGTTCTGGCCAAGATGATTGCGGCGATGCCACACTTTGCTCGGTTCTTGGCGAGCTCTGCAGGCATCCAGCAGGTTGTCGGCTCCGAGTTCATGGAGAACCTCAATGCGCTGCCTGATACGGCGCCGGGGCCGCTCTATACATCGATCTATTCGCCTGCCGACGTCACGGTGACCCCGAACTCTTCCTCCATGCTTACACCTGTCGACGGCGCCGACGTGGTCAACATCGATCTAGGGGAGCTGTGCGGAGCGGAGCCGCTGCATCCGGACCTGCCGCGGGATCCCATGACGATGAGCCAGGTGCTCTTTGGTCTGACCCGCGAGGCGGGGCAAGGGGCTGATTCTGGAACCTGTGTCGAGCCAATGCTTGATTAGATTTCATTGGCAATAGAGGGGCCGGTATCGAGGGCGTGGCCTAGAGCCGTGCCCTTTTGTGGACTTTGTCACAAACTAAGTGAATCTTCGGTAAACGTGCAGGGAATATCAACGGTGTAGTTACCGCCGTGGGGACGGGCGGAGTGATGGGGTGTCAACATGTGGGGTCGGGCCAAGTTACATCCTGGGAATACCAGGCATGTAACTACTACATGTAGTGCTAGTTGCGGGGTGCGGGCACAAAGTATAGTGTCGTTGATGTTGCTCGAGCGGCGGTCCGATATCGCTGTTCAGAGCCTGTAGGCAGAGCCGTTGAACGCTCTGCCAGTACCGAATTCAACAGTCACTCCGCGTGTAGCGCCGAAGGAAGCCAAAGGAACGTCACATGAGCATCACTGTCTACACTAAGCCCGCTTGCGTCCAGTGCAACGCCACCAAGAAGGCTCTCGACCGTGCTGGTCTCGAGTACGAGTTGGTGGATATCTCCCTCGATGATGATGCCCGCGACTACGTCATGGCCCTCGGATACGTCCAAGCGCCGGTCGTGGAAGCGCACGGCGAGCACTGGTCCGGCTTCCGCCCGGATCGCATCAAGGCCCTCACTGCGATGGTGGCGAGCGCCTAGGTTAACGCCATGTTGGTCGTGTATTTCTCTTCCGCTACGGAAAACACCCACCGCTTCGTCGAGAAGCTCGGCCTTCCCAGCGCCCGCATCCCGCTGCGCCTTAATGACGAGCCCCTCACCGTGAATGAACCTTATGTCTTGGTGTGCCCGACATACGGGGGAGGGGCGTCGGTAAGCGGGCAGAACACGCGGCCTGTACCCAAACAAGTCATTCGTTTCCTGAATGATGAACACAACCGCAGCTTCATTCGCGCCGTTGTAGCCGGAGGAAACAGCAACTTCGGCAGTGACTTTGGCAAGGCGGGTGACGTTATCGCCGCCAAGTGTAAGGTTCCTTATGTGTATCGCTTCGAGCTTCTCGGAACCGAGGAAGATGTCACAATTTGCCGTGAAGGCCTCCTGGCCAACGCGGCCGCTTTAGGTTTGGCTGCCTAAAGCCTCATCCGTACTATTTCGTCTCTCCATTTCGCCATAGCAAAGAAAGGCCCGTGAACGTCGTGACCACGCAACTGGGTAAGACCGTCGCCGAACCTGTGAAGCCGGCCGAGCAACTGGATTATCATGCACTTAACGCGCTGCTGAACTTGTATGACGAGAACGGCAAGATTCAGTTCGACAAGGACCGCGAGGCCGCGAACCAATTCTTCCTCCAGCACGTCAACCAGAACACTGTCTACTTCCACGACTTGGAAGAGAAGATGCGCTACCTGGTGGAAAACAAGTACTACGAGCCGGAGCTGATCGAGCAGTACGACTTCGATTTCATCAAGTCCCTGTTCAAGCGCGCCTATGCCTTTAAGTTCCGTTTTAAGACCTTCCTTGGCGCCTACAAGTACTACACGTCGTACACCCTGAAGACCTTCGACGGCCGCCGCTACCTCGAGCGCTTCGAAGACCGTGTGTCCATGACCGCACTCTTCTTGGCGGATGGTGACACGGAGGTGGCTGAACACCTCGTGGATGAAATCATGACCGGTCGCTTCCAGCCGGCTACCCCGACCTTCCTTAACGCCGGCAAGGCTCAGCGTGGCGAGCTGGTGTCCTGCTTCCTGTTGCGCATCGAGGACAACATGGAGTCGATTGGGCGCTCTATTAACTCCGCTCTGCAGCTGTCCAAGCGCGGCGGCGGCGTGGCCCTGTTGCTGTCCAACATCCGTGAATCCGGTGCGCCCATCAAGCATATTGAGAACCAGTCTTCCGGCGTCATCCCCGTGATGAAGCTGTTGGAGGATTCCTTCTCCTATGCCAACCAGCTGGGCGCTCGCCAGGGCGCTGGTGCGGTGTACCTCAACGCGCACCACCCGGACATTATGAGCTTCCTTGACACCAAGCGTGAGAATGCGGACGAGAAGATTCGTATCAAGACCCTTTCGCTTGGCATCGTGATCCCCGACATCACCTTCGAGCTGGCAAAGCGTAACGATGACATGTACCTGTTCAGCCCGTACGATGTCGAGCGCGTCTACGGCAAGGCCTTCGGCGATATTTCCATCACCGAGCACTACGAAGAGATGGTCGAGGATCCGCGTATCCGCAAGAAGAAGATCAACGCTCGCCACTTCTTCCAGACCGTCGCGGAGCTGCAGTTCGAGTCCGGTTACCCCTACATCATGTTCGAGGACACCGTGAACCGCGCCAACCCGGTCAAGACTGGGCGCATCAACATGTCGAACCTGTGCTCCGAGATTCTGCAGGTGAACGCCCCGTCAGAGCTCAACGACGACCTCACCTACAAGACCCTGGGTAGCGATATTTCCTGCAACCTTGGCTCCCTCAATATCGCGGCTACCATGGATTCCCCGGACTTCGCCTTGACAGTGGAAACCGCTATCCGTGGCTTGACGGCTGTGTCGGACAAGACCTCTATCGACTCCGTTCCCTCCGTGCGCAAGGGCAACGATGATTCCCACGCGATTGGCCTGGGGCAGATGAACCTGCACGGTTACCTTGGCCGCGAGCACATTGAGTACGGCTCCGATGAAGGCTTGGACTTCACCAACGCTTACTTCGCCGCCATCATGTACGCCGCGTTGCGTGCATCCAACAAGCTGGCCCGCGAGCGTGGAGAGTACTTCACCGAGTTCCCCGAGTCTGACTATGCCAGCGGTGAGTTCTTCGACCGTTATGATCCGGCTGACTTTGCTCCGCGCACGGAAAAGGTCAAGGAGCTCTTCGCTAAGTCCTCGATTCACACCCCGTCGGCGGAGGAGTGGGCTGCGCTGAAGGCGGACGTCGCCAAGCACGGCATCTACAACCGTAACCTGCAGGCAGTGCCGCCGACCGGATCGATTTCGTACATCAACAACTCGACGTCCTCGATTCACCCGATCGCCTCCAAGATTGAGATTCGCAAGGAGGGCAAGATCGGCCGCGTCTACTATCCGGCGCCGCACATGGACAACGACAACCTTGAGTACTTCAAGGACTCCTATGAGATCGGCTACGAGAAGATCATCGACACCTACGCCGAGGCTACGAAGTACGTTGACCAAGGTCTGTCGCTGACGCTGTTCTTCAAGGACACCGCCACTACCCGCGATATCAACCGCGCCCAGATCTACGCATGGCGAAAGGGTATTAAGACCCTCTACTACATCCGCCTGCGCCAGATGGCTCTGGAGGGAACCGAGGTTGAGGGCTGCGTTTCCTGCATGCTCTAGTCCCTGTTAGTCCTTGTTCGCACGCGCCTCAATCAGGATGGCGCGTGCGATTTTTTCTGCCTCGGGGGAGTCGCCGCGGTGGATTGCCTCCGCTAGATCCAGGTGACGCTGTTCGGTGCCGGCCGTGGGGTTGCGTTTGCGGGAGCCAAAGAGGGAACGCCCGCGCACCATGGACAGCAGATAGGGGCTGAGAGCTGAAAACATCTCATTGCCCGAGGCATGGAGAACCATGGCATGAAAACGCAGGTCGGTAGCGAGGTGCTCACCGACGCGCCGCGTTGGCGTGTCTTGGAGGCGTTGGGCCAGCTCTAAGATCTCTTCCTTATCTTCTTGGGACGCATGCAGCGCAGCGAGGCTGGCAGCGACGGGCTCAATGGCAAGGCGCAGTTCGTTGAGCGAGGAGCGCTGCCTGTCGCGGGATTTCTCTGAGCTCAGGCGCCACGAAATGATGGCGGGATCATAGACCGCCCACTCGCTGATAGGCAGCACCGTGATACCTACGCGGCGTGAAGAAGAGACCATGCCTAAGTGCTCTAGTGCGCGCATTGCCTCGCGGGCTACGGTCCGGGAAACTCCGAAACGTGCGCAGAGATCGGTGAGCGTAAAACGCTCGCCGGCGGCAAGGGTGCCGCTGACGATGTCGGCGCCGATGGTGTCTAGAACGGTGCTGAGTAGGGGAGCGGAGGGCTCAGTCACGGGGAGTCGGTACCTCCATCGACATTCGGGGGCGTGTGAACAGGGCTTAAGTATAAAACACGCAGGAATTTTGGCCCCTAGTTTTACCGGGTACCATGGCACCAGACTCACAATAACTAGTAAGACGAGGTGACGTGCGTGTCTCACGAGTACGACGATTACATCGCTAGCCACGAGGCTCCGGTGAAGGCAATTAACTGGAACACGATTCCAGATGAGAAGGATCTCGAGGTGTGGGATCGCCTCACCGGTAACTTCTGGCTCCCGGAAAAGGTGCCGGTGTCCAACGATATCCAGAGCTGGAAAACTCTGACTGAGAAGGAACAGGAGACCACCATGCGTGTCTTCGCTGGTCTCACTCTGCTCGATACCATCCAGGGCACCGTCGGTGCGGTATCGCTGCTTCCCGACGCCACCACTCTCCACGAAGAGGCGGTCTACACCAACATCGCCTTCATGGAGTCCGTTCACGCGAAGTCCTACTCCAATATCTTCATGACGTTGGCGTCGACTCCCATGATCAACGACGCCTTCCGCTGGTCCGAAGAGAATGAAAACCTCCAGCGCAAGGCAAAAATCGTCATGTCCTACTATCAGGGCGATGATCCGCTGAAGAAGAAGGTTGCGTCCACCTTGCTGGAATCCTTCCTCTTCTACTCAGGCTTCTTCCTGCCGATGTACTTCTCGTCGCGCGCAAAGCTGACGAACACGGCCGATATCATCCGCCTCATCATCCGCGATGAGGCTGTTCATGGCTACTACATTGGTTACAAGTTCCAGCAGGGCTACAAGAAGCTCTCGGAGTCGGAGCAGGAAGAGATGAAGGGCTACGCCTTCGACCTGCTCTATGAACTCTACGAGAACGAGATCGACTACACCGAGGATCTCTACGATGAGTTGGGCTGGACCGAGGATGTAAAGCGCTTCCTTCGCTACAACGCCAACAAGGCGCTCAATAACCTAGGCTTCGAGGGGCTTTTCCCGGCTGATGAAACCCGCGTGTCCCCGGCCATCCTGTCTTCCTTGTCTCCGAACGCGGATGAGAACCATGACTTCTTCTCTGGCTCCGGTTCCTCCTATGTGATTGGCAAGGCGGAGGAAACCACCGACGAGGACTGGGACTTCTAAGTAGCATCCACTGCCACGCCGCACCTCCTAGAACGATCAACCGAAAGTTTGATTCTTTCAGGGGGTGCGTTTTCGGGTTTTAGGGGCCCGCACACTCGGCCATCTGTGTTCTAGATCACCGCCTGGTGAGGCATGGTGTAGCGGGTCTGCCACGTACAAGGGGTTATCCGGATAAAACGGGGCTAGCAAGAGCTACGGGGAATATTAGAGCGCTGGAAATTTGGCCCTGAGGTGCCCTAATATAAGGCGAGTAAACCTAGGTGTTTAATCACTGGGCGTGTGGCGCGATAAAACGCGTGATACCGATGTGGTTAGACGCTTGTTCTTCAGGAGGATTTTATGACCGCTGTGGCGCCACGGCTCGACGATTACGTCGCGCCTACACGTCCGGAGCCGACTGGTAACGCAAAGACCGGTTCCAAGGCGTGGATGTTGCTAACCACCACCGACCACAAGCAGCTGGGCATCATGTACATGATCATGGCCTTCAGCTTCTTCTTCCTCGGTGGCTTCATGGCTCTGCTGCTTCGCGCTGAGCTTTTCACCCCAGGATTGCAGTTCCTGTCCAACGAGCAGTTCAACCAGCTCTTCACCATGCACGGCACCGTCATGCTGCTGCTGTTTGCAACACCAGTGGTGTGGGCATTCGGTAACTATGTTCTGCCCCTGCAGATTGGCGCACCGGATGTGGCCTTCCCGCGTCTGAACGCTTTCGGTTTCTGGATTACCCTGACCGGCGGCGTCGTGATGCTCGCGGGCTTCTTGACCCCGGGCGGCGCTGCTGACTTCGGCTGGACCATGTACGTCCCGCTGTCTGACTCGGTTCACACCCCGGGTATCGGCGCCGACATGTGGATCGTCGGCGTGGGCGCTACCGGTGTCGGTACCATTGCTTCCGCCATCAACATGATCACCACGGTCCTCACCCTGCGTGCACCGGGCATGACCATGTTCCGTCTGCCGGTCTTCACCTGGGCAGTGTTTACCGCATCTGTCATCGTTCTGATGATCTTCCCGCTGCTGACCGCTGCGGCACTGGGTGTTCTTTATGACCGCAAGCTGGGCGGCCACATCTTCGACTCCGCTAACGGTGGCGGCATCCTGTGGCAGCACCTCTTCTGGTTCTTCGGTCACCCGGAGGTCTACGTCTTGGCACTGCCGTTCTTCGGCATCATTTCTGAGGTTGTGCCGGTCTTCGCCCGCAAGCCGGTCTTCGGCTACATTGGTCTGGTCTTCGCCCTGCTGGCAATCGGTGCGCTGTCCATGGCCGTGTGGGCTCACCACATGTTCGTGACCGGTGCTATTCTGCTGCCGTTCTTCTCCTTCATGACCTTCCTCATTGCGGTTCCGACCGGCGTGAAGTTCTTCAACTGGGTCGGCACCATGTGGAAGGGCCACATCACCTGGGATACCCCGATGATCTTCGCCATGGGCTTCCTGGCAACCTTCCTCTTCGGCGGTATGACCGGTATTATGCTGGCCTCCCCGGCACTGGACTTCCACCTCGCTGAGTCCTACTTCCTGATTGCTCACTTCCACTACACCCTGTTCGGTACCGTGGTGTTCTCCGCCTTCGCTGGCCTGTACTTCTGGTTCCCGAAGATTACCGGCCGCATGCTCGATGAGCGCCTGGGCAAGATCCACTTCTGGCTGACCTTCATCGGCTTCCACGGCACCTTCCTTATCCAGCACTGGGTGGGCAACATGGGTATGCCGCGTCGTTACGCCGACTACCTGGAGTCTGATGGCTTCACGGTCTTCAACCAGATTTCCACCATCTTCTCCTTCGTCCTCGGCGCCTCGGTTATCCCGCTGATTTGGAACGTCTTCAAGTCCTGGCGCTACGGTGAGATCGTCACCGTGGACGATCCGTGGGGCTATGGCAACTCCCTCGAGTGGGCCACCTCCTGCCCGCCGCCGCGCCACAACTTCGTGTCGCTGCCGCGCATTCGTTCCGAGCGCCCGGCCTTCGAGCTGCACTACCCGCACATGGTTAAGCGCATTCGCGAGGAAGCACACGTCGGCCACTAAGCACTCACTAGCTGAGTACTCCTGAAAACGCCGCCTCCCCATCACTGCGATGGGGAGGCGGCGTTTGCCGTAGGTGAAAAGGTCACGAACGTGGTGTGAGATAATAAGCCCCGTGGATAATCAAAGTGAACAAGTCTTCGCCGTTGTTACCGCCTCCGGCCCCGATAAGCCAGGCGTGTCGGCGGCCTTCTTCCGCGTACTGGGCTCTCATGATGTGGAGCTCGTCGACGCCGAGCAAGCTATCTTCTCCGGTCGGATTTCGCTGTCCGCCTACATCCGGGTTCGTTCCTCGCGCCTCGAGGCTTTGGAGCAGGGATTGCGAAATACGCTGAGCATCTACGCGCAGTCCATCAACGTGGATCTGCGAGAAGAAGAGTCAACCTCACGCCCGCGCTCGACGCACGTCGTCGTGGTTCTGGGACGCCAGCTCAACGCCAGCCAGATGTCCGCCATTGCTAAGGAACTGGCTAACCTCAACGTCAACATCGACCGTATCCGCGGGCTCTCCACTTATCCGCTCAATGGCTTGGAGCTGTATATCACGATCGATGGTGCTGCCGATCCTGTGCGCGCCATGCTGGCCCGCCTAGCTACCGAGCAAGGTGTCGACATCGCCATCGAGCGCTCCGGCCTGCAGCGCCGTTCGAAGCGGCTTATCTGCTTTGACTGCGATTCCACCCTTATCACCGGCGAGGTCATCGAAATGCTGGCCGCCCACGCCGGCAAGGAAGCCGAGGTTGCCGCAGTGACGGAGCGCGCGATGCGCGGCGAGCTGGACTTCGAGCAATCCCTACGCGAGCGCGTCGCCACCTTGGAAGGTTTGCCGGAGTCCGTCATCGCAGAAACCGCCGCCGATATTTGCCTGACCCCGGGCGTGCGGACCACCATCCGCACCCTCAAGCGCATGGGATACCGGGTTGCGGTAGTCTCTGGTGGCTTTATCCAGGTCCTCGAAGATCTGGCACAGGAACTCGACCTCGACTACGTGCGCGCCAACACGCTCGAAATCGTGGACGGTAAGCTCACCGGCCGCGTCATCGGTGACGTGGTGGACCGCAAGGCCAAGGAGAAGTTCCTGCGCGAATTCGCTGCGGATTCGGGCCTGAGCATGCTGCAGACCGTTGCCGTCGGCGATGGCGCTAACGATATCGACATGATTTCCGCCGCCGGCTTAGGCATCGCCTTCAACGCCAAGCCAGCGCTGCGCCAGGTTGCGGATACCTCCGTAAACCACCCATACATGGATGAGATTCTGCAGATCCTCGGTATCCCGATGGAAGAAGTTGCCAGTGAGTAATCTCCGCGAGGCCCATCGCCGTCTTGCGGCTGCGTGTAGCGAGCGCAGTTGGCGCGATGATCCTGAGGACCCGAACAAACCCGAGACCATTCAGGCGATGCAGATCGCGCTCAACCTGCCCAAGCAGGATCCGCCCGCGCGCACGGAGGTGCTCGAGGCGGCGGCTAAAGGCGTCGTCAAGCTCTGTCTCGATGATAGGGCTGGCCAGGATGGGGCCTTCGCCGAGGCCCTAGGGCAGTGGTACGGGCACCGCATCCGCAAGGTGGCGCGCCGCGCACGCAACAAGGCCTGGCGCGATGTGCAGTCCCTGCCCGGCGTCACCGTGGATGATCGCGCGCGCGTCTTCCTCCCCTCGGCGGTGCAGGACGTGCACCCACTCGTGGCGAAGCTGCAGATCGGCCACACCGACCTGCCGAAGGATGAGCCAGGGCCCGCGCTTGGCGACGCCCCCGTGATCTACGTCGATGCCTCCCTCGCCATGAGCGCGGGAAAGGCCGCAGCACAGGTAGGACACGGTTCGATGCTGTTAGCCGCGGCGATGAGCGCCGAGGAAGTGGAGAACTGGGCGGCAGAGGACTTTGCGCTGTCCGTCCGCGAAATCCCCCATGAGGAATTTGCCGTGGCTTGTGCGCGTCCGGGAGCGGTGGTGGTGCATGACGCCGGTTTCACCGAGGTCGCCCCAGACTCAGCTACGGTGTGCGCGCTGCGCCGTCCCTAGCGGGCCTCAACCAGGCGCTTGAGAGCGCCGCGCACAACCTCTGGGTCGCTCGTCGGCCACATCTGCGGCATGGAGGCTCGCAGGTAGGATCCGTAGCGCTTGGTTTCCAAGCGGCTATCGAGGACTGCGACGACCCCGCGGTCCGCAGTGGAGCGCAGCAGGCGGCCCGCTCCCTGGGCCATAAGCAGCGCCGCGTGCGTAGCGGAAACCTCCATAAAACCGTTGCGCCCAGCCGCCTTAGCTGCTTCGGTGCGCGCTTGCATCAGGGGATTATCCGGGCGGGGGAAGGGGATGCGGTCGATGAGCACCAGGGAACACGCGGGGCCCGGGACGTCGACACCCTGCCAGAGAGTGAGCGTGCCGAAGAGACAGGAGTTCTCGTTCTTCGTGAACTTATCCACGAGCGCGCCGATGGAGTCCTCGCCTTGGAGATAAATATCGAAAGGGAGCGTGGGCTTGAGCTCCTCAGCTGCCTGTTGTGCGGCCCGGCGTGAGGAGAAGAGACCGAGGGTGCGCCCGCCCGCGGCCATGATGAGCTCGCGGATTTCCTTAAGGGTCTGCGGGCTGAGTCCGTCGCGGCCTGGCTGCGGCAGGTGCGCTGCGGTATAGAGGATGCCGCTGCGCGCGGGGTCGAAAGGATAGCCCACGTCGAGACTGTCCCATGTACCTTTGGGCAGGCCCCATTGTGCGGCCATGGCGTCGAAGCGCCCGCCCAAGGCCAGGGTGGCGGAGGTCAGCACGACGGTCTGTTCGCCGAAGAGCTTTTCGTGCAACATGCCGGCGATGGAGAGCGGGGCAACGGCCAGGGTGTCGTTCAGCGTGCGCTCATCGCGTTCCAGCCACACCACGTCGGCGTGTGCTGCGGGGTCACCGGTGGCGAAGACGTCGAGGATGCGGGCGATGGCTTCGACGAGGCTGCCGAGGTGATTGGCCAGGTTTTGGCGCTCGGCAGATTTTTCTGGGTCTTGGGCCTGTTCGCCCTCGGGGGCGCGGGCGATGGTCTCGCGGCAGTCGCTTAACGTGTCCGCGAGACTCATGAGTTGCTGCTTGGCTTCCTCCGGAAGATCGGTCCAGCGGCCCGGCGTGAATTCCCCGAGCAGTTGGCTTAGCTCATTGGCTTGTTCGCTCAGCCGCTGGTCTTTGCCATTGGCGCCGAGGGACTTGGCGCGGTTGGCCGCCATTTTGAGGGCGCGCCCGGTGATCTCGGCGGTAGAGACCGAGGTGATGCGGCCATCTAGCTCGTGTGCCTCATCGATGATGACGACATCGTGCTCTGGCAGGATGTTGATGTCTGCCACCGCATCGATGGCGAGCAGCGCGTGGTTGGTGACGACGATGTCGACGTCTGCCGCGCGGCGCCGCGCGAGCTCCGCGAAGCAGTCCTCGCCGTGCGGGCAGCGGGTAGCACCAAGGCACTCATTGGAGGTGACGGAGACCTGCCGCCAGGCTAGATCGGGCACTCCCGGTTCGAGGTCCTCGCGGTCACCCGTCTCGGTGTCCTCCGCCCACTCGTAGACGCGCTGGACATGGCGGCCGAGGCTGGAGATGGCGTCCTGGTCAAGCAGGGCGTCTTCGTCGTCAAGCTCAGCGGCGCGGGAGACCTTGTTGAGGCAGACGTAGTTGGAACGCCCCTTCATGATGGCGAAGGTCGGCTTCTTTTCCAGGTGCGGTTCGAGGGCCTCGGCGAGGCGCGGCAGATCTCGTTCCACCAGCTGGCGTTGCAGCGCCAGCGTGGCCGTGGAAACAATCACGGTGTGCCCGGTTTCTTGCGCGTGGCGAAAGGCAGGGACGAGGTAAGCCAGTGATTTACCCGTACCCGTTCCAGCTTGCACGGCGAGGTGGCGCTCTTTTTCCAACGCGGTGGTCACGGCTTCCGCCATGCGCACCTGGCCGGCACGCCGCGCACCTCCGAGGGCGGAAACGGCGGCGTCGAGGAGGTCAACCGTTGAGTCGTGCATGTCAGGCAGTGTAGTCGGTCGCCTTCGCCAGGCTTCTTAAGAGTCGAAGCCGATGAAGCGGGTCGGGACCGCAGGCTCGTCGCGGGTCAGAGCTAAACCTTCCCACGGCAGAGTGGTGATGGCTTGGGCTAGGTACTCGCGGGCTTCGTGGAGGTTGGGGAGATTGTCCAGGATCTCTCCGTCGCGCATGAGCGGCACCGTCATGTCGCGGGTGCTCAGCGTCCCGGTGTCTGGGTCTTCGGCGGAGAAGGGGAGTACGAGCTCCTCGACGGCCACCCCGGAGGAGCGGTAGGTGCGCAGGGAGCGCTTTGCCCCGCCCTGCGACTTCTTCGAGGAGGAACGCTTGGCCACGGGATGGCCATCAACCTCGACGACCTTGTACACCATGCTGGCGGTTGGGGCGCCAGAGCCGGTGACCACCGAGGTGCCCACGCCGTAGACGTCGACGGGATCTCCTCGCAGGCCGGCGATGGCGAACTCGTCCAGGTCGGAAGAGACAACGATCTTCGTGTTGTGGTTGCCCAAGTCATCGAGCTGCTTACGCACGCGGCGGGTGACAGCGGCCAAATCGCCGGAGTCGATGCGAACGCCGCCCAGCTCGGGGCCGGCCACCCGCACGGCGGTTTCCACGCCCTTGGTGATGTCGTAGGTATCCACCAACAGGGTGGTGCCCACGCCGAGGGTTTCGATCTGCCCGCGGAATGCCGCCTCCTCGTTCGGGGTTCCGTCTTCGTTGACGTGCGCGAGCGTCCATGCATGCGCCGCAGTACCGGAGACCGGGATGTCGTAGCGGTAGCCAGCTTCCAGGTTGGAAGTGGCCTGGAAACCGGCTAAGTAGGCGGCGCGGGCGGCGGTGACGGCGGCATACTCGTGCGTGCGGCGCGAGCCCATCTCGATGATGGGGCGGCCATCCGCAGCCACCACCATGCGTGAGGCCGCAGAGGCCACGGCGGAATCGGAATTCATGATGGACAGGATCACGGTTTCCAGGATCAGGCATTCGCCAAAGGTTCCGCGCACGGTCAGCAGTGGCGAGTTGGGGAAGTACAGCTCGCCTTCGCGATAGCCGTCGATGTGCCCGGAGAAACGGTAATTAGCCAGGTACTCCTTGGTCTCTGCATCGAGGAAGTCCATCTCCGCCAGCTGCTGAGCGGTGAAGCGGAAGTCTCGGACTGCGCGAAGGACACGCTCGGTGCCGGCGACAACACCGTAGCGCCGCTCGTTGGGGAGGCGGCGGGCAAACACTTCGCAGGCCACCTGGCGGTGCGCGGAGCCATCGCGCAGCGCAGCCTGCAGCATGGTCAGCTCATACTTATCGGTAAGCAGGGCCGTAGAACGATCGCTGGGCCCGAGCCCAGAATCCTGGACGTTGTCTGAGGTAGTAGTCACATCGAAGATGCTACTCAGCGCGTACCGAAAAATCAGCAGTTCTATGCTTCGAGCTGAATGACAACGTAGACTTCGCCGTCGCTGTAAGCCGTGCCCACCGCAGCGGTGGTCATGCGGGGATCGCGCAAAGCGGCCACACTGTCGGGTGATCTACGGATGTCTTCCATAAATTCATAGCCGCTAGCCTTGTCCACAGGTAGGTGGTGCTGGACCATCTGCACATTTTCATCCGTGTGCTCTTCCGTCTTGGTAACCGCGTTGCACTCCGCCTTTTCGCGGGCAGCGGTTTGGCGTTCGATCCAGGGCACCAGCGGGGTTAGGCCATCCTCCTTACGCCACGTGTTGAGCGCCTCTATGAGCTCATCCTGGATGGTGGCGAGCTGGCGTTGGACGGGGACGTCGGGAAGCTCGTAATCGCACGTCGCCGGCGTGGGAGGCTCAGAATCCTGTGAGCTGCCGTTATCGGAGGGGCTGGTCAAGCTGAGCACGGCGGTCACGAGCGTGCCACCGAGGACCAATACGGTGATGATGCGCTGCACGAGAGGCACAAGGTCCTCTCTTGAGGGTTGGCGTCCCGCGAGAATGTCAGTAACGGCTGGGGGAAGGGAGAAAGAATTCATCGATGCCACCTGCAAACGACAATCAGGTTAAAGGTCGAAGACAGTATAACTGTTCGCGCGATGAAAAAATTTGGCTAGTGTAGAGGACATGAAAGCGCACAACGAAACGTCCGCAGTCGTGGTGATGAGTTCGCCCATGGCCACCCCGGAGCTGGATGAGGCGATTGACGTCGACGTCGCCACGAGCGAAAACCTGCCGTGGATGTGCATTGTCTGGGATGACCCAGTCAACCTAATGAGCTACGTTTCCTACGTGTTCCAGACTGTTTTGGGTTATGACAAGAAGCGAGCTAACGAGCTGATGATGCAAGTCCATACCGAAGGTAAGGCGGCGGTGTCCTCGGGCGAACGCGACAAGGTTGAAGCTGACGTGAAGAAACTACAGGTCGCCGGCCTGTGGGCCACGATGCAGCAGGCAGGATAAGAGTATGCAGACGTGGAAGAAGAAAAAGTCCTTCATGCGTGGTGCGAAGTACACCACCGTATTCGAGCCCATGGAGCGTGAAGTCCTCGGTGATCTCACCGCGACGGTCTCCGAGGCCATCATCGCCCGCGCGCAGTCAGCGCCGAAGGATGAATTAGCGGACATGCTCGACATGCCCACTGGCCACACCGAAGCACCGGAGGATCCGTCACTGGCCCGTCTCTTTCCAGACTTCCAGAAGCCAGGGGATGAGGAGTTCGATGGTGATAATTCGCTGCTGCGCTCGCTGCACGAGAATGACATCGCGCGCGCCAAGCTGGAGAATCTCCAGGTGATTAACACCGCCCTTGGCCCCACTGGCGGGGTAGAGGTGGCTATCAGTGAGGAAGAGGCACATGCTTTCCTCGCCGGCCTCAATGACCTGCGCCTCTACATCGCTGCGGGGGACGTACCGCAGGATACCCCCGGGGCAGACCGCGATGCGCTCGTGGAATGGCTGGCCTTCTGCCAGGATTCGCTGCTCAACGTCATCATGGACTAGCAGAAGCACAGGCCGGGATTGGAGACGTAGTCCTTGCCTCACGCTTGCTAAAGTTGGAGGCATTATGACCACGAGTGGACCCTTTGGCCAGCAGCAATCGCATGAGCCCAACCCTTTCCAACCCCGCCCGGCAGGACCGGGAACGGGGCACCAACCCGTACTCAACAAGGGGGACTCGAAGAACTACACCCGGACCGGACGTTTAAAAACGGCTGCGTCTTTAACGGTGGGCTTCCTGGCCGTCGAGTGGATCATCCACATCATCAACTTCCTGTTCTTTGGAAGCGAGCTGGGGCAGTACGGCATTCACCCGCTGGATTTCAACGGCATCTGGGGGATCTTCACCGCGCCGCTGCTCCACGCAAACTTTGAGCACCTCATCGGTAACTCGTTGCCGGGTGCGGTTTTTTGTTTCCTGATTGGCCTATCCGGACGTAAGGCGTGGTGGGAGGTCACCATCATCGTGGTACTCATCGCCGGTGTTGGCACGTGGCTGCTGGGCGGGCCGGGAACCTCGCATATTGGCGCCTCGGGCGTGGTGTATGGCTGGTTGGCCTACCTCATCGTAAGAGGTATCTTTAACCGCTCGTTGAGCCAGTTCCTCGTTGGCTTAGGCCTTGGTTTTGCCTACTCCGGCCTCATCTGGGGCGTGCTGCCCATCTATGAGGGAGTGAGCTGGCAGGGCCACCTTTTCGGTGCCATTGGCGGCATCGTCGCGGGCATGGTGATCACCTCTGATGACCCGATGAGAAAGGTTAAGCCTGCGCCTCGAGGAGTGATGAACTAATGCCTGATGCAACCTCTCCCATTGGGATTTTTGATTCAGGCGTAGGCGGACTCACCGTTGCGCGCACAATCATTGAGCAGCTTCCCGACGAATCCATCGTCTACATCGGCGATACCGCCCACGCCCCTTATGGTCCACGGCCCATTGCCCAAGTGCGTGAGCTGTCCACCGCGATTGCTGATGAACTCGTGGAGCGTGGCTGCAAGATGCTGGTGATTGCGTGCAACACCGCCACCGCAGCCTTCCTCCACGATGCCCGCGAGCGCTACGACATTCCAGTCGTCGAGGTGATTCGTCCAGCCGTGCGCCGTGCCATCGCCACGACCCGCAACGGCAAGATCGGCGTGATCGGTACGGAGGGCACCATTAATTCAGGTGCTTATCAAGATCTTTTTGCGGTCAACCCGAACGTCGAGTGCGAGGCAGTTGCTTGCCCGGACTTTGTGAACTTTGTCGAGCGCGGCATTACCGCTGGGCGCCAGATCCTCGGTGTGGCGGAAGGCTACCTCGCGCCGTTGCAATCGGCAGGGGTCGACACACTCGTCCTCGGCTGCACGCACTACCCACTGCTCACAGGCGTCATCCAGCTCGCTATCGGTGACAACGTCACCTTGGTGTCTTCCGCCGAGGAGACCACGAAGGACGTTTTGCGCATCCTCACCAAGACGGACATGCTTGCCCCGACGGGGCAAGTGCCAACCCGCAGTTTTGAGTGCACTGGTGACCACGCGGCGTTCGAGCGTTTGGCTACGCGATTCCTGGGACCCAAGATTTAGCACCGGCAAAGATGTACAATCGAGCCAAATCTCGCATCCCCCATTGTTTCGTGGAACTATTGAACGCATGAAGCTGACCATCCTAGGCTGTTCCGGGTCGGTGCCCACTGTGGGTAATCCGGCCTCTGGCTACCTCCTGTCATTCCCCTCGGCTCCGTCCATCATCATGGACCTCGGCCCGGGTACGCTTGCTCGCCTGCAGGAACTCCAGGATCCTTGCGATGCCCACGTGGCATTAACGCATCTCCACGCTGACCACTGCCTAGACTTCCCGTCGCTGATGGTCTGGCGCCGTTTCCACCCCACGGCCCCGGCAGCTTCCCGCAATTTTTGTCTCGGCCCGGCGGCGACTGAAACCCACTTGGGTCGGTTGTCATCGGATGCCCCGGATGGGGTGGATGATATGAGTGATTCCTTTGCGTTTAGTCCGTGGGTGGACCGTGAGCGCCAGCTTGTCGACGATGTCTACATCACGCCTTTCCGTACCGTGCACCCGGTAGAAACGTATGCCCTGCGGGTCGAGCACACGAAGACTGGCGCAACTGTGTGTTATTCGGCGGATTCTGCTTATACGCCCGCGCTCGTTGAGGCTGCCCAAGGCGTGGATGCTTTCCTCTGCGAGGCTGCATGGGGCGAGACTTCGGAGGATAAGGCTCCAGACATGCACATGTCGGGAGCAGAAGCTGGGCGCCTAGCGCGTGAGGCAGGGGTAAAGAAGCTCGTGCTTGTTCACCTACAGCCGTGGGGCGATGTCGCCGCAACATATGCCGCCGCTGCCCGCGAGTTCGACGGAGAGATCGTCGTCGGCGCCGCTGGGATGGAGCTCGAGTTCTAACACGCGCGGTAGGGTAGTGGGCATGACTGATTTCACTCGTGCTGATGGTCGCACGCTCGACCAACTCCGTAGCGTTCGCATTACCCGTAATTTCACCACCAATCCGGCTGGGTCGGTGCTGGTGGAGTTCGGCAACACCCGAGTCATGTGTACGGCTTCCGTGGAATTCGGGGTGCCGCGTTTTAAGAAGGATTCCGGCGAGGGCTGGCTGACTGCTGAGTACGCCATGCTGCCTTCTGCAACCCACGAGCGCATGCCGCGCGAGTCGATGAAGGGCAAGGTCAAGGGCCGCACCCACGAGATTTCACGTCTGGTGGGGCGCAGCCTGCGCGCAGCGGTGGACCTGTCTGAGCTGGGGGAGAACACCATCCAGCTGGATTGCGACGTGCTGCAGGCAGACGGCGGTACCCGCACGGCGTCGATCACCGGTGCGTATGTGGCGCTGGCTGATGCGATTGCTTACCTCAAGGAGGAAGGCGTCGTCCCGGGCGAGCCCCTGCTGGATCCCATCGCTGCGGTCTCCGTTGGCATCATCGATGGCCACGTGTGCTTGGACCTGCCTTATGAAGAGGACTCCCGCGCGGAGGTCGATCTCAACGTGGTGATGCAGGAAGGCGGAGACTTCGTCGAGATTCAGGGCACCGGCGAGCACGGCCTGTTTGGCCGCGCGGAGCTCAATGACATGTTGGACGTGGCGCAGGCTGGTTGCGCCCAGCTTATCGACGCTCAAAAGGCGGCCCTCGGATGGTAAAGCTCCTCGTCGCTTCGAATAATGCCAAGAAGCTCAAGGAACTAGAGAAGATCCTCGCCGATGCCGGCATCGCGGGCATCGAGCTGCTCCCGCTGTCCGCGGTGGAAGCTTACCCGGAGCCCGTGGAGGATGGCCGCACCTTTGCCGACAACGCGTTGATTAAGGCGCGCGCCGGGGTGCAGCACACCGGCTTGGCAACGATTGCGGATGATTCCGGCCTCGCGGTGGAAGAACTCAACGGCATGCCTGGTGTGCTCTCGGCCCGGTGGTCGGGCGGACACGGCGACGATGAAGCGAATAATCGTTTGCTGTTGGGGCAGATGTCCCACGTGCCCGCGGAGCGTCGCGCAGCAGCATTCGTGTCGGTCTGTGCCCTGGTGACCCCGGATGGCCAGGAGCACGTGGTGGAGGGCCGGTGGCCAGGCTCCTTGCTCACTGCGCCGCAGGGCGAGAATGGCTTCGGCTACGATCCCCTCTTCCAGCCCGAGGGCGAATCCCGTTCCGCCGCGGAGATGTCCCCGGAGGAAAAGAACGCGGTGTCGCACCGTGGCCGCGCACTGGCGCAGCTGCGCGAACCTTTGGCGGCCCTCGCCGGGCAAGCCTAAGCGCGCGGAACTGGAAATAACAAAAGCCCCGCTCGAAATTTGCCGAGCGGGGTTTGAAATTGTGCGCCCGGTGAGACTTGAACTCACACGTCATAAGACACTAGAACCTAAATCTAGCGCGTCTGCCAATTCCGCCACGGGCGCTGGTTTCGTTGCTGCGGAGTTCTACCTTCTCTGCGCAACGTCCACTAGCCTACAGGGCAGCAGGCCGCGGAAGGAAATCCACTTTTCACGGCGTGGTGGGTAGGCTGTTGTGGGTGAGCACCAACCCAGCACCGAAAAAGCGGATGAAGGTTCGATGGTGGCACATCGTCCTCATCGTGTTCTTTGTCGTGCTCTTTTTGTTCCTTGCCTATTGGCAGTGGACTCGGTTCCGCTCTGGCTCGGGAACCTTCCAAAATCTGGGATACGCCTTCCAGTGGCCGCTCTTCGCGGTGTTCGTGGTCTACGCATATCGCACCGCTATGCGCTACGAGAATGAGCGTATCGACGCAGAGAACGAAGCCCTCGAGCGGGGAGAAGAACCAGCTCAGTATGAAGCAAAGAGCGTGAGGTCAACCAAGGAACAAGCCGTGACCAAGATCGACGAGGATTTCCTGCCACCTCGGCCGCAGGTTGATGTGGAAACCTTCAACGCCATGAACAAACAGCGCCGCCGTCGCGGCACCGAAGAGGAGAATTAATGAGCAACTCAGTGAGCAACGCCGTCCACCCAGACCGCCAGGCCCGCATCCGTGGTCCGCTGAAGTTCTTTTCCATCGCCGCCACGGTTACCGGTATCTTCCTTCTTATTTTGGTTGTGCGCATGATCCTGCAGTACGGCGTAGGCATGGAAATGCCGTCGTGGGCCACGCTCATTGCCCAAGCCCACGGCGTGGCCTATATGGTCTACCTCGTTTCCATCCTGGTTCTTGGGCCGCGTGTCATGTGGCCGGTGAGCAAGTTGTTCACCACGGCGCTTGCCGGTGTTGTCCCGTTCCTGTCCTTCTGGATGGAGCACAAGCGTCGCACTGAAATCGTCGAAAAGTTCCAGCTTTAGGCGCCTTCCACCGGCACCATCGTGAGGTTGGCGCCGGCATCGACCACATCCTGGGCTAGATCCTGGGATAGGTCAGTCGTTGTGATGACCGTGTCTACTTGATCAAATGTGGCCACGCGGTGGGCTGACATGCGCGTGAATTTCTCTGGTGTGGTGACAACGATGACTCGTCGGGCGGCTTGGAAATAGGCCCGCTTAATGGTCGCCTCGGTGAGGTTCGGGGACATAAGGCCTACCGACGGAGTACACGCGCAGATTCCGACAATCGCGAGGTCGAAGCGCATAGACAGGACTGTTTCAACCGCTTCCGCCCCGTACACCGCAAGATCGTCGCTGTTGACGGTTCCGCCGGGAATGATGACGTCACTGCCCGGCGTCTTGGCTAATGCTGCGCCCGCGTACAGGGACATCGCTAGTGCTGTGATGTCCATGCCGGCGAGATTGCGGGCAACGGCAGTTGGTGTTGTCCCTGAGTCAACGAGCACGCAGGAGCCTGGTTCAACGAGGCGGGCAGCCTCAGCAGCAATCGCCCGTTTGCCGGCGGGATCCTCTTTTCGGCGTACCTCCAGGGGATAGCGGGCGCCCCTTCGAACCGCGGGGCGCGCTCCTCCGTGAAATCGTTCGAGGGCCCCTACTTCTTCCAGCGCCGCGAGGTCGCGGCGGATGGTAATAGCGGAAGCTCCGGTGAGTTCTTGTAATTGGCTGACCGTTTTGCTTCCTGAGTCAACGGCCCAAATGATTCTGCGCTGGCGTTCTTCCTTGTCCATGGGCTTGATTGTATCGTCATGAAATGACCATGGTCGGTGAACGCTTCAATCTTTAATCTGTAGCTTGTCAAGGCAAAAAGCCACGTCATGCACGATTAAGGAAGATGATTGAAATGCGCAAGACCATAACCCTTGGGCTTATGATGAGCAAACGGCTCGCTGATGACATCGCCGCTTATGCGCCGCAAGGAGTCTCTGTCCGGTGGATCGGTAGCGAAACGGAAGCGCGTGCGTGCGACGGCGTGATTGTCGACGCCACAGAATTCGCTGGTGTTCTTCCCGGCCAGGTTGTGCTGGTGCTTGGCGACGTCAACGGAGCCGCCGAAGAGCGCCTTCGGAAGTCGGGCTCGGTGGTCATGGATCGTCACCTGCGCACGCATATCGACACCCTGTTAATGGCTTTTGCTGCTTTCGCTGAGCAGCAGGCTCTCGTCTCGGTGGTTGCAGGTGACGTGTACTAAAACTGCGGAGACTAATCTGGAGCGTAGCTATCTCTACTACGCACGAAAGGCTAAGCCTCATGTCTCCTCGCAAACTCAGCACCACGCTCATCGCGTTGGTGGTGCTTCTTTCACTCGCCTGTGCCGGTTTAGGTGTGTATGCCGTGCGCCAACCACATGAGGTGTACACCGCGCCGGTAGAGTCAACCACTTCGCAGGTAATCAACGCAGTCGAGCGCGAGGAGCAAGTCGTCTTGCTTAGCCTCGGTATCCAAGGACTCACGGAGAAGTCCTCCGCCGGGCAGGTATTTGGCGTGAGGGTTCCGTGGACCGGCCGCACCCAGTTTGTGCAGTATTCCTACAAAGCCAAGCTTGGTATTGAGGGCAAGGACGTGAGCGTCACCGAAACCGGCGAGCATTCCTACACGGTCCACATTCCGGACTTTATCTTCATCGGGCACACCGACGAGGAGTTTAAGACCGCCGTGGAGAACAACGGAGTTCTCAGCTGGACCACGCAGCCGCTCGACGCCGCATCCACGGTGTCGGACGTCCTCAGCGCCGATAAGAAGCGCAAGGACATCAACGACAACCGCGAGCTCTTACAAGACCAAGCCCGCAGCTTTTATGAAGGCATCATTCGCGGAGTGGACTCCGAAGCCCAGGTCACCATGGAGTTCCACAAACCTTCGCCCGCCAAGTGACCTTGAAGGCGGAATGAACCTTCTCCTACTCGGAATGAACCTATTAACGTCGAGTGGCCTTGTACGTGGAATGAACCTTTTCTACGTCGAGTGACTTCTGGTCACTCGACCTCCGTGAACTTGCGGTCCCAATAAGCCCGAACTGGGTTGGCGTCCGCGAGGAGGATGTCGAAGCGGTCGTTGGCAATCTCGATGATTTCGCTCAAGACCACGCGCTGTTCCAGCTCATCCGAGTTGGACAAGCGGCGCACGCCCGCATCGATAACGCGGTCGGCCGAGTCGTTGGTGTCCAGGTATGCCACAAAGGGCATGTCGAAGCGCTTGCGGTAGGCCGTTGAAACGTCGATAAGCTGCTGCGTCTGTACATCATCGAGGTCATCCAAGGCCAAGGATCCGCGGTCGGCGGAGATGGTGGCGGCCGAGTCAGCGTCGACAAGCAGCAGCTCATCCATCGCCGGGTAGTCGTGGATCAGTGCGCGGTGCTTCTCACTCGGGGCGGTGAGCACCGCAACCTGGATTGCTTCCCGCAGTTGGCTGACGTCCTGGAAGGGGCGCAGCTCCCAGGCGGCCTCAAGCGGCCAGGTCTCGTTGTTAAAGAGCGGGCGCAGGGCGCTGACGAAGCTGTCGCGCTCCATCTCGTTGAGCTCCTTAAGGGAGACGCCGGCGCCGTCGAGGCGGCTGACATCATCACCCGACTGCGCACCGACGTGGAAGAACAGTAAGTTGAGGAGAATCGCCGTAATTGCGCCGATGGACATTCCGGAGGAGACAAAGATCTGCGCCCACTCCGGGAAGGCGGTGGCTACGTCCGGTTTGAAGGTGACCAGCATGGCCAAGCCCAGCGCGGTGGTAACGATGGCGGCGTTGCGGCCGTCGGTGATGTCTTCTTTCGCAATGGTCTGCAGGCCGGCCCAGGCAACGTTGGCGAAGAGCGCCAACGAGGCACCGCCGAGCACCGGGGAGGGGATAGCCGCCACCACGGCGGCGGCCTTGGGCAGTAGTCCCAGGATGATCATGAAACCGGCTGCCGATGCTGCCACCCAGCGCGATTTCACACCGGTCAGGCGAACCAAGCCGACGTTTTGCGCGAAGCAGGTATACGGGAAGGAGTTCATCACGCCGCCCAGGGTGGTGGAGAGGCCATCGGCGCGGATGGCGCGCACAACGTCATCGCGCTTGATGCGCTTCTTTACAATCTCACCGGTGGCGAAAACATCGCCGGTGGTCTCCACCATGGTGATGATCATGACGATGATGAGGGAGAGAATCGCCATGATGTCGAAGCGCGGCATGCCGAAATAGAAAGGCGTGGTCATGCCGATGGCGTCGGCCTCACGCACACCGTCGAAGGACGTATCACCCAACACGAGCGCCAAAGCGGTGCCGATGATCAAACCAAGCAGCACCGACAGCGTCCCCAGAAAGCCACGGAAGAAGCGCTGAACCACGATGATGATGGCCAGCGTGCCGAAGCCATACAGCAGATCGCGCGCGGCCGGAACCCCGTCGGCGTAATTGACAAAGTCATTTGCAGATACCGCCAGCAGCGATGTACCCATGACCAAGAGCACGGTGCCGGTGACAATCGGCGGGAAGTATTTGAGCACTCGTCCAAAGACCGGCGCGGCGAAAAACGTAAAAATACCGGCGGCAATAATTGCGCCATAAATCGTAGGCAGCGGCTGGTCACCCGCGCTGAGTCCGATAGCAATGATGGGGCTGACCGCCGTGGTGGTCACACCCTGGATGATGGGCAGGCGAACGCCGATGTGCTTGCCGACGCCCACCGCCTGGATCAACGTCGCCAGACCACAGGTCAACAGGTCGGCGTTGATGAGGTGGATCGTTGTGGCCTCATCCAGCCCCAGCGAGCCCGCGATAAGCAGCGGGACGATGACCGCGCCAGCATAAAATGCGAGGACGTGCTGGAGTCCGAGCGCTGCCAACTTCGGGGCTGGTGGGACGGCGTCGACCGGGTGTGTGGGCTGAGGGGCGGTTGCGATGTCGGACACGCGGGGAGGCTCCTTGCTAAAAAGCGAGACGAGGATACTGCGCATAACAATAGAGCGCGGCAAGGACACGCACCAAGAGCTCGCCCCAAAAAGTGTGGGAAAGGCCACGTCAGGGGGTACTTTACCCCCGCATCCAACCGTACGGCCGTTACCTATGACGGAGCTGACCTGTGCAGTGCTCACACTGGCACCCTTGGTGGTGCGCGGCCCGCATTTGCCGATATGAGCTTGTGCGTCTTTACCCCTACTATGGGCTACAGAGAGGGGTTCGGTGACGGACGGGTTGACCGAATTGCCCGTGAATTGAAGTCACCTAAAGCCCTTCTGCGACTAAGCATTACGCGTCGTGTGAACTACGAAGGGAGTCAATATAGTGACCACCGCAACTGAACAGTCCGTGCAGTTCGAGGCATGGAAGGGCTTCGAGCCCGGCCCGTGGACTGAGAACATTGACGTTCGTGATTTTATCCAGCGCAACTACACCCCTTATGACGGGGATTCCTCCTTCCTTGCTGGACCCACCGAGAAGACCAAGAATGTGTGGAATCACCTGGAGGAGAACTACCTGTCCATCGAGCGCCAGAAGCGCATCTTCGACGTGGACACCCACACCCCGAGCGATATCGATGCTTTCCCGGCCGGCTACATCTGTGAGGACGACAACGTCATCGTGGGCCTGCAGACGGATTCTCCGCTGAAGCGCGCCATGATGCCCAACGGCGGCTGGCGCATGGTCAAGCAGGCTATCTTTGAGGCCGGCAAGGAAGTTGACCCAGACGTAGAGAAGATCTTCACCCGCTACCGCAAGACCCACAATGACGCGGTCTTCGATATCTACACCCCGCGCATCCGCGCAGCGCGTTCCTCTCACATCATCACCGGCCTGCCGGATGCCTATGGCCGCGGCCGCATCATTGGTGACTACCGCCGCGTGGCCCTCTACGGCGTGGATTACCTCATCGCTGAGAAGGAGGCATCCAAGCACGCAGTCGGTGATATCGGATTCTCCGAGCACTGGGCACGCTACCGCGAGGAGCACGCCGAGCAGATCAAGGCTCTGAAGAAGCTCAAGGTCATGGCTGAGTCCTATGGCTTCGATATCTCGAAGCCCGCGAAGACCGCCCACGAGGCAGTCCAGTGGACCTACTTTGGCTACCTGGCCTCCATCAAGTCCCAGGACGGCGCCGCCATGTCCATCGGCCGCCTCTCCGCATTCTTCGACTGCTACTTCGAGCGCGACCTTGCCGCTGGCATCATCACCGAGGAAGACGCCCAAGAAATCATCGACCAGCTGGTGCTCAAGCTGCGCATCGTCCGCTTCCTGCGCACCGAGGACTATGACCAGATCTTCTCCGGTGACCCGTACTGGGCAACCTGGTCCGATGCCGGCTTTGGCGACGATGGCCGCCACATGGTGACCAAGACTTCCTTCCGTCTGCTGCAGACACTGATCAACCTGGGCCCGTCCCCGGAACCGAACATCACCATCTTCTGGGATCCGCAGCTGCCGGCGGGCTACAAGGAATTCTGCGCCCACATCTCGATTGAGACCTCCTCGATCCAGTACGAGTCCGATAAGCAGATTCGTGAGCAGTGGGGCGACGACGCCGCAATTGCGTGCTGCGTGTCCCCGATGGCCGTCGGCAAGCAAATGCAGTTCTTCGGCGCCCGCGTCAACGCTGCGAAGGCCCTGCTCTACGCCATCAACGGCGGCCGCGACGAGGTCAGTGGCAAGCAGGTCGTCGACGGTTACGAGCCCATCAAGGGCGATGGACCGCTCGACTTCGACGAGGTCTGGCAGAAGTACGAGGAGATGCTGGACTGGGTTGTGGGCACCTACGTTGAGGCCCTCAACATCATCCACTATTGCCACGACAAGTACGCCTACGAGGCCATCGAGATGGCGCTGCATGATTCCGATATCGTGCGCTCCATGGGCTGCGGTATCGCCGGCCTGTCCATCGTGGCTGACTCGCTTTCCGCCATCAAGTACGCCAAGGTCTACCCGGTGCGCGATGATTCCGGGCTGATCGTGGACTACAAGACGGAAGGTGACTTCCCCTTCTACGGAAACGATGACGACCGCGCCGATGACATCGCTGCCACCATCGTTCACACCGTGATGGAGAAGATTAAGGCCATCCCGATGTACCGCAACGCCATCCCCACCCAGTCGGTGCTGACCATTACCTCCAACGTTGTCTACGGCAAGGCCACCGGTGCCTTCCCGTCCGGCCACGAGGCGGGCACCCCGTTCGCGCCGGGTGCCAACCCGGAGAACGGCGCGGATAGCCACGGCATGGTTGCCTCCATGCTGTCGGTAGGCAAGCTGGACTACAAGGATGCACTCGACGGCATCTCGCTGACCAACACCATCACCCCGTCCGGATTGGGCCGCACCCCGGAGGAGCGCATCACCAACCTGGTGGGCGTCCTCGACGCCGGCTTCATCATGGATTCCGAATAGACCACATCCACACCACTTCCTAAGGAGAACACAACATGGCAACCAAAACTTTCGACGAGCGCCTCGCTTCCATGAAGGCCAGCCGCACCGCCAACAACATGAACTCGGGCCTCTACCACGCCAACATCAACGTCCTGGACAAGTCCACCCTGGAGGACGCCGTTGAGCACCCGGAGAAGTACCCGAACCTCACGGTCCGCGTTTCCGGCTACGCGGTGAACTTCGTGAAGCTCACCCGCGAGCAGCAGCTCGACGTCATCTCCCGTACCTTCCACCAGGGCTCCTAAATGGCAGATGGCATTACCGGCGTCGTGCACCTCAACCCTGAAGAAGGGGAGAAGGTGCGCGGCGCCGCCGCCGGTTTAGGAACGGATAATGACCTCGAGGGCTACACCCGCCCGGAGTTGATGCAGGCCCGCCGCTCTGGCGATGTCGCGCTCGTGCACTCCTGGGAGCTGGTGACGGCCGTGGATGGACCCGGAACCCGCATGACCATGTTCATGTCGGGTTGCCCGTTGCGCTGCCAGTATTGCCATAACCCCGACACCATGGAGATGAAGGTCGGAACCTTGGAGCGCATCGAGGATGTGGTCAAGCGCATCAAGCGCTATAAGCCCGTCTTCAAGGCCTCCGGTGGTGGGCTGACCATTTCGGGCGGTGAGCCGCTCTTCCAGATCGCCTTCGCGCGGCGCCTGCTCAAGGAAGTCCACGATGCAGGCATCCACACCACGATCGACACCTCGGGTTACCTCGGCGCGCGCCTGCGCGATGAGGATCTAGACAACATCGACCTGGTGCTGCTCGACGTCAAGTCTGGTGACGAGGAGACCTATAAAAAGGTCACCCGCCGCGAGCTGCAGCCGACGATCGACTTTGGGGATCGCCTCAACGCCATAGGCAAGCCGGTCTGGATCCGCTTCGTGGTGGTGCCGGGGCTTACCGACAGCCCCGAGAATGTCGCCAACGTGGCCAACATTGTCTCCCGCTGGAAGAGCAACGTTGAGCGCGTCGAGGTGCTGCCCTTCCACAACATGGGCGCGGACAAGTGGCACGAGCTGGGCTACCCGTACACCCTGGAGGATACAAAGCCGCCGAAGCCGGAAGACGTGGAGAAGATTCGCGAGGTGTTCCGCAAGGAAGGTTTCGTGGTCTACTAGAAGCATGAAACGCTTCGGCCACACCATCAAGGAACACACCATCACCGTCCCCTGGGACTATGACAATCCAGCCGCGGGGGAGTTCGAGCTCTACGCCCGGGAGATCATCCCGCCGGGCGGTGAGAATTACCCGGCGCTGCTCTATAACCAGGGCGGGCCGGGTTTCCCGGCACCGCGGCCGACGGGTGCCACCGGGCTCATCGGGAAAGGCCTGGAGCGCTACCGCTGGATCCTCATGGACCAGCGCGGCACTGGGCGCAGCCACCGCATCGATGAGCTCAGCCCCGCTGAGGATCGCAGCGCTGCGCGCCTAGCGCAGCTGCGGCAGGAGAATATCGTGCGCGATGCCGAGCACCTGCGCGAGCACCTCGGCGAGGACTCCTGGGATCTCTACGGCCAATCCTTTGGCGGCTTCATCATTACCGCCTATATTTCGATGTTCCCCGATTCCATCGGCCGCGCCTTCCTTACCGGCGGCCTGCCCACCCTGACCAAAGGTGCGGATGATCTCTACCGCACGACCTTTGCCAAGCTCAAGGTGCGTCACGAACGTTTCTATGCCCAGTTCCCGTGGGCTCAAGCACGCATCGAGGAGCTCATCCACCACCTGGACAACTCGGAAGAGCTGCTGCCGACAGGGGAGCGCCTGTCCTCCCGCCGCTTCCGCACTATCGGCATCGAACTGGGCCGCGGTACCGGATTCGATTCTCTGGGTTACCTGCTGGAGGAGCCTTTCCGCACCGTGAACGGCGAGAAGCGCTTGCGTTCGGACTTCCTCAACAACGTCGGTAGCCGCGTGAGCTTCCAGGCCGGTCCTCTCTACGCGGCGATTCATGAGTCCATTTACGGTGGCGTCGGCGGCCAGGCTGTGACTGGTTGGGCGGCGCACCGCGTGCGCGAGGAATTCCCCGAGTTCGCCGAGGAAGGCACCTATCTGACCGGCGAGCACATTTTCCCTTGGCAGTTCGACGAGGACCCGGCGCTGCGCCCCTTCAAGCAGGCCGCCGAGGAACTCGCCGCCCACGAGTGGGTAAGCTCGCCGTACGATGCTGCCGTGCTTGCCGACGCCCCCGTGACCGCCTCCGCCGCCATCTACCTTGACGATATCTTCGTGCCCTTCGAAGATTCCCTTGCCACGGGGGAGACCTATCGTGACTTGCGCCCGGTGGTGACCAACCGCTTCCAGCACAACGGTATTAGCGAAGACGGCGCGGGGATTTTGGGCGAGCTCTTCCGGGCGGCTGACGAGCGTTAACGGGCGTCGAGTGCGTTCGGGGAGCAATCTCCCCCAAGATGTGGTGGTGGTCACCGTGTGGCAAACTGGTTAGGAAAATCCAACCGAAGCAGAAAGGATAAGCCTATGGGCGGACTCATCGTCATCGGCGTGATTCTTCTAATTATTATTGCCACCGCCTTCGACGGTTTCTACATCGTCCGGACGAAGGAGGCCGCCATCATTGAGCGGATGGGCAAGTTCGTGAACGTTGCTCACGCGGGCTTGCACTTCAAGGTGCCTTATGTCGACCGCGTGCGCGCCAAGATCAGCCTGCAGATCCGTCAGCTCGACGTCATGGTGGAAACCAAGACCAAGGACAACGTCTTCGTCCAGATCCCCGTTGCCGTGCAGTACGAGGTAGTTCAAGGCAGCGAGCGCCAGGCCTTCTACACCCTGTCCAACCACGAGCAGCAGATCGTGGCTTACGTTCAGGACAACGTCCGCTCCTCCGTGGCAAACATGAACCTGGATGATTCCTTCTCATCCAAGGACACCATCGCCCGCAACGTGGCGATGTCCCTGCGCGATAACATGGCCGCCTATGGCTGGAACTTCGTCAATACCCTGGTCACCGATATCCGCCCGGATGCCCGCGTGCGCGAGTCCATGAACTCCATTAACGCGGCGCAGCGTGAGCGCGAGGCGGCCGTTGCCCAGGCAGAGGCCGAGAAGATCCGCGTGGTCAAGGAGGCCGAAGGTGCTGCCGAGGCCAAGAAGCTGCAGGGTCGCGGTGTGGCTGACCAGCGTAAGGAGATCGTCGAAGGTATTGCCCAGCAGTATGAGCTGCTGCGTGCTGCCGGCGTGCAAGAGAACCCCGAGACCCTCATGCTGGTCTCCCAGTACCTCGACGCCATGGTAGACGTGGCCGACCGCGCCCACACCAATGTGCTCTACATGCCGTCTAATCCGGGCGGCATGCAGGATCTCTTCGGCGGTATGCGCGACGCACTGCTGTCCACCAACGCTATTAATGAAGCGCCGAAGCCGTCGGTTTCCCTGTCCGACAACAAGCACAGCCGTGAGGATTCCGGTGCTGCACGTCGCCGCCGCGAGGAGCAGGAGCGCCATGAGCGCGACGAGCGCGCCCGCCGCGATGCTGAGATGATGGAGCAGGCGCAGCGCGCGCAGCAACAAGCACAGCAGCAGGTGCAGAACGCACCACAGCAGGGCCAGGGCTTTAGCCAGATTCCGAGCTTCCCTTCCCCGCCGCAGGGCAATAACCAGCCGCAGAGCGCGCGCGACTATTTTGACCAGCTGCGCAACCAGCTCAACAAGGGCAATAACTAAGCACAGCGCTTAAGACTAAGCTCAGCACATAAAAAGAGGGCCTTCCCGCTTGGGGAAGGCCCTCTTTCGCTGCCTTGGGTGGTGCTAGGCGGCCGTTACTTACTTGGTGTAGCCGATGTTCTCCACCTCGATGACGGCGAAGGAGTTGGCGCCGAAGTTTGCGATATCGGGGTGGGTCGCAACCATGGTCGGGCCGTTGAAGATAGGAATGATGCCGTACTGGGCAAGGGCCTCTTTCTCCAGCTCATTGGATTTTTTGATCTGCTCGTCTGGGTCAGCGATCTGGGATAGCTCGTCGATCTTCTTGTCCAGTTCTGGTGTGCCCGTGCCGGAGCGGTTGAGCTGGGAGCCGGTGCGATAGGTCTGGCCGAAGTAAGCGACACCGAAGGGATCGCCGGAGGAGAAACCCATAGGCAGAATATCGAAGTCGTACTTGGAGGTGATCTCGGAGAAGTCAGAGACTGGGCGTTCCTCCACCTTCAGGTCCACGCCGATATCCTTCATCATCTTTTGGGTGGCGGTGGCCATGGCCTTGCTGATGGAAGAATCTCCCAGCAGCGTGTAGCGCATGGACAGCTTCTTGCCGTCCTTCTCGCGGATGCCGTCGCTGCCTTCCTTCCATCCGGCCTCATCGAGGAGCGACTTAGCTTTCTCCGGGTCGAACGTGATGACCGCGCCAACGTTGTCCTCGTAGCCCTTCTGGGTTTGGTAGAGGTTGAAGGAACCTGGCAGGTCCTCGGTGTAGCCGTTGAGTCCGTTGAAGCGGATGCCGGAGAGCGTGGCGCGGTCGATGCCAGTCATGATGGCTTCGCGCACCTTGATATCAGAGAGGATCTCGTTCTTGGAGTTGAGCGTGTACAGGTTCTTGCCTGGGGTCATGGCGGTGCGAATTTCAACGTCTGGCATGTCCTTTACGGCCGCCAGGCGTTCCTTGTTGGCCACGCCGGTGGCGTCAATTTCGCCGGCCTTGAACGCGTTGATTGAGGCCTGGTCCTCCATCTGGCGGTAGGTCACCTTGTCTAGGAATGGCTTATCACCCCACCACTTCTCGTTCGGAACGAAGGTAGCGCTGCCGTTCTTGAAGTCGACGCTTTCGACCTTGTACGGGCCCGCACCCCACTCCGGGTGGACCTTGCCCAGGTAGGCCTCGTTGAACTTCTCCGCGGAGTCAACCTGTGGCGGGAGCAGGACGTTGAACAGACCCTGCCACCACGGATAGGCCTGTTTAAAGGTGATGACGGCCTGCTTGTCGTTCTCACCCGGCTTGACGGACTCGATGAGCTCGTAGCCGTCGGTGGCGCTAACGTTGACGTCCTTGTTCTCACCGTTGTTGAACTTCCACGTGTTCTCAAAGGATTTCCAGTCAATCGGAGTACCGTCGTTGTACTGCGCCTTCTCGTGGATGGTGAAGGTGACGACAGTCTTTCCGTCCTTTTCTTCGTCTTTGACGTCGGTGATGTAGTCATTGTTGACGTGGAACTCCCCCGCGCCATCGAAGAGGCCAATTTGCGGGTTGTAGTACTTCCACAGGCTCAGGGTGTATGAGGTGGCGTCGGCCTGGAAGGTGTTCTGCTGCTGGGAGATCTCGTCGATAGCCAAGCGCAGCTCGCCACCCTCCTTGAGCTCGGAGCGGTCCTTGGGGTTGTAGGAGCCGTCCAGCTTGACGTCGAGCTTCTCGCCGGAGGCGGAATTGCCTGATCCATCGGAGCCGGAGCCGCCATCGGAGGCGCAGCCGGTCAGGATGAGGGCAGAGGCGGTGACCACTGCGAGGGCGGTCCTGCGGAGCTTCATATTCATGTGTGTGTCCTTTCGAGAGGAAACATGGAGACAAAGGTGAGTATTTAGTTATAAGTCTTGCTAAGCCGGGGTTTCGGCGGGCTGGTAAATCTCGCGTACCCGGTCACGTTCCACGGCTGGATCCGGCACCGGGATGGCGGAGAGCAGCGCGCGGGTATAGGCGTGTTGCGGGTTGTCAAAGACCTCGTCCGTGGGGCCGTATTCCACGAAGTCGCCCTTGTACATCACGGCGACCTTGTCGGAAAGGTGGCGCACCACGGAGAGGTCGTGGGCCACGAAGACCAGGGAGATGCCCAGGCGGTTCTTCAGGTCGTGCAGCAGGTTGATGATGCCGGCCTGGATGGACACATCGAGGGCGGAAACGGGCTCGTCGAGCACCACGATGGAGGGGTTGGTGGCCAGAGCACGGGCCAGGCCGATGCGCTGGCGCTGTCCGCCGGAGAAGTGTCCGGGGAAGCGGTCCACCTGGTGGGACTCAAGACCGACGAGCTGCATCAGCTCGGCCACGCGCTGGCCGACGTCCCCCTCATACCCCAGCGACTCCAGCGGCTCGGCGATGATCTCGCGGATGGTCATACGCGGGTTGAGCGAGCTCATCGGGTCCTGGAAGACGATTTGGATATCCTTGCGCAGCTTGCGGCGCGCCGACGCGCTCAAACCGGAGGTGTTGGTGCCGTTGACCACGATGGTGGAACCCTCTGGCGGGTTGAGGTCCATGATTTCCAGCAGGGTGGTGGTCTTGCCGGAGCCGGACTCGCCCACGATGGCAAAGCACTCGCCCTGGTGCACGTCGAAGCTGACGTTCTTGACCGCGTGTACTGTGCCGACGCGGCGTTTGAGAATTGCTCCCTTGATGAGCGGGAAGTCTTTGACCAGGTTCTTGACCTCCAAGGTAACCGGCCGCTGCTCGTAGGGAGTATCGCCCAGGGTATCGGCGGAAATCTTCGGCAACGGGTACATGCGCTCGCCGCCGATGGTGCCGTCCTCGATCTCATCGGAGCGCAGGCAGGAGGCGAAGTGCCCGGGGACGTCGTCAAGCGCGCGCAGCTTCGGTTCCAAGGTTCGGCACTCATCCTTCACCACCGGGCAGCGGTCCGCGAAGGGGCATTCGGCGGCGACGTCGATAAGCTGCGGCGGGGTACCCACGATGGGGGTCAGTGGTTCGTCGGTGGCCTTGTCCACGCGCGGCGTCGACCCGAGAAGACCCACGGTATAGGGCATCTTGGGGTTGTTGAAGATAGTGTCGACATCACCGAGCTCCACCGGGCGCCCGGCGTACATGACCAGGACGTCGTCGGCGGTGCCGGCGACTACACCCATGTCGTGGGTAATCATGATGACCGCGGCGCCCGTTTCGCGCTGGGCCACCTTGAGGACCTCCAGGATCTGGGCCTGGATGGTGACGTCGAGCGCAGTGGTGGGCTCGTCGGCGATGATGACGCGCGGGTTGTTGGCCATGGCAATAGCGATGACGACGCGCTGGCGCATGCCGCCGGAGAATTCGTGCGGGAAGGACTTCACGCGCTTTTCCGCCTCCGGGATGCCGACGAGCTCGAGCAGGCGAATGGCCTCTTTCTCCGCTTCCTTCGTGGAGACATCGCGGTGGGTTTGGATGGCTTCGATGAGCTGGTCACCGATGGAGAACACCGGGGTCAGGGAGGAGAGAGGATCCTGGAAGATCATGGCGATATCCTTGCCGCGGATCTTCGACATTTCCTTGTCGGACTTGCCAATGAGCTCGGTGCCGGCATAGACCACGGAGCCTTCCACCTTGGCGTAGTCGGGCAACAGGCCCATGACGGCCAAAGAGGTCACGGACTTACCGGAGCCTGACTCGCCCACAATCGCCAGGGTGCGGCCCGGCATGAGGTCGAAGTCGACGCCACGCACCGCGTGGACGGAGCCGGCCTCCGAGGGGAAGGTGACGGTGAGGTTGCGCACGGACAGCACCGGCTCGGTGGATGCAGTGGAGTCGGTGGCGCGGCGGGCCGGGACGGCGTTGGCGGTGTGTGCAGTATTCTGCGGGGTCATGCTCGGCCTCCGGAGTTCGAGTTGGGGTCAATGGCATCGCGCAGGCCGTCGGCGATGAACGCCATGGAGACGGTCAGCAGCGTGAGGATGCCTGCGGGGAAGTAGAAGAGCCAGGGCGAGGCCTCGACGGCGTTGGCGCCGCCGGCCAGGAGGGTGCCCAGGGAGACGTCGGGAAGCTTCACGCCCAAGCCCAGGAAGGACAGTGCGGTCTCCGACATGATGGTGGACACCACGCCCAGGGCCGCCTGGATGATGAGCAGCGAGCCGATATTGGGAACCACGTGGCGGAAGATGGTGCGCAGACGCGAGACTCCCATGTAGTCGGCGGCACGGACATAGTCGTTCTCGCGCACGCTGAGCGCCATGGCCCAGATGACGCGCGCCGGGTACATCCAGCCGAAGGCGATGAGCACCACGATGAGCAGCTTCCAGTCACCGCCGGAATCAGACACCACCAGGGCGATGAGCAGGAAGGTCGGGATAGCCAGCAAGAAGTGAATGACTGCCAGGATGACCTTTTCCACCGCGCCGCCGTACATGGCCGCGGCCGCGCCGATGAAGGCGGACAGCAGGGTAGAAGCCAGCGAGACGATGAGTGCGATGATCAGCGAGCGGCCCAAGCCGTGGACGGTCTGCGCAAAGAGATCGTTTCCGGAGTCCGTGGTTCCGAACCAGTGCTCCGGGGAAGGCCCGGTGGAGAGGTTGAAGAAGTCAGGCTCGTCGAAGGACCACGGGGTGAGGTAGCTGCCGAAGATGGAGAGTAGCGCGAGTAGCACGAAGATGACGAGTCCGACGGCAGCTGCCTTGTTGCGGAAGAAGCGGCGAACGTACAGCTTGAGTTTGGAGGTGCCGCGGAAATCGCTGCTGGAGAATTGCTTGCGCTGTGCGTCATCGACGTCGACGCCGGAGCCGAGTGCGGATTGTGCGCTGGGTTCGGTCTGCGGTGAAAAGTCCGCAGTGGCGGCATGCGGGCGCACGCCGAGGTTATCAGCTGCCGTATCGATAGCGAGGTCGTTGCGGCGGTGGCGCTCGGTGTGGCGCGCTTCGGAGCGTGGCGACGTAGATTTCTTTTCTGGAGACATTTAGCTCACCCTTACTCGCGGATCGAGGGCGACGACGACGAGGTCAGCCAGGATTGCGGAGAAGGCAATCATGACGGCACCGAATGCGGCGACGGCGGTGGTGCCGTTGACGTCGTTGCGGCTGATGGTTTCGATGAAGTACTGGCCCATTCCCTTCCACGCGAAGATGGTTTCCGTCATGATGGCGCCGGTGAAGATACCGGGAACGGAGAAGGCCACGGAGGTTGCGACCGGAATGATGGAGGTGCGCAGGGCGTGCTTGCGGATGGCCTGGGAGCGCGTGAGGCCCTTGGCCCGGGCGGTGCGCACATAGTCGGCGTTCAAGTTATCCAGCAGCAAGGTGCGCTGCATCATGTGGTAGCCGGCGTAGCTGATGATGATGAGCGAGATGGACGGCAAGATGAGGTGCTGCGCCATATCCAGCAGCTTGGGGAAGAAGCCTTCGACGCCGAGGCTGGAAGCGCCCGTCACGTAGACTACGCGGTGGCCGGTCACGCGGTTGATCCACAGACCACCGGCGACGACCAAGATGGAGGCCACGACGACGTGCGTGTTCATCGTGATGATGGAGACTCCCTGCCAGAAGCGGTCGGCCGCCTTGTACTGGCGGGAGGCGGTGTAGACGCCGAGGGCGACGCCGATGACGACGGAGAGAATCGTGGCCACGAGCAGTAGCTGTGCCGAGACGAGAGCGCGGTGCCCGATTTGTGCGCTGACCGGGTCACCGAGAGGGGAGGTACCCCAGTCCCAGTGGAAGATGATGTTGGACAGCCATCCCCACCAGCGCTCAATGAGAGGGGTCTCCGGGTTGAGGCCGAGTGGCGTGAGGATGCGGCCGATTTCTTCCGGCCCGAGCGGTGGGTTGCGGCCGACATAATTTGATCGGGGATCAAGGAAGGTTGCGGCCAGGAGGTACGCGATATTAGTCGCGAGGAAGATGACTACCAGCCAGCTGGCGGTCTTCTTGATGATGTACTTGAACATCACTATTCCTTCGCAGGGTGTGGTCTCAACGGGTTTGGGAAGTATGGAGCCGTGAAAACTCACGGCATCCATGTGACCTAGACCTCAGGCTAGGTGCTGTGTCACATATTAAAAGAAATGTGAGACAGGAGGGAAAGATTTATTGTTTTTGTTTCATGGGGGGTATCACCTGCACGTCCGTAGGTTGCATTTATTACATATTAATAGGCCTATAGAAATTATCGGGCGTGAGGAATGTAGGTGCAGTGCGCACCAAGGTTCCCGCCGCCGAAAACCCTGCATAACCGTTTAGGGGTGAGTGAATATTATGCGCATAATTTCGGGGGTAGTGGGAGGGGTATCAGGGCATCTAAAAGGGGTAAAAATACTCAGCAAGCATTCAGTAGCCGACGGAGCGCATCCTTCTCCGCCGCCGTGACCCAGATTTCATAGGCCGCCTTCACCTCTACGATGCGGCGCGCATATTCGCAGCGAAATCCTTTGTTAGGTGGCAGCCACGTGGCGGCATCGCCAGCGCCTTTTTGCTGGTTGAGGGGACCATCGACGGCAAGGAGGTTGCGGGGATCATTAGCAAAGTCGCGGCGTTTTTCTGGTGACCATTGCTGGGCGCCTTTCTGCCAGGCGTCGGCAAGCGGCACAACGTGATCGATCTGTACCGCACGGGATGTCTGCGCCCCGCGCTGGAACTCAATGTCCTGGCCCGAATAGGGATCGTGCAAGGTGCCGGAAAGCGCCACGCAGTCGTGAGTTCCTTCCTTGAGAACAAGGCTCTCTGGATCCAGGTCCCTGCGAAGGATGTCATTGCGGGTATCGCAGCCGTTGTGGCCGAACTCCACCGTGACGTCATCGGACCACGCCTGGCCAAACTCTTCGCGCTCATAGCCGGTTTTGGGCGCGCGGCCTTTGACCTCCAAGGATTCTAAGGCGGCGAGAGCTTCGGCGATGTCCGGCGCAATGCTTGGCGCGGGTGTGGCCTCTTCGGCTTGTTCTTCTGCTGGGCCTTTCTGCGTGGGCGCCGCTGACGTAGTGGAGCTGGGCCGCTCGGGCGTAGGTTCGGTTGGGGCGGGGAGGATAAGGCCGATGGCCACTAGTACTGCTACCGCGGCGTTGAGCAGCGCGGCGATGAAGAACGGGGTACGAGAGGCCATGACGCATTGATCCTAGTGGGTAGAATCGGCACACGGTATGAGTATCGATATGTTCTTTGACGAGTACCTCGCTGAACGCGGTCTGACGCGCTCGGCCGAGGTTGTCCCGGACCACGCCTGCCAGGTCTTTTGTGATGCGCCTGAGCCGAAGGCCCAGTCTTCCCTCGAAGAGGCGGTTCAACTCGTCGCCCACACCTTGGGGGAGTAGTGCAGGTGTCTGATTTTCACGTCTCTGCGCCTTTGTCGCCTTTGTCTGCGCGCTTGGGCTCCGAGCCCTTTGCGCTGTCTTTCTCCGGTCAGGGTTATGCCTGGCTGCCGACGTTGCGCGATGCCCTCGCCACCGGCGTCCGACCCATGATAGCGGCGTTCCTCTCCGCGGCCGAGGAACTCCTCGCCCCGCTGGAGGAGGAGCTTCTGGCTGCTGCTCCGCACGGGTTTGCCCCTTTGGCCTGGGCAGACGAGGAGCCGGCGTGGGCGCACGCGCTTGCCGACGCCTCGCTTTCCACCCCCGGCATCCTCACCGCGCAGCTAGCGGTCCTCGAATCACTGCGTGCGCAGGGAATAGAACTCGAGGATGCCGTCACCAGCATCGGACATTCCCAGGGCGTGCTTGCCGCGGCGGTCGTTGAGGGACGCATGAGCCCAGCCGAGGCTCTGGCGCTGGCACGCCTCATCGGCGCGGCTCTGGAGACAACCGCACGCAGTGCTGGGCTGGTCCGCACCCCGCAGGGCGCGCCCATGGCGGCGGTGACCGGCGCGACGAAGCAGCAACTACGCGACGCCGGCGCCCATATCGGACTCGATAACGGGCGGGGGCGCTTCGTCATCGTCGGAACACCGGCTGAGCTTTCCCGGGTGAAGGACGCGCTGCAAGAGGACGCGACTCAGGCGGAAGGGGAGGAAGGGAAGCCCGCCGCAGTTACCGTTTCCGACCTTGACGTGTCAGCCGCTTTCCACCATCCCACCATGCAGTGTGCGGTGGAACAGGTGGAAATCTGGGCGGACCGGATCGGACTGGATCCTGAGCCCACCGCGCAGCTCGCGCGGGCGGTATTGTCCGATTACGTGGATTGGCCCGAGCGCGTTGACACAGCGCTTCAGGCCGGGGCGCGTTGGATTCTGGAAATCGGGCCCACCCGTGGGGTGGAGCCGCTGACTCGGGATATCGTGGCCGGGCGCGGTGTGGGCACGCTGGCGGTCGCTGCACCGGAAGGGTTGGCCCAGCTCGTGGAGCCGGGCCGCGCACCCGTTCTGCCGCGCGCGTGGTCCGAGTGGGCACCGCGAGTGGCAGACGGGCGTCTGATGACTGCCTTTACGCAGGCCACCGGTTACTCACCGGTCATGCTCCCCGGGATGACCCCCACCACGGTGGATCCGGCCATCGTCGCCGCGGCCGCCAACGCCGGGCACTGGGCGGAGCTGGCCGGCGGGGGTCAGCACACCGATGACATCCTGCAGGAGAACCTGCATACCCTGCGCCGGCTGCTAAAGCCAGGGGTGAACGCCCAGTTCAATGCGCTGTACCTCGCGGCCTCCCAGTGGCGCTGCCAGATTGAGGGGCCAAACTCGATTCTGCGAGCGCGCGCCGCAGGAGCACCCATCAACGGCGTGGTGATTTCCGCCGGCATTCCTCCTGTGGAGGAGGCGGTAGAGCTGGTGGAAAAGTTCCACACGGCAAACATCCCCTGGGTCGCCTTCAAGCCGGGAACTTCGGCGCAGGTGGAGGAGGTGCTCCGCATCGCCGATGCTCTCCCTCAGGACACCGTAATCATGCAGCTGGAAGGTAGCGCGGCCGGTGGCCACCATTCCCTAGAAGGCCTCGATGAGGTCCTTGTTGCTACCTACGCGCGGATCCGTGAGCGTGACAATGTCCTCCTCGCCGTTGGCGGGGGAATCGGCACCCCGGCGCGTGGCGCGGAGTACCTGCTGGGTACATGGGCGCAGCGCTTCGGCCTGCCCGCGGCGCCAGTCGACGCCATCATGGTGGGCACCGCTGCCATGGCGGCGAAGGAGTCCACCGCATCCGAGTCGGTGAAGCAGGCTCTTGTCGCCGCGCACAGCGGGGACGTTGTGTCGGGCCGCTCGGACCTGGGCGCGGACATTCATGAGCTGGACAATTCCTTCGCCCGCGCCGGGCGCCTGCTGGATGAGGTGGCCGGCGATGCCGCGGCCGTGGAGGCGCGCCGCGCGGAAATCATTGAGGCCATCGGGCGTACGTGCAAGCCCTACTTCGGGGACCTCGATGAGATGACCTATGCCGAGTGGCTGCAGCGCTACCTTGAGCTGTCCTACCTGGACGGCTGGGTCGATGAATCCTGGTTGAGTCGGTTTACCCGCATGGTGGCTCGCGCCGAAGCCCGCCTCCACCCGGCCGATCACGGCGAGATCGAGCTGCGCGTTGAGGTTGACCGCGAGAACCCGGCTGAGGCAGTTGCCCAGCTAACCGAACTCTACGGTGACGCGGCGCTGCACCCGACCGACGCCGCGTGGTTCATTCAGCTCGTGGATGGTCCCGGCAAACCCGCAAACTTTGTGCCGGTCATCGATGCTGACGTACGCCGCCGCTGGCGCCGCGACACCCTGTGGCAGGCACACGATGAGCATTACGAGGCCGATGAGGTCTGCATCATCCCTGGCACGTCAGCCGTTGAGGGAATCGCGCAGGCCAACGAGCTGGTGGCACAGATACTCGGCCGCTTCGAGCAGGCGGTGCTCGGGCTTCTCGACGCCTCCGACGCAGAGTTCGACAAGGGGCTTGCAGGCGAGCTCAACATGAGCGACGAAGAGCTCATCCGCCGCGCCCCGAGCCTGAATTGGGCCGGGCGCGAGCAGCCCAACCCCCTGCGCCTTGGGCTTGATGGCACCGAGCTGGAACCTGCCGGTGACGGCGCCATGTGGTTGACGGTTCCGTTCCACTCTGGAGCTGAGCTGCGCATTCGTATCACTCCGCCGAGCATTCCGGGTGCCTCACCACTCGTTAGGGTCGAGGATGCCGAGACCGCCATGCGGGAGCTGCTGCGCCAGGCCGTCGGCGGTGACCTTCCGGACGTTAGCTCCGGGACCGCGACGGTCAGCGCTCACCTCAGCACCACCGACATCGCCCACTACAGCGCGGTGACCAGCGGGGAGATGAGCGCTACTGTCTCGCCCGATGTCCTCGTCGGCCCCGCCTGGCCGGCCACCTTCGCTGTGCTGGCCGGTGCCCACACGCAGTCAGGGGAGCCGGTAGTGGAGGGCTTTCTCGACCTGGTCCACCTCGAGCACTCGCTGAGCCTCAAACCAGATACCTGGGAGCTGCTTCGGGCCAGCGCCGCGCCGGGCTCCGAGCCTTTGGACCTGCGCTACACCGCTGAGTTGGAGGAGATACGCGATACACCGTCGGGGCGCGTAGTCGACGTTTCTGTCGGCGTGACTACAGCCGTCCGCGGAGAAGAACATGAATTCGCGCAGATGCACGAGCGCTTCCTTATCACCGGGCGCCGCGGTGACGCCGCGCTTGAGACCGTGGGCGCCACAGTTCAAGGCTCACAAGAAAACAGCGCAGAGCTGTCCTTCCGTGAGACACCGCGCTCCTTCCGCCACCGCACCAGCGCTGTGACACCGGAATCCTTGCTGCCTTTCGCCGTGGTCACGGGGGATAGGAACCCCATCCACCTGTCCGCGAGCGCGGCGGCATTGGCGGGGCATCGTGAAGGCCCCATCGTCCACGGCATGTGGACCTCAGCGCTGGCGCAGGCGGCCGCGGCCTTCGACAACTCCCGCGTCCTCGAGTGGTCCGCTACCTGGCTTGCACCCGTGCTGCCGGGCAGTGAGGTGGAGTTTGTGGTGGAACGGGTGGGCGTCGACAAGCGGCGCGGCTACGGTGAGGTCCGCAGCGTGACCGCCACCAGCCACGGCGTGCCGGTGCTGCAGGCGCGAGCAACGATGAGCAGCCCCACCACCTTCTATGCCTTTCCCGGCCAGGGCATCCAGTCCCCGGGGATGGGGATGAAGGACTATGCGGAATCCGCAGCGGCGCGTGCGGTGTGGGAGCGCGCGGACAAGCACACGCGACAGAGCTTGAGCTTCTCCATCCTGGAGATTGTCCGCCACAACCCCGACACCGTGGTGGTGGGTGGTGAGACCTTCACGCACCCGGACGGGGTGCTTTATCTGACGCAGTTCACGCAGGTGGCCATGGCCACCCTGGGCTGCGCACAGATCGCGGCGCTTAAGGAAGCCGGGGTGCTCGATTCCGGTGCCTTCTTCGCTGGCCACTCGGTGGGCGAGTACAACGCCCTGGCCGCCTATGCTGGGGTCCTGTCCTTGGAGGCGGTCCTGGATATTGTTTATGTCCGCGGGCTGACCATGCACCGTCTGGTCGAGCGCGATTCCGCTGGCCAGTCCCTCTATGGTTTGGCGGCGCTGCGCCCGCACAAGATGGGGATGAGCGCGAGCGAGGCCTTCGCCCATGTCGTCCGCGTGGCCGCGGAGACGGGTGAGTTCCTCGAAGTGGTCAACCACAATATCGCCGGGCGCCAATACGCGGTCGCCGGAACGAAGACGGGCCTGGATGCGCTGGCGAGCGACGCCGAGCACCGCGCCCCCGGGCAACGCGCCGTCATCCCCATCCCGGGGATTGACGTGCCCTTCCACTCCTCCCGCTTAGTGGGCGGCGTGGCGGATTTCCGCGCCCACCTCGATGCACTCATCCCTGAAGAGATCAACCTCGACGTGCTGGTGGGGCGCTATATTCCTAACCTCGTGGCGCGGCCCTTCGCGCTCAGCCGCGAGTTCGTGGAGGACATCGCAGAAGTGGTGGACTCGGAGCCTATCGAGGAGATCCTCTCGGATTTCGATGGCGCTATGGCATGCCCGGCGCGCCTGGGCCGCACCCTGCTCATCGAGCTTTTGGCCTGGCAGTTTGCCTCCCCGGTGCGCTGGATAGAGACCCAGGACCTGCTCCTTGGGCAGCTCGACGTGGAGCGTTTCATCGAGGTTGGCGTTGGCACCGCGCCCACGCTGACCAACATGCTGGGCCAAACACTGCGCCTGCCCCAGTATGCGGGCAGCGCAGGCATCGAGGTGCTCAACTACGAGCGTGACCGTGGGCGGGTCTTTGCCGAAGACGCCGAGACGGCACCCGAGTCAGCAGCGAAGGATTCTGCGGACGCCGTCGAAGCACAGGCAGATGAGCCTGAGTCGAGGCAGCCAATTGAGAGCGCACACCGGGAAGACTCCGTGCACGCCCCGCGCGAGGAGGCCCCAGCCGCCGTCGAGGATCTTCCGCTCAGCGTGTACCAGGCCTTGGAAATGCTCATCGCGTTGTGGACGAAGGTCCGCCCTGATCAGATGGCGGCGACCGATTCCATAGAAACCCTCGTGGAAGGCGTGTCCTCCCGTCGCAACCAGTTGCTTGTTGACCTCGGCGTGGAGTTCGGTATCAGCGCCATCGAGAATGCCGCGGACGCACCCATCTCGCAGCTGGCGGAGAGCGTGGCGCGGCGCGCGCCGGGCTATGCAACGTTTGGGGAGGTCCTCGCGGAGCACGTCGCGCAGGCTATCAACCGGCTTACCGGGCCCGCGGGCAAGAAGCCGAGCTACGTGGCCGAGTACGTGAGCAGTACCTGGGGATTGGGCCCGGGCTGGGCCGATCGCGCTATTGCACAGCTGGTCCTGGGCACGCGCGAGGGCTCATCGCTGCGCGGCGGGGAGCTGGCCAGCTTGCCCATGACCGGTGCGGCGTCGGTTGCTGAGCTCGATGCGCTCATCGACGCCTCCGTGAGCGCCGCCGGCGAGCGCGAAGGAGTCTCGCTGCAGAAGCAAGCTTTGGCCACGCCGACCGAGACCGTGGACCCGGAGGCGGTGCGCGCCTATACCGAGCGCCTCGAAGCGGCGCTGGAGGACTCCGCCCGCGCGGCACTCGCCGCCCTGGGCCGCGAGGTGGCGCCAACCGACGAGGTTGAGAGCACTGCGCTTCCGGAGCTGGAGCAGCTCGTTGCAGCGGAGCTCGGCCCGGACTGGCAGCGACAAGTCGCCTCCGCTTTCGATGCGCGCAAGGCAGTGCTTCTCGACGACCACTGGGCCACCGCCCGCGAGGACATCGCCCGCGCGGCCGCCGCCGGGGAAGCCGAGCCCGAGCTGGACGTGCTGGGCACCGGCGAGGAGGTTGCGCTCCTGGCCGAGCACTTCGGCTATGAGGACCTAGCCCGCGATGCCCGCACCCCGGCCGACGGATTGCTCTTCGCCGGCCAGGTGGCCGTGGTGACGGGAGGCTCGCCGGGTTCGATTGCCGCCGAGCTCATCGGCGAGCTGCTCGCGGAAGGAGCGACCGTGATCGCCACGACCTCCCAGCTAAGCCACGAGCGCCTCGAGTTCTATAAGGAGCTCTACCGCAGCCGGGCCGTCGGCGCGGCAGCACTATGGGTCGTTCCAGCGAACCTCAATTCCTTCGCGGACGTGGACGCGCTTGCGGAATGGATTGCGGCGGAGCGCACCGCCACCGTGGGTGGTGAGTCCGTGCGACTGAAGCCGGCTTACGTGCCGGATCTTCTCTTCCCCTTCGCCGCGCCGCGTGTGGCCGGCACTCTTGTGGATGCCGGGGCAGGGGCGGAGTCCCAGATGCGTCTGCTGCTGTGGTCGGTGGAGAAGCTCATCGCGTCGCTGTCCGCCGTGGGCGCGGATACACATGTTGGCCACCGGTTGCACGTGGTGCTTCCGGGCTCGCCGAACCGCGGGCGCTTCGGCGGCGACGGCGCCTACGGCGAGGCCAAGGCGGCCCTCGATGCATTGGTTAACCGCTGGTCTTCCGAGCAATCCAGCTGGGGTGCGCGGACCTCGCTGGTGCATGCCCAGATCGGGTGGGTGCGCGGCACCGGCCTGATGAGTGGCAACGATCCGCTGGTTGCGCAGGTGGAGGCCCGCGGCGTGCGGACCTTCTCGGCGAAGGAGATGGCGGTGCAGCTTATCGACGCCACCGCCTCCCCCCACATCCGCGCCCAGGCAGCGTCCTCACCGCTGAACGCTGACCTCACCGGCGGGCTGGCCGAGGCCGAGCTGGACTTGGCGGAGCTGGCCCGCGCGGCGCAACCCGAGAACAGCGACGCATCGAGCGCAGCCGCTAGTTTGCGCGAAGGGAAGGCGCCGCGAACGGTAAAGGCCCTGCCGAACGTTCTCAGACCTGCCGAGTGCACCAGCCCAGACTTCAACGGCGTGACGCAGTCCCTCGAGGACATGGTGGTCATCGTCGGGGCCGGCGAGCTCGGCCCGCTGGGTTCATCGCGTACTCGCTTTGAGGCGGAGGTCGGCGGTGATCTCTCCGCCGCCGGAGTGCTGGAGCTGGCCTGGAGCCGCGGGCTCATCAGCTGGGATGAGCGCACAGCCGGATGGCTGACGGCCGAAGGAGAGGAGGTAGCCGAGGAAGACGTCTACGCGCGCTTCCACGACGAGGTGCTCGCCGGGATTGGTGTGCGTCGCTTCCACGATGACTTCGGCCCGCACCTGCCCATGGTGGATAACCTCGCGCCCGAGCTGACCACCATCTACTTGGAGAAGCCACTGAGCTTCACTGTGCAGGACGAAGAGACGGCGCGCAGCTTCGTCGACAGCTGCGAGGGCACTACGCTGCGCCGCGTCACTGATGCGACCGGTGAGGATGAATGGCAGGTCACCCGGACCGCGGGCTCGTCGGTGCGCGTACCGCGCCGCGTGGCCATGACCCGCTTTGTGGGCGGCCAGATTCCGGAGGGCTTCGACCCACAGGTCTACGGCATCCCCGCGGACATGGTGGATAACCTCGACCGCCTCGCCCTGTGGAACCTCGTGTGCGCTGTGGAGGCCTTCCTGTCAGCGGGCTTTAGCCCCGCCGAGCTCTTAGCCCACATCCACCCGGCGCGCGTGAGCTCCACCCAGGGAACCGGCATGGCAGGCCAGGAGGCGCTGCGCTCGCTGTACGTCGATAAGCTCTTGGCCCAGCCGCGGCCCAATGACATCCTCCAGGAAGCGCTGCCCAACGTCATTGCCGCGCACGTGATGCAGTCCTATGTCGGCGGCTATGGCCAGATGGTGCACCCCGTGGCCGCCTGTGCCACGGCGGCAGTGTCGGTGGAGGAGGGCGTCGACAAGCTGCGCCTGCGCAAAGCGGACTTCGTCGTGGCCGGCGGCATCGACGCCCTGTCGATTGAGGGAATCACCGGGTTCGGGGACATGGCGGCCACGGCCGATAGCGCGGAGATGGCGGCGAAGGGGATTGAGCATCGGTTCTTCTCCCGCGCTAACGACCGTCGCCGCGGCGGCTTCGTGGAATCCGAAGGCGGCGGAACCATCCTGCTTGCGCGGGGAACCTTCGCGGCCGAGATGGGGTTGCCGGTGCTTGGCGTGGTGGGCTTTGCCGAGTCCTTCGCCGACGGCGCGCACACCTCCATCCCCGCGCCGGGCATGGGCGCGCTCTCGGCGGCGCGGGGTGGGCAGGACTCCCGCCTGGCCCGCTCGCTGAAGGCCCTCGGCGTGGGCGCGGACGATATCGCGGTGGTGTCGAAGCACGATACGTCCACCAACGCCAACGACCCCAACGAATCTGACCTGCACGAGCGCATCGCCGCCGCGCTTGGCCGCAGCCCCGGCAACCCGCTGTATGTGGTTTCGCAGAAGAGCCTTACCGGGCACGCCCAGGGCGGTGCCGCCGCCTTCCAGCTCATCGGTCTGACTCAGGTGTTGCGTAGTGGAGTCCTTCCGCCGAACCGTTCGCTTGATTGCGTTGACCCCGTGCTGCGCCGCCACCCGCACCTGGTGTGGCTGCGCCAACCGTTGGACCTGCGCTGCACCCCGCCGAAAGCCGGCTTGGTGACCTCCCTGGGATTCGGGCATGTCTCCGCCCTCATCGCGCTTGTGCACCCGGGTGCGTTTTATGCCGCGCTGGTTCGTGAGCGGGGTGAGGCCGAGGCCGAAGCATGGCGCTCAGCCGCCGGCGAGCGGGAGCGGTGTGGCTTGCGGCGCCTGGAAAAAGCCATGCGCGGCGGGCCCGCCCTGTACGAGCGGCCGGTGAGCCGCAACCTGGGGGCGGGCACAGCCGCCGAGGTAGCTGAACGCGAGGCCGCAGTGCTGCTAAGCGAGTCCGCGCGCCTGCGCGGAGGCACCTTGGATCCGGAGGGAGGAAGCACGGCTCAACGGGGGTAGCAAACCGTGGAGTATCCCCAGCTTGTACCCTCTGGAACGATAAAGAAGCAGGTCAGACGTGTTGGAGAAGTCCCCCAATCTGGGGCACCATGCAAGGGTGAAAAATGCTAAGAAACCACTGCTAGGTCTCATCTCGGTCGCTGCCGTCGCCGTGCTTACAGCATGTTCGGCCACCGGTGGCGCGCCCCGCCCCGACGCTGACGGCGAGCTAGCCGGTGGCGTCGACACCGAGCGCCTTGTCGTCGCCATGATCTCCCACGGCGCGCCGGGGGATACCTACTGGGACCTCGTGCGCAAAGGCGCGGAGGATGCCGCCCGCAAGGACAATATCGAGCTGCGCTACTCCTCGGACCCGGAAGCACCCAACCAGGCAAACCTGGTGCAGTCCGCCATCGACTCCGGCGTGGATGGCATCGCCGTGACCATGCCCAACTCCGGGGCGATTGGACCTGTGGCCAAGAAGGCTTCCGATGCCGGCATCCCCACCGTGGGGCTTAACGCCGGCATGGATGATTACCAGAAGTACGGCATGAGCGCTTTCTTCGGCCAGGAAGAAAAGGTGGCCGGCACCAAGGCCGGCGAGCGCCTCAAGGATGAGGGCGCCAAGCACGTCTTGTGCGTTATCCACGAGCAAGGCAACTCCTCGCAGGAGTCGCGCTGCGCCGGCGTGAAGAAGGGGCTGGACAACGGCAAGGTTGAGCTCCTGTACGTCAACGGCAAGGATCTGACCGCCGCGCAGTCCACCATTAACGCGAAGCTGAGCCAGGATCCTTCCATCGACTGGGTCATGGCGCTGCAGGCCTCCGTGGCCATGCGCTCCGCCGACGCGGTTGCCGACGCCTCCTCCAAGGCCAAGGTCTCCACCTTCGACACCAACGCCGAGCTTGTCGGAGCCATCGCGGATAAGCGTATCCAGTGGGCCGTCGACCAGCAGCCCTATATGCAGGGCTACCTCGCCGTCGACTCGCTGTGGTTGGCGCACCGCAACGGATCCACCATGGGCGGCGGCCGCCCGGTTTATACCGGCCCCTCCTTCGTGGATTCCACCAACGTGGACATCATCTCCGAATCCGCTAAGGAAGGTCTGCGATGAGCGAAGCCACGACTGCATCCGACGAGGTGCAATCACACCCCGCCGATACCCGCCTGACCCGCCGTAGCGGCTTCGCGCGCCTCATCCGCCGCCCGGAGCTGGCCAGCCTGCTCGGCGCGGTGGTCATCTTCGTCCTCTTCATGATCGTGGCGCCCGCCTTCCGTTCTGTTGAGGCTTTCTCCACGGTGCTTTATGCCAGTTCCACGCTGGGCATCGTGGCCTTGGCGGTGGGCCTGCTCATGATTGGTAATGAGTTCGATTTGTCCTCCGGCGTGGCGGTGACCTCCGCGGCGCTCGTGGCCACCATGCTCAACTACAACTTCCACCTCAACTCGTGGGTCGGCGTGGGCCTTTCCTTGCTGACCGCGCTGGCCATCGGTGCGCTCAACGGCTTCCTCGTGGTGCGCACCAAGATCGATTCCTTCCTTATTACGCTGGCGGCTTTCCTCATGCTGCAGGGCCTCAACCTGGCGATTACCAAGCTGGTGACCGGCCAGGTGGCCACCCCGACCATCGCTGACATGGAAGGATTCAGCTCGGCCCGCGTCATTTTTGCCGGCACCATCCACATCGGTGGCTTGAGCATCCGCGCCACCGTCATCTGGTGGATCCTCTTCGTCGCCATTGCGTCGTGGGTGCTGTACAAGACGCGCTGGGGCAACTGGATTTTTGCTGTCGGCGGCGATGATGAAGCCGCCCGCGCCGTCGGCGTTCCCGTGCGCCGCGTCAAGGTGGCGCTGTTCATGCTCGTCGGCTTCGCGGCGTGGTTCGTGGGCATGCACACCCTCTTTGCCTTCGACTCCATCCAGGCCGGCCAGGGCATTGGTAACGAGTTCCTCTACATCATCGCCGCGGTCATTGGCGGATGTTCCATGACCGGCGGGCGCGGTACGGCGGTGGGCACGGCCATCGGCGCGCTCATCTTCGGCATGACGAACCAAGGCATCGTGTACGCCGGCTGGAACCCCGACTGGTTCAAGTTCTTCCTCGGCGCCATGCTGCTCTTTGCCGTGCTGACGAACACCTCGGTGGCCAACTTTACGAGGAAGCGATAACCATGATTGAGCTGCACGATATTTCCCAAACCTTCGGCAACTTCCACGCCCTGCGCGGCATCAACCTCTCTGTGAAAGAGGGCGCGGTGACCTGCGTGCTGGGTGATAACGGCGCGGGCAAGTCCACGCTGATCAAGATCCTCGCCGGCCTCAACCAGCCCACCGGCGGCACCATCACCGTCGATGGGGAAGAGGTGAACTTCACCAGCCCGCGCGATTCCCTCGACGCCGGTATCGCCACCGTGTACCAGGATTTGGCGCTGGTGCCCTCGCTGTCGGTGTGGCGCAACTTCTTCCTGGGCCAGGAACTCACCGGGGCGCTGGGGAGCTTGCGCGAGGAAGAGATGAAGCGCATTACGCACGAGCAGCTGTCCGAGATGGGCATTGAGCTTGGCGACGTCTCCGTGGAACTCTCCGCGCTCTCCGGCGGCCAGCGCCAGGTGGTGGCGATTGCCCGCGCCATCTACTTCGGCGCGCGCTACATCATCCTGGACGAGCCCACCGCAGCACTCGGCGTGAAGCAGTCGGGCATGGTGCTGCGCTTTATCGACGCCGCCCGCGAACGCGGCATGGGCGTGGTCTTTATTACGCACAACCCGCAGCATGCCTACCTCGTGGGCGATCACTTCATCGTGCTCACGGTGGGGCAGATGTCGCTGGACGCCTCCAAGGAGGAGGTCACGTTGCCGGAGCTGACCCAGTGGATGGCGGGCGGCGACGAGCTGGAGGAGCTCAAACAGGAGCTGGCACGCTAAGCTTGCCCGCATGACAAAAAGTGGCGTGAGCGTGGGCACCGACCTGGTGCACATTCCGTCCTTTGCCCAGCAGCTGGAGGTTCCCGGCACGCGCTTCGCGCAGGTTTTCAGTGCCTCCGAATTGCGCGTGGCGCAGGCGCGGGGGCTGAGCGGTGCTGCCCGCGCGCAGCACCTGGCGGGGCGCTGGGCGGCGAAGGAGGCCTTCATCAAGGCGTGGTCGCAAGCGCTCTACGCGCACCCGCCGGTCATCGCAGAGAAAGCCGTGGACTGGGCGGAGATTGAGGTCCGCCCGGATGCGTGGGGGCGAGTAGCACTCGAGTTGCGCGGTGAGATTGCCCGCCTCGCGCGGGAGTCCTTGGGGGATTTTTCAACTGCGCTGTCCATCAGCCACGATGGTGACTACGCCACCGCCATTGTGTACCTTTCGCGCTAAACACGCCTGGTCGCACCTGACTTCGCTGGGTGCGGCTAGGCGCTCGTGGCAATGGCGAAGAGGTAGGCGATGAGCATGCGCTTAATCTCTTCCACCACGCCATCAAAGCTTTCCTCGGAGCGCATGGTGCTGTAGTTGAGCAGGGAGACCACGGTGTGGACGAGGAAGGCGGCGATCTCCACACGGGCATCGGCGTCCATGCCCTGGGCAAGAGGCTCGATGATTTCCGCGATGGGCTTGAGCAAGCTGAGCTCCGTATCCGCAGCCGTGGCGCGGGTCGCGGGTGTGGACTGCACGGCATGCCACACCGCTCGGCGCGAGGGGTCGTTGCGCCAAACACGAGCCATGCGGTCGATGAATTCTTCGAGGAAGTCCGGCCATTGCAGGGCAGGAACGCGCTGGGAAAAGCGCTCAACCTCAGCCAACATCTCCGCGGTGTCTTGGCGGTCGAGCTCGCAGATCAGCACGTACTTGTTGGCGAAGTACTGGTAGAGCGTGCCAATCGGCACTTCCGCGCGGCGCGAGACTTCGTCGAAAGTAAAGGACTCGAAGCCATAGTCCACGAGCGTCTCCCGCGCGCAGGACAAGATCCGGTCATACTTGGCCCGGCTGCGCGCCTGCGCTGGGCGACGCCTCGGGACCAGAATCTCCGGTGACTTCGAGCTGGATTCCACGGTTTAGTTGAGCCCCTTAAGCACGCGGGCGACGTGGCCGGTGGCCTTGACATTGTACATGGCTTGGCCGATCGTGCCGTCCTCTTCCACAAGGAAGGTAGAGCGGATAACGCCTTGGACGATTTTGCCGTAGTTCTTCTTCTCGCCGAAAGCGGCATAAGCCGTCATGACTTCCTTGTCGGGGTCAGACAGCAACGGGAAGTTCAGCTCGTGGTCCTCGCGGAACTTTGCCAGTGCCTCGGGCTTGTCAGGGGAGATTCCCACCACGGCGATGTTCATGCCATTGAGCTGCTCCAGGCTGTCGCGGAAGTCGCAGGCTTCCTTCGTGCAGCCAGGGGTGTTGGCGCGCGGGTAGAAGTAAACCACGACGCGCTGGCCAGCATAGTCACTCAGACTTACGGTGTTGCCGGCATCATCGCTCAAGGAAAAAGCGGGAGCCTTGTCTCCTACGGACAGTCGTTGTGCTTCAGTCATGGTGTCTACCTTACCGTGCCCTACGGGGAGGCTATCTGGAGAATCTACGCCACCGAGGGTGAAACAAACGTTGGCCAACTCTGCAGGGGAGCTGGCGGTCAATGTAGAATGTCGACGTTAGAACCACAACGGTTAGAAAGACACTAACCGCAACAACACCGAACGAAGCCAAATTCAGGAGATTCACGTGGCACGCAACATTGATGATATCCAGCGCGACATCGAGCGCACCCGCCGTCAGCTGGCTAGCACCTTGGATGAGCTGGCTGATCGCAGCAAGCCGCAGAACTTCGTCGAGGACGCTAAGGGCGCGGCAACCCAGAAGCTGCAGGAGCGCAATGTACAGATGGCGCTCGCCGGCGTTGGTGCAGCCGTCGTAGGCCTTATCGCTTTCTCCGTTTTCCGCTCTAAGCGCCGCAAGTCCGATATCAAGGAGCTGCAGCGCCTGCTCGCTGAGCGTCGCTAGAGCCGGTTAGCGCCGTTGGGCGCGACTGCATACCTAGAGGCCCTGCCTTGGGAAATACCCCGGGGTGGGGCATTTTTGCGCTCCGTATGCGTTACTAGAAGCATTGCCTACCCTGCGCGAACTTTGGGTAGCCTTACATGTCTGTGTAGTATGAACCTCCGAACAGACCATAAGACGAAAGTTTGAAGGAGAAATCGTGCTTCACGTATCGACGCCTGCAAGCCAGGCATCCCGTCCGCGCGCCGGGCGAGTAGTAGGGGCGTGCGCCATGGTGGCGGCGCTGGCCAGCGCGCTGGCGGGCTGTGCCTCCGACAATGCCGATGCCGGCAGCGAGCAGGCCACGGGAGCGCAGGGGACTGCCGCTGTGAGTTTCACAGACCTTGCCGGCCGCCAAGTGGAGCTGGACCACGCGCCGGAACGCATCATCCTGGGAGAGGGCCGCAGCGTCTTTGCCACCGGCATCCTCAACAAGGAAGACCCGCTGGACAAGGTCGTCGCCATCGGATCGGACCTGAAGCAGAATGTGCCCGACTACTACCGCGAGTTGGAAAAGACCACGCCCAAAGTCAACGAGCTGCCGGAAATCGGCGGCTTCACCAAGGGTGACGTGACCGTGGAGGAGCTCATCAGCCTCGACCCGGACCTCATCGTGCTCTCCAAGGATCAGTACGAGGCCTCCCAGACCGCTGGGCTCACCGACAAGCTGGATCAGGCCGGCCTGACCTATGCCGTCACGGACTTCCGCGCCAAGCCCTTGGAGAACACCGTCCCCACCATGGAAATCTTCGCCGATATCTTCGGCCACGAGGACCGCGCGGAGGAGTTCATCGCGGACTGGCAAAAGAACGTGGACCTGGTGACCGAGCGTGCCGCCAAGGTGCAGGACAAGCCCTCCACCTTCGTGTGGCGCGCAGCGGGTGTCTCCGACTGTTGCGGCTCGTGGAATGACTCCAACATTTCTGAGCTGGTCAACGTCGCCGGCGGAAAGAACGTGGCAGACGGCATCATCGAGGGAGAGTCCGGCGCGTTGACCCCGGAGAAGGTCATCGACGCCAATCCCGACATGATCATTGCCACCGGCGGCGACTGGTCCGCCAAGGTCGATAACGCAAAGGGGCACACCGGCTTCGCTGCCGCCGGCTATGGCATCAGCGAAAAGGACGCCCACGACAGCGCCGCTTCGCTGGCCGGCGTCCAACCTGGTTTTGAGGACCTCTCCGCCGTCAAGGAGCATAACCTCCACGGCCTGTGGCACCAGTTCTACAACTCGCCCTTCAACTACCTAGCACTCCTCCAGATCGCCGCGTGGCTCCACCCAGAGGACTACGCAGACGTCAACGTTCAGAAAGAATGGGCCGAAGCCCAAGAGAAATACTCGCCCGTCCCCGGCGACGGAACCTTCTTCAGCACCAACTAGTCATGAGCATTCTCACCTCAACCGCGCGCTCGGCAAGCCCTGAACGGACCACGCGCGCAGAAACCGCGGTGCTTCCCGTGGAGGCCCTCGCACGCGAGCACTCCCGCGTGACCCGCCGCCGTATCGCCATCGTCGCCGGGCTTATCGTCGTAGCACTCGCCGCATTCGTTCTTAGCGTGATCGTTGGCGCCATCGACCTCACCCCGGGGCAGGTGCTGCGGGGGATGGTGGATCCGGGAGGCGTCGACAAGCAAACGCGTACAGTCCTGTGGAGCCTGCGCCTGCCTATGGCCGTCATGGCGCTGCTTATCGGGGCCAGCCTGTCACTGGCTGGCGCGCAGATGCAGACCATCCTGGATAATCCGCTGGCGGAGCCCTTTACCCTCGGCATCTCCGCGGCGGCTGCCTTCGGCGGAGCCAGCGCCATCGTGTTGCGTTGGCAGCTTCTGGCCCAGCCGCAGTTCAACCTCGCGCTCATCGCGTGGCTGTCGGCGGCGCTGGCCACGGCCATCATCGTCGTTGCCGCCGTTATTCGCGGTGCGAAGTCCGAGACGATGGTGCTGCTCGGCATCGGCCTCGTCTTCTTCTTCCAGGCCATGCTGGCGCTCATTCAATACCGCTCTTCCAGCGAGGCTCTCCAGCAGATCGTCTTTTGGTCCATGGGTTCGCTCACCCGCGCTAGCTGGCAGGCCAACGCTGTGCTGGCCGGCGTGCTTGCGGTAGCCTTGCCCATCCTGGGAGCGCTGTCGTGGCGGCTGACGGCGCTGCGGCTTGGCGACGCCCGCGCCACCGCCCTCGGTATCAACACCTCCCGCCTGCGCGTGATCGTGCTCGTCGTGGTCTCGCTCGTCGCGGCCACCACCGTGGCTTTCGCCGGCATCATCGGATTTATCGGGCTGGTGGGACCACACATTGCGCGCATGTTGGTGGGTGAGGACCAGCGTTACTTTGTGCCGGCCTCCATGGCCGCGGGCGCGGCGGTGATGTGCGCCGCCCACGCGCTCAGCCTCCTGATTAAGCCCGGGCTGGCCATCCCCATCGGCATCGTCACCTCGCTTCTGGGCGTGCCGTTCTTCATCGCCATCGTCATGACCCGGAGGAGGGCATTGTGGACGTAGATCTCACCATCTCCGATCTGACCGCCGGTTATGGTTCGCGCACGGTGGTGGACAGGCTGAGCCTTCCCACCCTGCGCGGCGGGCAGGTCGTGGGGCTGCTGGGGCCGAACGCATCCGGCAAGACCACCACCATCAAGACGCTCGCCGGCGTGCACCGCGCGCGGGGTGGCACGGTGGACTTTCGCGTCGACGGCCAGAGCCCGCGCGGACAGCGGCGCCGCCAGCTTATCGGCTATGTGCCGCAGGGCCTGCCGCACACCGCGGCGCTGCGGGCGTTTGAGGCGGTGCTGATTGCGGCGCGGCGCGAAGCTTGCGAGGACCCAATCACTCGCACCGCCGAGGTCCTGCACTCTATGGGACTCGACGACATTGCGCAGCGCTACCTCAATGAGCTCTCTGGCGGTCAGCGCCAGCTCGTCGCCGTGGCGCAGATGTTGGTGGGGACCCCTGGGCTCATGCTTCTCGACGAACCCACGTCCGCCCTCGATCTCAACCGCCAGCTCTTCGTCTTGGGCCGCGTGCGGGCAAAAGCTCGGGAGGAAGGAAGCCTCGCGTTGGTGGCGATTCATGACATCAACCTGGCGGCCCGGATGTGCGATCAGCTCGTCGTGCTCCATGGCGGCAAGGCCCGCGCCCATGGCGCGCCGGGGGAGGTGCTCACGGAGGAGCTCTTGCGCGAGGTATACGGCGTAGAGACGGATGTGCTGGACCACCGCGGGCAACCCGTCGTGGCGCTGCGGGAGGTTAGTTAGACTCGGGCCGTGTGAGCCGAAATTCGCCCGAGAACCTCCTGTTGTACCTCACCCCAGAGGATGAAAATACCCTCCGGGACGTCTATGCTGCCCTGGCTCAGCGTGGCTTTCCGGTGCAGCACCAGCGCCCGCACATTACGGTGACGTTCGCGCCGGCGCTCGAGACCGCAGTCGTCGACGAGGCCCGCAACCTGCTCCCGCCGCTTCTGCCCGCGGCCTTTCGTCGCGTGGGCACGGTGGTCTTTGGGACGAAGAGTAAACAGACCGTGGCGTGGCTTTTAGAAACCACGGATGAGCTGGAATCCGCCGCGCGCCGCCTCAGTGCCTCGAACCCGGAGGGGAGGGGCCCGCGGTGGACCCCGCACCTGACGATGGGTCTGCGGCTGCCGCGAGCGATGGTGCCGGAGTACATGCGGGCGCTCGATGAAATCTCGACCTTTGAGCACAAGGAATTCACGGCGGCGCAGGCCGCGTGGTGGCGGCCCAAGACGCAGCAGCTCGAGGTCTTGGGCTAGGATCGGAAAAGCCCCTCACCACGGGGGTGAGGGGCTTAAGCTGTGCGCCATCAGGGACTTGAACCCCGAACCCACTGATTAAGAGTCAGTTGCTCTGCCAATTGAGCTAATGGCGCTTGGTGTTTCTGACCGGCTCTGATTTCCTCAGTGCCTGCCGTGCAACGAGATGTAACTTTAACACCCTCTTCGTAAAAAGGTAAAATCGCCAGGTAAATGGGTGTTTTCTGCGATCAATGCCATGGCTAAATGCTTCTCTCAAAGAGTCGCGGGTGTGGAAGTCTGACGGGTGGGTAACGAAACGGTTAAGAGCGGTGGCGCTAACTGGTTCGTAGGGTGCATGTGCGGTTAGGCTATGTGCACTCTTATTATTGTCTGCGTCTTTCTATGAGCTAGGGGTTTGTGTGCATTCTCTATTCCCTTCCGCACGTCCCGCAATGCTTCTCTCGAGTATCGTTGCGACCGCTTCACTCTTAACCGCCTGCACCATTGGTGGTGCCGCGGATTCCGGTCCGGCCACTGACCAATCGGAGGCTGACGTCAAAGCGAGCGCTTCGGCGGAAGCATCGGCGTCGGCAGCCGCCAAGGCGAAGCAGCTGAAGTTTTCCGTCAAGGATGGTGCGAGCGACGTCGATCCCTCCAAGCCGGTTGAGGTTACGTCCCCGGCCGGGCTTAAGTCGGTGACAATGACCAACGAAGCCGGCATCGAAGTGGACGATGAGCTGTCGTCTGATTCGAAGACGTGGAAGAGTGCAGAAGTGCTGGGGTATAACCGCACCTACACCATCGACGCCACGGACAAGGACGGCACCCATAAAACCATCACCTTCACCACCCCGCAGGCGGCAGGCGTGTCCGAAGTGGCCTTGAGTCCGATACCGGATTCTGAGGTGGGGGTTGGTCAGGTCATCGGCGTGCGGTTTGGAAACTACGTCACCGACCGCAAGGCGGCCGAAGAAGCAATCACAGTCAAGACCGAGCCTGCCGTTGAAGGTGCTTTCTACTGGGTTAACAACCAGGAAGTGCGGTGGCGCCCGGAAAACTACTGGGAACCCGGCACGAAAGTGACCGTCGATGTCGACCTGTACGGCCGCAACCTCGGCGGCGGCATCTACGGCGGCGAGGATGCTTCCACTAACTTCACCATTGGTGACCGCGTCATCGCGCTGATCGACAACAACACGAAGATGATGTCGGTGTTCAAAAACGGTGAAGTGCTGCGCCGTTTGCCTGTTTCGATGGGCAGGGATGGCCAGTGGGATACCCCGAACGGCACCTACGTCATCGGTGACAAGTACCCGTCCCTCGTTATGGACTCCACTACCTTCGGCCTGGCTCTCGACGCCGGCGGCTACAGGACTGACGTTCAGTGGGCAACCCAGATGTCCTACTCCGGAATCTATGTCCACGCGGCGCCTTGGGCTGTCGGTGCGATGGGTAGCTACAACCAGTCTCACGGCTGCATCAACGTGACTACTGAGGCTGCTCAGTGGTTCCAGAATACGGTCAAGCGCGGCGATATCGTGAGGGTCTCCAACACTGGTGGTGGTGTGCTGAGCGCGCTCGACGGCCTAGGGGACTGGAACATGGATTGGGCCACCTGGTCTGCGGGCAACGCTACCGCTAATCAGTAGCTCTCCTGGGGCGGCGGCGCTTATCGACGTCGCCGACCAGGGTGCCCCCGAAAGCTAAATCAGCTAATTCTTTGCCGGTGGTTCAAACGGCTGTAACGGGCAGCGTTGCGGCGCATGCGCACGGAGTGCAAAGTGTGTGAAGTGTGACGCTTTAACTTCTGTAAAGTGGTTTGCATCACGTCTTTGTTTTGGTGAATCTTGTGGAGAACTAGTTTTCACTGCAAAGATGGAGGCAGAAGTGGATCTCTACGAGTACCAAGCTCGAGACCTCTTTGAAGCTCATGGCGTTCCCACCCTCAAAGGCATCGTTGCGACCTCAGCTGTGCAGGCTGAAGAAGCAGCCGCGAAGTTGGGGACACCGGTGGTCGTGGTCAAAGCACAAATTAAAACTGGCGGACGCGGCAAGGCCGGGGGAGTCAAGCTCGCGCATAGCCCCGCGGAAGCTGCGGAAAAGGCCAACGAGATTTTGGGTCTGAAGATCAAAGGCCACACCGTGCGCAAGGTCATGGTGGCCGAAGGCGCGGACATTGCGGCGGAGTATTACTTCTCGATCCTCCTCGACCGCACCAAGCGGCGCTACCTAGCCATGCTCTCCAAGGAGGGCGGCGTAGAGATTGAAAAGCTCGCCGAAGAGCGCCCGGATGCCCTGATTAAGCGCAGCTTCTCCCCACTCGACGGTATGACGGACACGCTGGCGCGGGACATGGCGTATGAGGCCGGGTTTGATGAGGAGGACGTCGCCAGGCTCGTGCCCGTGTTCAAGAAGCTCTACACGGTCTATACCGAGGAAGATGCCACGCTGGTGGAAGTTAATCCTCTGGTCAAGACATCGAGCGGTGAGATCATTGCGCTCGATGGGAAAATTACGCTGGATGATAACGCGCAGTTCCGTCACTCAGAGCACCGCGACCTCCAAGACCATGGCGCGACCGATCCACTGGAGCTCAAGGCGCAAAAGATGGGGCTGAACTACGTGAAGCTCGATGGTTCCGTGGGGATTATCGGCAATGGTGCTGGCCTTGTGATGTCCACGCTCGACGTTGTGGCCTATGCCGGCGAGGATCTTTCTTCGCAACCGAAGCCCGCGAACTTCCTAGACATCGGTGGTGGCGCTAACGCTGAAGTGATGGCCAACGGGCTCGAAGTGATTCTTAGTGATCCGCAGGTGAAAGCGGTCTTTGTCAACGTCTTTGGCGGTATTACCGCCTGTGATGAAGTGGCCAAGGGCATCGTGCAGGCCTACAAGATCTTGGACTCGGAGGGGATTGAGCCCAAGCCTCTCGTGGTGCGCCTCGACGGCAACAACGCGGAACTTGGACGCACGATTCTTAACGACGCACACCTGCCCAAACTGGAGCAGGTAGAAACCATGGATGCTGCCGCCCGCAGGGCTGCGGAGCTGGCGAACTAGGAGTAGACATGTCGATTTTTCTCAACAAAGACTCGCGGATCATCGTGCAGGGCATGACGGGATCCGAAGGCATGAAGCACACGCGCCGCATGCTGGAATCCGGCTCCAACATTGTGGGTGGGGTCAACCCGCGCAAGGCAGGTGAGCGCGTCGATATTAACGGGCGCGAGATTCCCGTCTTCGGCAGCGTGCGTGAGGCCATGCAGGCGACAGAGGCCAACGTCACCGTGATTTTTGTGCCGGCAAAATTCACTAAGGACGCCGCGGAAGAAGCCATCCGTGCCGGTATTGAACTCGTGGTCATCATCACGGAGGGAATTCCGGTGAAGGACACCGCTGAGCTCTATGCGCTGGGGCGAGAGTCCAAAACACGCATCATTGGGCCGAACTGTCCGGGGCTCTACACACCGGGTGAATCCAATGCGGGCATTATTCCGGCAGCGACTGCGCCGAACCCAGGAAAGATTGGTTTGGTGTCGAAGTCGGGCACCTTGACGTATCAGATGATGTACGAGCTATCCGATATTGGCTTTAGTACGTGCGTAGGAATTGGCGGTGATCCGATTATCGGGACCACGCACATTTCAGCGATTGAGGCCTTCCAGAATGATCCCGATACCGAGGCGATCATCATGATCGGTGAAATCGGCGGTGATGCAGAGGAGCATGCCGCTGCCTATATCAAGGACCACGTCACAAAGCCGGTCATTGCGTATATCGCAGGCTTTACCGCGCCGGAGGGCAAGACGATGGGGCATGCTGGCGCCATCGTGTCTGGTGGTTCTGGTACGGCAGAAGGCAAGAAGGCGGCGCTGGAAGCGGCCGGTGTGAAGGTGGGCAAGACCCCCTCGCAGGCAGCGGAGCTGGTGCGGGCAGCCTTGGCTTAAAGATACGGTGCATGAGCCCACATGCGGTGTATGAGTCCTGAGACTCATACATCGGTAGGGGTTAGCGGGGGAGCCCGCGACGTCGAGACACTGTCTTGTCGAAGGGGATCCAAAACCGCAGGGCGGCGTCCTGGTTCTTTGAGATGCCGATGCGCGGCCCGCGGACCCACTCAGGTTCCTTATCGCGTTGTTTAAGGCGAATGGGCGTGCCGTTGTCCTCGAGGCGGAAACCTAAGGCCTTGCCCAAGTTGCCGGGTCCGCGGGCGAGGTTATGAAATTCCGTGTCGCCCCGGCGTTGGTAGGCAAGGTCTACTCCGTCGATGACTTCCCCGCCGCGGAGCAAGCAACCCTGACCGGTTCCTTCGGGCGCGCAGACGATGTTGCCGTTCCGGTGGATGCCGTAGGACATGTAGACGTAGAGGCGGCCGGGCGGGCCGAACATGGCGGCGTTGCGCGGGGTGCGGCCGTTGAAGGCGTGAGAGGCCTCATCGTCTGCGCCGAGGTAAGCCTCGACCTCCGTGATGCGCACCGAAACTCCGTTGTGCGTGAGCACCGTGCCCAGAAGCTGGGGAGCAACGACGTCGGCGGTGTCGGTGAAATCGATCATTGCCGCAGTCTAACGCGAAAACAAACGTTAGGCCTTAGCTCGTTCTTCCTCGGCCTCAATCTCTGCGTTGAAATTACGCTTGGAGGCCTGCCACTGGTCCTCAGTCATTCCGATACGCCAGTAGCCAGAGATAGAAACGTCTTCCTTGGGAATCCCGGATTCAACGAAAAGGAAGCGACGAAGCTCTTTGATCATTTCGGCGACTCCGTGGATGAACCATCCGGTTTTCTTCTCCTGGGGGATACCAGCCGCGCGGACCACACGGGATAGCTCAGTACCGTGGGTAGCGCCATTGCGGACTACCCAGGTGATTTCCACGCCATCGCGGGTGGGCAGTTCAAACGTGCGGTCTTCGGCTTCGATCTCGATATATGCAGTCGCAGTCGCGCCGTCGGGAAGCCGCTTCAAGCCAGCGCTGATGGCCGGTGCTGCAGACTCGTCGCCGGCGAACACAAAGTGCTCATAGTCTTCGGTTGGTCCCCACGCGCCACCAGGGCCGAGGAAACCGAGCTTCTCTCCAACCTCGGCTCTGCGTGCCCAGGGGCCAGCCAGGCCGGAATCACCGTGGGACACAAAATCGATGTCAAAATCCCCGGTTTCTGAGTTCACGTTGATCAGGGTGTAGGTGCGGAGAATCGGCTGCTTATCGCGCGGTTGCTCTGCGCGAATCTGCTGAATATCAAAAGGCCAAGAGTAATCGGCGCCCTCTGGCACGAACAACAGCTTGATGTAGTGATCTGTAAACTCCAGCTCTTTGCCTATGAATGCTGGAGAGTTCATGTGTAACCGAACCAGGTCTGGAGATACTTGGCGGCGGCCAGTTACGGTCGCTTCATGTGCCTTGCGGGGTTTGCGCTTCGGCGCTGCCTCTTTGCCCTGGTCAGCCATTGTTATCACTATCCTTGCTATCTCTTCATGAGCTTAGATCTTCTGTGAGGACAGAAGCCCACATGCTCTAAGTTTAGGTAAGGCTAACATGATTAAGGTTGGTGGGCATAAAAAATTACCCCGCGTCCTGCCGGAACAGGACGCGGGGCACATTCGGGGTGGCTGACGGGGCTCGAACCCGCGACACCCAGGGTCTTGACGTGAAACTTCAGTACCTGTACGTATGTGACAGTAGTAGGAGGTCAGCGCGATTTTATCTACTGTCACCTACTGTCGAGTACGTACTGTTACTGAGTCCTTAAACGTACTTTTTAACGTACTTCTACGTACTGCTACTGAGCGCTACGACCGTGCTTGGGCCGTCGCTCGAATGAGCGCTTCCACGTTGGCCCTGTCGTTGTAATACTCGTCTGCGACTTGCTCCGTGTGTCCGAAGATATCCGCGCGCGTCCTCGCGTCCATCACGTCGGCGTACACACCGTGCAAGGTTGCGCGCCAGGAGTGGCTACGCAGGTCTCGAAGAATCTCGACACCCGTCTCGTCGGCGATTTGTTTGTACAGCTCCGGTACCTTGTCATCCGCGTTGGTGGCGTCCCATGGCCTCGCCGTTGTCGTTGGCGAGCCGACTACGTACCGCTCGCCGTCCTCGCGGTGCTCCCTTAAGTAGTCCGATACGTCGGCCCTCAGGATAGGGATATACCGGCCCTTTTCTTTGCCTTTACGGCCCTTAACGATGTCCCTCGTCGCGTTGATGATGACGTGCTCGCCGTCGTCTTCTACGTGCTCCCAGCGCAGCCGGTTAGCTTCGGATATGCGCAGGCCAGTAACGGCTTGCAGCAGTGTTAACCGCGTGATACGTGCATGTGCGTTAATCGTTGACTGGCGTGCCCCGCCCTTCTTTGGCTCCACCAGTGGCCCGGATATGTCGCGCGATAATAAGTGTTTTATAACTAGCTCGTATTCACCGTTAGTAAGCGTTCTACGGCCATTCTGCCCGGCTTTCCCCTGTGTTCGAATATCCAGCCTTGCGCCCCGTATGGGGTTCCCTGGGATGACCCCATCACGAACAAGAGCGTCAGCGATGTAGGTCGAAAGTACGGTTCTCGCGCTCGATACGCTGCCTGGGTGTGTTCTCGCTACCGCCTGTAGCGTCTGCTCTAGTACGCGAAACTGCATAGCGTCGTACACGCTGTAGCCCTTAAGTTCTGCCGTGACCAGGTTCAGCGATGCCAAATAGCGCCGCTTCGATAGCTCCTTGAGGTCTGCGGATTCTTCAATCTTCGGTCGCGTTACCTTCTCGATGTACGTCGTCATTGGTGTGCGTGGCGTCCAGGTCGTCGATGTCGTTGCAAGCAGTTCCTCGGCTTTGCGTCGTGCCCTTGCTCGCACCTCGCCTTTGGTCTTGCCCTTCGACCGTTTGGGCACAAGGCGCCCATTGTGTAGGCGTACTGACCAGTCCAGTTCATAGCCGGTCTTGGTCTTCCTCGGCGTGTTTCGGTCGATTGAGGTTTTCCCCGGTTCGATATACGTCTTCGCTGCAGTGCTCATATCTTTAACGTACTCTATAACGCGGGTTCGAGTCTAGTTGCGCTGCATTTGACAGTCCGCTACAGTAGTTACTGCGCGAAAGTTCTCGCTTTGCTAGAGACTTTGTAAGCCGTGAAATAACTTCAATCGTATGCGTACCGGCGAAGTCAAGCCGGTGGTGTCGCTCACCGCCCCTTAGGCAAGGAAACACGCATATGAGGGTGACAGGAATCGCTGGTTCGGGTTCGCTACCTGGTAAAACATCGGCAACAGTAGGCCGCCAGACATAAAACCGGGAAGACTTTACCTCCTGCCGGATAGTTTGACTATCCGCAGGAGATTTTTATGTCCCCGGCTTTTCTCAAGACCCCTGAGGCCGCTGCCTATCTCGGTCTGTCCCCGCGCTCGCTCGAATTTTGGCGCTACAAGGGTAAAGGCCCGCGCTACTCGCGCCTTGGCCGCTCTGTCGTCTACGCGGTTAGCGACCTCGATGACTTCGCCCGCGCTCGCGCTGTTGAGGGCGGTGCGTAACCGTGGCCCCTAAAGACCAAAACCCCGCCAACTGCGGGGTCTGGAACATAGAAATTTCACCCTCCAGTGTATCACCCGAGATTCGTGAGCGCTATCAACAAATCGAAAATGACGCTGTCGGCTGGTCTGTGCGGCTGGTTGATTTCCAGTTAGACCAGCGTGGAAATTCGACCGATGTGGTCGCTGTTTTGCACCGTGTGGATGCATGGCGTGAGGGTGAAAATGACGCAAATCTCATCATCAAACAAATGAATGATGATGGAGATCATTCGAACATTGACCCCAAAGCTGCAGGTCAGACCATTCGAACAGAATCCGGTCAAAATACCCTGTGGGCGCGCAGATTGACTGACCGGACTCGTCCGGGCAGTCAATCTGTAACCGGCGCGGCTGACGCTTCTGATTCCGCGACTGTCCAGTTCGGTAATTTGCCTAGCGTTCGCGCGATGGCTGGTGATGAGGTTCGGCTTGTCCTTGGCTATGACACCGAATATGTGAGCTTCGACGATGAGGGTCGTCGCGAAATCGTTAGCTATCAGTTCAGTTGGATTGACATCCTCGACGGTTCTGAACATGAGGTAGTCATCCTCCCGCTTGAGGGGCAGCGCCTTCTCGTTGAGGACTGTCTGTACGCGTGTTCGTTGTTGGGTGGGTTCGCTCGGTATGCCAATGGTTTTAAGGATCTAGTCGAGAATGGTCCTTCTGATATGGACCCTCGCGGGATTGTGCGGACTGAGCTTGGTGTGAAGTTACGTGATTCGCTTTTTGAACGTGCGTCGATTCGTATCGTCTTGGCTGGTCATTTTCTCAACGTTGACGCGACTGCTTTCCGCCGTCCGAAGCGTCGGTACGATGACATCCTCCATAGGCTCACCTCTGCTGGTGGCGGGCTTGTGAGTCTTCAGCCTGTTCGCGTGGTTCGTACTTCTGGCTATGGTGAGTGCCGTCGCGTCCTGGGATTTAGCGTCGTTTTCCGGGATACGCGTAACCAGGCGTCCCCTGACCATAAGAGTTTGCAGGCTCTCGGTGATGCCTGCGGTGTTGAGAAGCTCGATGTTGGCGATGCCATTGAGGACATGGAGAAGTTGTCCCGTGAGGACTTGCCTAGGTTCCTGGACTACTCCGCCAACGACGCTCGGATTGTCGTGCACTATCTCGGTACTGTTTGGGGCTGGAACGTCGTCCCACCTGTCACCATTTCATCTGGTGGTGCTAAGGCTCTCAAGGTTGGAATTTTCGACTACTGGGTCCGTGCCGGGTTTGTTGACACTCAAGGCGTTGTGGCGGCTGCTGTCGAGGATGGTAGGCCTGATAACGCTATCTTCCGTCGGATGTTCCAGGGCTTGAAGAAGCGTCGGGTGGAACTTGAGTTTGACGGCGATTCTCAGGCGTTCTATGCAGTGCGTGGTCTCGAACCTGTCGATGGTGATGCGCGTGTGTCCCATGCCCTTTGGGCTGACAGTTTCGCTGGTGGGTATAACACTTGCCCGTCCCCTGGACTGCATGATTATCCGACTTTTGACTGGGACCTTCAGTCTGCTTATCCGACTTCGATGGGCTGTGTGTACGACCCTGATTACGCCGATGGTGGTGTCATCGATACGCATATTGACAAGCGTTATCTCTCGCTCGATGATTTCCCGCTTGGGCCTGTGACACCGTTGGTCGGTCACGTCTCGTTTGTCTTTCCCGACGATGTGGAGCCGTGTCTGCCTGTGCGTCGTGGGAATAGTCTCATCTATCCACGGACCTCGTACGGTTGTGGCTTCGATGAGGGTTCGGGGCTATCCCTTCGTCTCAATGAGGATGGTCTCGACCTCGATGGTGATGACCGTGGTGGGCGTGATTACACCCGCGAACAGCTCGATGAAATTGCCTCTCGCGTTAACGGTGATGTGGGTGGTGTGTTTCACGGTACGACCTGTGCCGCGCCTGAGATTTATCTCGCGTTGAAGCTTGGTGCAAGGGTGTTCTGTCAGACCGGTGTCGTTTTGAAACTGCTTACCCGTGAGGTTGGCGGTGAAACCGTGTATTCGCGCTCGCTGCGTCCTGCTCTTCGTCAGATGGTTGTTGACCGCGCCGCTGCGAAGAAGTCTCACGGTAAGAAGTCGCTGCAAGAGTTGACCCTCAAGGTGGCTGTCAATTCCTGCTACGGCAAGCTCGCCCAGGACGTTGTAGACCAGACGGGTTGGAACGCGTACGAAGAGGAAATGGAGAACATCGGCGGGTCCGCCGTGACCTCTCCTTACCATGCCTCGATGACCACCTCTCTGGTTCGTGCGACCTTGCTCGCGGTTTCGAACCAGACCAAGATTCTCAGCGCAACGACCGACGGTGTTATCACTGCTGACGACGACCTTGAACGTTACGACCTTTTCGGGTTTGCCGACATTCTGCGTGAGTCTCGTCTCGCGCTTGCAGATGATGATTCGATCTGGGAAATCAAGCACCGTCAGTCTGACCTTGTGAATCTCTCGACTCGTGCAAACGTCTCGTGTGAGCCTGGTGGTGTACTGGCCAAGGGCAACCTCAGAATCCCTGAAAGTATCGCTCGTGGCTCTGTGGCTGAACGTGAGTATTTTCGCGACCTCGCGCTATCGCGTACCGGGAAAATTCCAAACCCCTATAAGTCTTTCCCGTCCTTCAAGTATCTGTCTCGGTCTGAGGGTCGTTTGGACTGTGTGCTTGTAAGTCATGAGCCTGCAATCTCGTTATTGGACTATGACCTGAAACGTGAACCCATACCTGAGACCTTTGAGTCCGTCTTCGTTGATGGGATGGAAATTTGTGGGTTTGAGACCCGCGCTTGGTTGTCCGTGTTGCACTACGACAAAGCTCGGTCAATCGCTCAGCGCATTCAAAGCCACCGGCCTGGTGCGACTGACCTCACGGGTTGTTTGCGTACGCGTGAGGATTGGGGGAACTGGCACCGGCGTTATCGCTCTGCGGGTGGTCGTCGCGTGCGTACCGCTGGTGGTGCGCTGCTGACTGAAATCGTTGCCGCTCACAAGGCCGGGTTTATCGATGTTCCTGAATTGGCCTCTAAACGTCTCGCGCTTAAGGACAAACTCGCGTGGCTCTCTTCCCTCGGGTTGGGCGAGTTTACGAAATCGCAATGGGACAACATGTCCAAAACCTCGCGTCGTGAGGCTGTCCTCGCGGATTGTGACCTCGACGAGGTTCGCGGCTTCCTCGACTCGTTAGAGGAGGACGTTCGATGATATTCCTTCCGCTCTCGCGTGGACCTCCACGGGTGAGTTTTCGACCGACCAATATCCAAAACGACTGAAAGGTTAAACACCATGTCTGCAAAGACAAACCAGATTGAAAAAGCAGCCGCACGCATGCGGAAGATTCGAGAAGAGAAGCGCCGCGCAGCGGAGAAGGAGCGCGAACAAAAAGCGGAGATGCAACGTCTCTGCGGTGAAGCGCTCATCGACGCCGCGACCGGCGGGAAGAACTACGGCGACTTTCTGAACAAGACAGTCGCTGAACTCGCCGCGCATCTCGGAATTATCGACCCGGTCGATGAAGCCGAAGATGACGGCCAGGACGACGACGGTATGACAGTGCCGGAGGTCGATTACGGCGACGCGGCAGCGACGACGTACTAGCCGGGGTCAAGGGGGCGGCCAGCCCCTTGCAAGCTGACACGAGTGCCGCGAAGCGGTGCTCAGTGGCCTGCTTGCCACTTACTTTCCAGTCCGACTTTGACGATTACCAGCGCGCTACGACAACGCAGTTTCGGAGTGACGGTAATCGCTCAATGCGCGACTGGGAAGTAAGTCCAGGACAGAAGCGTGATTAGCGCTTTTGTCCGCCTCGCCTCGATAGAGGCGATACGAAGTTTAACAACAGGAAAGCAGATTAGATTATGACGAAACAGAACTTAGACGCGTTGCGGCTCACATGCCGATTCGACAAAGAACGCGCGGATTATGTACGCGCGTTGTCTGACCGTATGGAGATTTCGGCAGCGGAGACTGTACGCCTGGCGCTCGATTCACTGACTGACCGCGTACCGCCCTCGATGTTTGAAGAATTGCGCGAATTGCCGCCAGAGACTCGTAAAGAACTCGCGCGGCTCACGCAAGAGGTGAACCGTATCGGCACGAATGTGAATCAAGCGGTCCGCGCGGTCAACACTCGCGTTGTTGATGAGATGTTCATCCTCGAAGCCGTGGAAGACGGCGCAGACCCGAAGGAGATTGAGAAGACGCGTACAGATCTCGAAGATTTGCGCGCCGTACTCAGAAACGAGATGCAAGAGATATTTCTTGAACTCGTGAAGCTGCGAGGGAAATTGGAGGCCGCATGTCAGTCGTCAAAATCTTAGAATCGAAAAGTGTTGGCGCGGCCACCGTGTACGCCGTTTACGGTACGTACGAGAATATGCGCAACGACGATGTCCGCGCGGCCGCGTACAGCGTTGTCAGTGCTACGCCGAACGCTACACCGATGCAGTTTGTTCACGACACCGTTACGGAGCACACCCGGCACCCTCAGCGCGAGAATCAAGCGGCTATAGTCATCCAATCTTTCCACCCGGACGAACTCGATAAAGACAATCCGTTTGACGTTTATCTTGCGCACCTCGCGGGTATGGAACTCGCGCGTCGAATAGCGCCGAACAGCGACGTTGTAGTAGCGACACACACGGATTCCGACAGCGGTCATTTGCACAATCATTTGACCTTTGCGAACCACGACAGAGTAACCGGGAACACGCCGCGCGATGTTCGGTACTTCCACAAGGTAAAGCACTTCAACGATGAAGTGATGAAAGACCTGGGCTTGGAGGTCTACGAACCGCAAGGGCAACCGCAAGGGCAAGGACAACGGCAGAACCTTCGCGGCGTACCCCTGCCAGTAATCACAAAGGACAACTGGCGCGCCGAAATGACTCAGCGTGTAGATGCGGTACTCACTGACCCGCGCGTAACGGGTGCTCCGACAGTCTCAGGCGGTCTTGAAGTCGCGCAAGACATTGCCGCTGAGTACGGCGTGTCTTTCCGTGTCACAACGCACAAGAAGGAGAACCGCGACGACGTAACAGCGACTAGCTACGCCCTGGTCGATGAAGCCGGTGAAGAGATCCGCTATGCCACCTCGCGCGGCTCGCGGTCTACGAAACGCACCGGCTCGCGATTGGGAAAGGATGATTACACCCTCGAAGCAGTCGAACAACGTATACAGGAACAACAACAGCAGTACCAGCAGCAGTTAATTCAACAACAGCAACTCAAACAACAGGAGAGCTATCATGCCCAAGAAGCGCAAGAGGAACTTGACACCACGCCAGAACCCGAATCAGTCACGGCCGGCGGTATTGAAGATGCCGGCGGAACCCAATCACTCCGAGAAAAGTACGCCGGAATCCTCGCCGACACCAACACCACCGCCGACACCGGAGCGCCAGGAGCCGGAGACGAAGAAGGACACACCGACACTGTTCACCGAGACGCAACGCGACGAACTGTATTCGATGACCGAGACCGAGAGGGAACGGGTCATTCCAGCGGCGATGAACGAGATGTTCCCGGACGGCCCGGACGAGAGAATCAAGCAGCAGCTGGCAGCAGCGGAAGCGCTGTACAGCCGGAATCAGCGGGGCAGGCTAGCCGACAACGGCAGGCTACTGAGCGAAGCAGCCCGGCCGCAACGTGGTCGCCCTCCCCTCGACAAGCCGGTGCGCCCGCGCCGTGGTCGCCCGATGACTCGGTAGGGGATATGCGCCAGGTGGACTTTGACTTTCTCGAACAGCGCGTGATGGACGACGAATTTCGGCAATTCCAGCGCTCGGAGTTTGACGGTGCTGACGCTGAGTACTTCGCGCACCTTCTCGATGACGACGCCGCAGTAGCCGCCGAACACAAGGATTACGTGCATGCACGTACGCGGCCTTTCAATCCCGTAGGGAATCGTCCCGCGTACTTCCTTCGGTCTGTTGGCGAGAACCAGCGACTTGTCGAGGCTCGACGACGGCAGCGCCAGCAGCGACAAAATCAGCAACAGCGGCAAATGTACGCGCCAGATTTCTAGAATCTATAACGTACTCTATAACGTACTTGGCCGAAACAGTAATGTACCCCGTAACCTGTTTATGCAGGCTACGGGGTATTTCGGGGTGGCTGACGGGGCTCGAACCCGCGACACCCAGGATCACAACCTGGTGCTCTACCAGCTGAACTACAGCCACCATCGTTGCCTGAAAGCAACGAGATACAGGTTAACTCACCTCGTTGAATTTACAAAAACGCCTGGTAGTCATCGGTAGTGGCAGCCTTAAGATCCTCCGCTTCCGCGGTGGAGGGGCCGTCGTCCGTGCGGAATACGCTGCGGCGGTAGAAGTCGAGCTCTCGAATGGATTCAATAATGTCTTGCAGGGCTCGGTGCGCCATGCCCTTTTGTGGCTGGTTGTAGTATGCCCGCGGGTGCCAGCGGCGTGCTAGTTCCTTAATCGTGGAAACGTCAATCATTCGGTAGTGCAGTGCGGCGTCCAGGCGCGGCATGTACTCACGAATGAAGGTGCGGTCCGTGGCGATGGAATTGCCTGCAAGGGGAGCAGGGTGGTTGGCGTCGCAGTGCTTCTCGACGAGCTTCAGTACCGCTTCCTCCGCCTCTTCGATTGTGATCGTGGATTCCCGGATTTCCTTGTCGAGACCGGACTTCGCATGCATTTCGGTGACGAAGTCATCCATCTCCGCCAGTTCTTCCTCTGTAGCGTGCACGACGAGGTCGAGGCCCTCGTCGAGGATGTTTAATTCGGCGTCCGTGATGACGGCGGCGACTTCCACGATTACGTGGCGCTGCGGTTCAAGTCCGGTCATCTCCAAGTCGATCCAGACGAGGCGGTCGTTTTTGGCGGGGATATCACTCATGGCTTCCACCATAGTTTCTCTTCGGTCATGGTTTGGGAGGTGCCCTAGTCGGCTGAGATGGGGGTAAATGGGGGTGAGGAGGGGTCTTGTTGTGGAAGGTGCCTTTTTATTCGAGGTGTGCTGGGGTTTTCTGGTTGACATTGAGGGGCAGTGTCGAGGGCTTCTTGAACTTTTTCATGATTTCTCTCACCAAACCCTTGGGAGATGGGACATTATTAGGTCAGCCTTTAAAGTGATGGCACTCACATATATCGAAGGACGGAAACCTACCGATGTCAGCCTTTCTTGACACTCTCAACTCATTAATTTGGTCACCAGCATTAGTCTTCCTGTGCCTCGGCGCGGGAATTTATTTCACCCTGGCCACCAAGTTCTTACAGGTGCGCTGCATTCCGGACATGATTAAACAGCTGAAGGACGGCGAAAGCTCCGATTCAGGTGTCTCGTCCTTCCAATCGCTGATGATTTCCCTGGCGGGCCGCGTTGGCGTGGGAAACATTTCGGGCGTTGCAACCGCCATCGCTTTCGGCGGCCCAGGTGCCGTGTTCTGGATGTGGGCGGTGGCTCTGCTCGGTTCCGCAACTTCTTTCGTGGAATGTACCTTGGCGCAGGTTTATAAGGAGAAGGACCAAGACACCGACGAATACCGCGGTGGTCCGGCTTATTACATTGAGAAGGCCTATAAGCACACCAAGGCCGGTCCTTTCATGGTGGTCTATGGAATCGTCTTCGCTATTGCGATGATCCTTGCCACCAGCTACTTCCTGCCCGGCATTCAGGCTAACGGCGTGGCTGCGGCCGTTCAGAACGCTTGGGGTGTTGAGGTCGGTTGGTCTGCCGTGATTCTGGGCGGAATCCTCGCCATCATCATTATTGGTGGCGTGAAGCGCATCGCTAATTTCGCCTCCCTCGTGGTCCCGTTCATGGCCGGCGCCTATATCCTTTTTGCCATCATCATCCTGATCATGAACTTCAACCAGATCCCTGAGGTCTTCGGCATGATCTTTAAGTCCGCTTTCGGTGCGGAGCAGGCTTTCTCCGGACTGTTGGGCTCGGCCATCATGTGGGGCGTGAAGCGCGGTATCTACTCCAACGAGGCAGGCCAAGGTACCGGCCCACAATCTGCCGCAGCTGCGGAGGTATCCCATCCGGCCAAGCAGGGCTTCGTGCAGGCCTTCGCGGTCTACATTGACACCCTCTTCGTGTGCTCCGCTACCGCATTCATCATCATTTCTACCGACATGTACAAGGTCTTCGAAGGCGAGTCGGAGGATGGCCCGGTGCGCTACGCCGGTTCGATCCCGGATGGGGTCGAGGTCGGTCCGGGCTTTGTCCAGCACGGTCTGGACACCCTGTTGGCAGGTTTCGGCCCGAGCTTCGTTGCCATCGCTATTGCCTTCTTCGCCTTCACCACCGTCCTGGCGTACTACTACATGGCGGAGGTCAACCTGACCTACTTCAACCGCTGGATCAGCAACAAGACCGCCCGCCGCGCACTGGTGTGGCTCCTGCGCATTCTCCTCGTGGTGTCCGTGGTTGTTGGCGCAACGACGACTCCGGGTGCTGCCTGGGCGCTGGGCGATATCGGCGTTGGCGCGACCGCGTGGCTCAACATCATCGCCATCCTCTTCCTGCAGGTCCCGGCACTCAAGTGTCTCAAGGATTACAGCGCACAGAAGGCAGCTGGCAAGGACCCGCAATTTGACCCAGAAGCGTTGGGCATCAAGAACGCCGAGTTCTGGGTAGAGCGCAAGCTCGCCCGGGAGGAGGCCGCACAGAAGGCTATCGCGGAGCAATCGCCGCTCCAAGGCAAGTAAAGCAATGCCCGCTCTCCACGGGGAGAGCGGGCATTTTATGTCCTAGGCCATCTTGGAATAGAAGCTGCCGATGAGCGGTGCAGCAATTGGGGTGGGCACAATCTTGCCCAACGCGTTCATTGCTTTCGATAGCGGCCCAGGGACCACGCGGCGCTGGTTGCGGGCCATGGCCTCCAGGGTCTCTTCGGAGCAGGACTCATAGGTGGTCCACAAGAAATCCGGGACTACCTTGTCCACGATGGATTGCTCTTCTTCGGGGATGACGGCATCGCGCACCGGGCCGGGGGCAAGCAGCGTGCAGGTCACGCCGGAGCCCTTGAGCTCGTAGTGCAGGGCCTCCGTAAACGCGTTAACACCTGCCTTGGTGAACACGTAGGTGGCGTTGTTTGGGATGGAGACGTTGCCCGCGGCCGATCCCACGTTGCAGATAGCGCCGCTGCGTCGCGGCAGCATTTGCTCAAGGGCGGCGCGCGTCAGGCGGTGAACGGCCTTTGCATTGAGGTCGAACTGCCGGGTTTCATAATCCCAGTCCTGCTCCATGAACTTGCCAAAGCTGGCGATGCCCGCCGAGTTGACGATGATGGAGATTTCCTTGCCCGCCATGAACTCGATGACGCGGTCAACGTCTGCGGCCTCGGAGAGGTCCGCTGCCAGCGCGATGGCGTCCACCTCGTGGCGCGAGCGCAGGTCCGCGGCGATGGATTCAAGGACGTCTTCGCGGCGGGCAACGAGAATGACGTTGTAGCCACGGGCGGCTAGGTCCTTGGCCATCGCAGCGCCAATGCCCTGGCTAGCGCCGGTCAGCAGCGCATACGAGGAGCGGGTAGGGGCGGGCAGCCCGGGGGAGTGAGCCATGAAACGGCGTCCTTTCTCTCAGGGTGGGAAGTTTCCACCCAGCGTAGAGCAATCAGGGTCTAAATCAGGGTAAACACCGATGAACCCTTCGGCCCAACTCTGGATAATGGACAGTGAAAGGAGACATCATGAACAACCAACGTTTGACCCGTTCCACAACTGACACGATGCTCGGAGGCGTGTGCGGCGGCATCGCACAGACCTACAACCTCGACCCGACCTTGGTGCGAATCCTCTTCGTTGTTGCCACGCTGCTGGGCTTCTCAGGAATTCTGCTCTACCTCATCCTCTGGGTCGTCATTCCAGTGGAGTAATCGGTAGATTCTGCAAATTACTGCAGCGGGCCCATCGCCATGAAGCGCTTCCACGTTTCCCACTCATCACGCAGACGCGGCAGGGCGCTGGGTGGGGTAGCGGTGCCGTCGACAAGCGTGGCGTCCTGCATGCGTACGCCGTAGTCGAAGAAGAGAGCCCCGTGCCCGGAAGCGCCATAGCGGAGGACCGGCACCAAATTGAGCCCGTCGAATGACAAGGGCGCGTTGGGGCGCACATCAAGCCCCGCGATCGCCGCGAGGGTAGGAGCTAGGTCGAGCGGGGAGACAAGCTCAGTGCACTCCCCGGACTCTGCAACCCCGGGCCACAGGAGAGACATTGCGGCCTTATCCTCCTGCAGGGAACACACCGCTACGACGCCATCGAGATCATCCAACACGTGGGGGTCTGGTTGCTCAAGAAGCCGAAAGACCCGTGACGATGCGGGGCGGGTATCCTCCCGAACCTCGAAGCCAGCTGCCGCAAAGATGTCCGTGATGCGCGTTGTGGCTCCGCGCTGCGGGTACTGCCCGGTGAGCACTCCGCGGCGTGACTCCGCATAACTTGGTGACGTCCCCCAGGCATTGCTGAAGCGCATTCCGCGCAGCGCGGATTGTGGAGCGTGGTCAAAAGTCGCGAGGGTGATGTCCATAAAAGTGTGCCTAAATTGTGCCCAAAGGCCACTTTTCGAGGTTTAATAAAACCCAAAAAGTGGCCCTGACCTGCGTGCCCCCAGCAGGATTCGAACCCGCGACACATGGGGTAGAAACCCACTGCTCTAATCCACTGAGCTATGGAGGCGTACCGCGCCATCATAACGCACTGGGGCGTGTAGTCCGATTATCGGGCTACCGCTGGCGTTGGCTCGGCGTTGGCGTTGAGGAGGACGTCGTTAAGCGTGCGCGCCGCTGGGCTCAGCGCACGGTCCGCGCGGTGGATGACGAGCGCCTGCACGGTCGGGAGGGCTTCCGCGATTCGCCGGAAGTGGACTCCCTGCTGGCCCAAAGTGTGCGCGGTGTGCGGCAGGAGGCTGATCCCGTAGTCGCCCGCCACGAGTGGCAACCCCGTCTGCAACGTGGGAACTTCTTGGACCGTGACGGGCTTGCTTAACGCTGCCTTGGCCCACACCTGATCCATTGCTTCCGGCAAACCACTGAGTTCGGGCCAGCGCGGCGGCAAGAGCCAGGTCTCAGCGCTCAGGTCGGTCAACCGCACGGGGTCGGGCAAGCCTTTAAGCCTCTCGGGGAGCGCGACGCGCACCTCCATTTCTGCGGCGCAGTCAATGGTGAGCTGCGCGCCGAAGTCTTGGTGGAAGCGCTGTGGGTTAGTGGTGAGGAGGATTCCTAACTCCGCTGAGCCATCCAGGACCTCTCTCAACGTGGCGGTTGGTTCTAAGTCCTTTAAGGAAACACTTACCTCCGGTGCGCGCTGGCGCATGCGGCACAAAATCTCAGGCATATAAAGCCAGTTGAACTCAGGGGCGGAGCATAACGTCACCGAGCCCGCGCTGCCGGATGCAATTTCGGCAAGGCGCGTGGTGGCGGTGGTAAGAAGGGAATCTATCGAGGTAGCGACGCCATAGAGGTAGTCTCCGGCCTCTGTGGTTCGGACTCCACCGCGCCCGCGGGAGAGCAGCTTCACGTTGAGATCCTTTTCGAGCTTGCGGACGGTCAGGCTTAAAGAAGGTTGCGTGAGTTGCAGTGCTTCCGCAGCTTGCGTGAAGGAACCGTGGTCCACAACGGACCGAAAATGGTGAAGCTGGCGAGAGTCCATAAGAGCAGGCTACCTGAAAGCTGAGAAAAAACTACCTTTTAGGTAAGAGAACCTCCGTGACGGTAGACTGCCCACCATGCACACTGAGAAAGAAACTCCCAGCTCACAGCGTTTTCGGGGGCCGGCACACTCGACGTCGGGAGCGCAGCCTTCCCGCTTGTTGAATCTTTCTTTCGTCGTCTTCGCGGGCCTCGTCGGCGGAATCATTTCTCTGTTCTTTCTTGCGGACTCGCTCGCCGCCCTAGGCATCCCCGACCCAGGGCGTATGACAACATTCGGCCTGCCCTTCTTCCGCGCTATCGCGTGGATGCTCATGGCGCTTTCTATCGGCTCCTTTATGTCGAGCGCCTTCTTTATCTACCCGGCGGTACCGGACAAGGACAACGAGCGCCTCATCAAGGCCACGCTCACCGTCGATGGGCACATCGCAGCGCGGACCGGCGCATGGGCGGCGGTGGGCGCCGCGGTGGTGTCTTTATTAGAGGTCCCTCTCGTCATGTCGGATCTCACCGGTACCCCGTTGGCTAAGGTTCTCAACCCGGAGCTCATGGGCATGGCAGTGGGGCAGATCGCGGCGTCGCAAGTCTGGCTGCTCACCGCAGCTATCGCAGTGGTTGTTGCCGTATCTGGTTTTGTCGCACGCACGTGGGCGGGCCAAGTCGGAACGTTTTTCTTGTCCTTGTTGCTGACGGTGCCTCTCGGGATGGAGGGCCACTCGGCTTCCGGTGGCGATCATGACTACGGTACGAACTCGCTGCTGCTGCACCTGTTCTTCATCATGCTCTGGGTCGGTGGACTCATGGGGCTCATCGCCCATGGCCGCCGCCTTGGCCCAGATATGGGTGTGGCGGTGCGTCGCTATTCCTCGGTCGCGTTGTTCTCCATCGTGGGGCTGGCAGCTACAGGCGTAGTTAATGCGCTGATTCGCGTTGAGTTCGGGGATCTGTTCACTACTCGGTACGGCCTGTTAGTGCTGAGCAAAGCGGTGCTCACCGTGGTGTTGGCAGCCATCGGCTTCGTGCACCGACGGGTTACCATCCCTCACTTGAAGAGTTCGCCGCGCCTGTTTATCAGGGTGGCTGTGGTTGAGGTTCTCATCATGGCGGCGACCGTTGGCGTAGCCATCTCGATGGGCCGTACGCCGCCCCCGCCGCCGCGGGACCCGAATCTCAACGCCATGCAGATTCTGCTGGGCTATGAGCTTTTCGACGCCCCCACCGCCACCAACGTGTGGACCATGTTCCGCTTTGATCTCATGTTTGGCTCGCTGGGGATCGTGCTGGCCGGCTTCTACCTGTACGCGCTGTGGCGCCTCAAGCGCCGCGGGCTGACGTGGTCGGCAGGACGCACTGCGTGGTTCCTTGTGGGAGCGCTGGGCATGACGCTGATTATGAGCAATGGCATCGGCTTGTATATGCCGGCGCTGTACTCCATGCACATGTTGGTGCACATGATTCTGTCCATGGCAGTCCCGCTGTGCCTTGTGCTGGGCGCTCCGGTGACCTTAGTGATGGAAGCTTTTGAGCCTGGGGAGCCGGGCAAGCCCACGCTTCACGACGCCGCCGTCGCCCTCACCAAGGCTCGTACCTTGCGCATTCTTACGCATCCAGCGGTCAACGTTGTGCAGTTCCTGGCTTTCCTTTACGTGCTCTACCTTTTCCCGAACTTTTATGAGCTCGCCATTTCGGAACACGCTGGGCACGTGATTATGAACTGGGTCTTCTTGATCTCTGGCTACATCTACTACTGGGAAGTTATTGGCCCGGACCCGTTGCCGTGGCGCGCGCCGACGGGCATTCGCCTGCTCATCCTCTTCGTGTCGATGCCCCTGCACCTTTTTGCCGGCGTCTACCTCATGCAGATGCAAGTCATTCTGGGCTTGGACTTCTATGAGTCCTTGAGCTTGCCGTGGCACCCGGACTTTGTCACGGACCAACGAACCGGCGGCGGTATTTCCTGGGGCTTCGGCCAATTCCCGCTGGTGATTGTGTTTGGTTCGCTATTCCTTGACTGGCTGCGGGAGGATCGTGCCACCGCTCGGCGCCATGATGCTAAGGCGGATATTGACGGCGATGCTGATTTGGAAAGCTATAACGCCATGCTCAAGCAGATGAGCGAAGGGGATGATTCCACCTTCCGCCAGCACTAGCGGGAGTGCCCACCCTGGGTGCGTGAAAAAGAGTGCTTACCGGGCGAAACGGATATGTTGTTGATGCTTTCAACAAGTTATCCACAGGTTGGCAGTGAGGTCATTGCGGGCGCGCTGATGGGTGGCGATGATGCGAGGTACGGGAGGCGCATCGCTTCCTCGCATTGAAAAGAGCACCAGCCACAAACAGCAAAGGAATCACGCAATGTCTCAATACCCAATTTCACTCACGGGGCGCCTGACTCACGACCCCCACCTGACCAAAATCAGCGAAACCATGTACAAGGCCCGCCTCCGCTTTGCTTCCTCGCGCAGCGTTCCGGAAAAGGATGACGAGGGCAAGACTGTGTGGCGGGAGCTGGACCTTAACTATATCGACGGTGAGGTGTGGGGCCAGTGCGCCATCAATGTTAAGAAGTCCCTGTTTAAGGGCATGCCGGTCTTTGTTATGGGCTCCATTGTCACGGACCGGTGGGAGGATAAGAACGGGGCAAAGCGCTCTAGGACCTATATCAAGATCGCCCACGTGGGCCTCGACCTCAACCGCTTCTGCATCACCTCCACCAAGATTGGTACTTCCTATGGTGAGGAGGGCAGCGAAGCCCTCTGGCTGGGGGAGAATCCGCCAGTACTGGATGTGGATTACACGGCACCGCCGAGTACTGCGGAGGATGAGGCATTGCCGGCTGCTCTGCAGTCGGGAGATACCCCGCAGGATACTGCGGCGGATCGTCAGCAAGCGCAGAGCGCGGCCGAAGCTCACCGCGAACCGGCGCCAGAAGAAGCTATGGCCTAAGGACGGGGGACTACCACCGCCCATGTGATGTACTCTTTGTACTGTTATTGACCAATCCTGACAGAAGTAAAGGGTGAAACATGGGCGAATTCATCTACACGATGAAAAACGTGCGTAAGGCCATCGGTGACAAGGTTATTTTGGACAATGTCACTATGGCTTTCTACCCGGGCGCCAAGATTGGCGTCGTGGGCCCCAACGGTGCAGGTAAGTCCTCGATCCTGAAAATTATGGCCGGCCTCGATCAGCCTTCCAACGGCGAGGCTTTCATTGACCCGGGCAAGACGGTCGGCATCCTCCTCCAGGAGCCGCCGCTCAACGAGGAGAAGACGGTCCGCGAGAACGTCGAAGAAGGCCTCGGGGAGATTTTCCAGAAGAAGCAGCGCTTCGAGGAGATCGCGGAAGAGATGGCCACCAACTACTCCGACGAGCTCATGGAAGAAATGGGCAAGCTACAGGAGGAGCTCGACCACGCGGATGCGTGGGAGGTTGACTCCAAGATCGAGCAGGCCATGGAGGCACTGCGCTGCCCGCCGTCTGATGACCCGGTGACTAACCTGTCCGGTGGTGAGCGCCGCCGCGTCGCGCTGGCCAAGCTGCTGCTGAGTGAACCGGATCTCCTGCTGCTCGACGAGCCCACTAACCACCTCGACGCCGAGTCCGTCCAGTGGTTGGAGAAGCACCTCGAGTCCTACCCGGGCGCCGTCCTGGCCGTGACCCACGACCGCTACTTCCTCGACCACGTTGCGGGCTGGATCTGTGAGGTTGATCGCGGCAAGCTCTACCCCTACGAGGGCAACTACTCCACTTACCTGGAGAAGAAGGCTGAGCGCCTCGAAGTTGCTGGTGCTAAGGACAAGAAGCTGCAGAAGCGCCTCAAGGAAGAACTCGCGTGGGTTCGTTCCGGTGCGAAGGCGCGCCAGGCCAAGAACAAGGCCCGTCTCCAGCGCTACGAGGAGATGGCTGCAGAAGCCGAGCAGTACAAGAAGCTCGACTTCGAGGAGATTCAGATTCCGACCCCGCCGCGCCTGGGCAACAAGGTTGTGGAGGTCAAGGACCTGACCAAGGGCTTCGATGGTCGCGTCCTTATTAAGGACCTGTCCTTCACCCTGCCGCGCAACGGCATCGTCGGTGTTATCGGCCCGAACGGTGTGGGTAAGTCCACCCTGTTCAAGACCATCGTGGGCCTGGAAGAGCCGGATTCCGGTTCTGTCACCGTCGGCGAGACCGTCAAGCTTTCCTACGTTGACCAGGGACGCGAAAACATCGACCCAGAGGCCACCGTGTGGGAGGTCGTCTCCGATGGGCTGGACTACATCCACGTTGGCCAGAACGAGATGCCGTCCCGCGCCTACCTCTCCGCATTCGGTTTTAAGGGCCCGGACCAGCAGAAGCCGTCTAAGGTTCTTTCCGGTGGTGAGCGCAACCGCCTGAACCTGGCCCTGACCCTCAAAGAGGGCGGCAACCTGATCCTCCTCGATGAGCCGACCAACGACTTGGACGTGGAAACCTTGGGCTCCCTGGAAAACGCGCTGGAAAAGTTCCCCGGCTGCGCCGTGGTTATTTCCCACGATCGCTGGTTCCTCGACCGCACCTGTACCCACATCCTGGCCTGGGAAGGCAATGTCGCGGAAGGCCAGTGGTTCTGGTTCGAGGGTAACTTCGGCGATTACGAGAAGAACAAGGTCGAGCGCCTCGGTGAGGACGCCGCCCGTCCGTCTCGCGTTACCCACCGCAAGCTCAGCCGCTAGGGCCGCTCAGCCCTAACACTCAAAGGAAATCTTCGGAAGGATTCTGGAATGCCCGCTCAGAATGTTGTGTCGGAGGAGACTAAGGACAACGTCCACGAGCTCACCGTGGGAGTGCGTTGGTCGGACTTCGACATGTACGGCCACATGATGAACGCCAACTTTATCGAGCTGGCGCAGGAAGCGCGCTTGGCCTTTGCCATGCACCACTTCTATTCACGTGGCCTAAACATGGTGGCTTTTGTTCGCCACATCGACGCGGACTATGTCCGCCCCATCAAGTGGGATGGACGGCATGGCACGGTGACGGTGGAGACCACGGTGGTGCGCCTTGGAGCCACGTCGTTTACCACTCGTCAGAAGATCAAGGACGCGCAAGGCCAGGTGGCCTGCGTCATCGACTGTGTGCAGGTCACCATTGATCCAGATACCCAGATGCCGCGGGAGGTTTCTGAGCAGGAGCGCACCATCATCCTGGAAAATGCTGTCGTCGAGTTGGACGAGCAGTAGGCGGCCAGCGCAATTATGGAGAGTGAATCCCTGACATTGCACAACGGCGGGGTGGGGCTACAGGCCCTCCTCGCTCGTGCGACGGGGCTGGATGCCTCAGCGACGGTGCGCTTGCGTCAATACGACGCCACCCACGTTGAGGTTTTTGTCACGACCCCCTTCGACGTCGTCGTAGCGCGGCGCTGCGAGGGCGTCGTTGGCCGCGATGGGGCAGTGGTGTCGGCGCAGGCGCTTCTCGACGCCCTCCGCACCACCCCCGAACACCTCCTTGAGGAGGACGGAGCGGAGGTGCTTGACCTAGGCCCCGCGCGCGACCCCTCATGGCCGGGGGCCTTGCCGCCGGCGACGGGGTTTCGAGAGATTGATTCATTGCCTGTCGACGTCGTCCGTGAATTAGCGGATAAAGGCCGGCAGTTAGCTCGGCAATTCTCTGGTCCGATGGGACCGCCGAAAAGCCTGTTGAATCAAACCGTGCTCACCGTGGAGAGCGCGGAGACCCAAGTAGAGATTCCTATGCGGATGATCTTCGCCTGCACGAGTTTGGGTCTCATCCCGGGCTTTGCTGCGTCGCTCGATATCCCCCGCCACCTGCGCGTGGCGGGCAAGGGGCGGTGGGTGCGCCTCGACGCGCCCTATGGCAGTGTTTATCACTCCACGCGGCTGTCTTTGTTCTAAGACGTCTCCAGCCTCGCCGCCGCAGAGTCCGCGGCGGGGCACAGCACCGCGGGAAAACTGTGTGGTTTCTACGCCCGCAACGCAGCGTGATTTGCGTTACTATTAAGGGGTCGAATTCAGTTTCTTCAATAAAAGGAGATAGCTCGCACGATGCGTATTGCGGCACCCAAAGAAATCATGAACAACGAGAACCGCGTCGCTCTTACCCCGAGCGCTGCGCACGCACTCATCAAAGACGGCCATGAGGTTCTAGTGGAAACTGGGGCCGGAGAAGGCGCTTCTTTCCCGGACTCCGAGTACCAAGCCGTGGGTGCGACTATCGTCGCCACCGCTAAGGAGGCCTGGGCGGCGGACATGGTGGTCAAAGTCAAAGAACCGCTCGAGGCCGAGTATGGCTACCTGCGCGAGGATCTGCTGCTCTTCACTTACCTCCACCTGGCGGCGGACCGTCCGCTGACGGACGCCCTGGTTGAGGCCGGAACCACCGCCGTGGCCTATGAGACGGTTACCGATGCCCGCGGCACTCTGCCGCTTTTGACACCGATGTCCCAGGTGGCCGGGCGCCTCGCCGTCATTGAGGGAACGCACCATCTGTTGTCCACGCAGGGTGGGCGTGGCTTGCTGGTCTCCGGCGTGCCGGGCACCCAACCGGCACGAGTGGTGGTCATCGGCGGCGGCCAGGTTGGCGCGTCCGCGGTGGCTATGGCGCATGGCCTGCGCGCGGAAGTCACGGTGCTCGACCTTGACCCGCACGTCCTGCAGCGCTTCGATGAGCAGTACCAGGGCGGCGTGCGCACCCTGGTGTCGGACCCTGCCACGCTGGAAGCGGAGCTTCTCGCCGCCGACCTCGTCATCGGCGCCGTCCTCGTACCCGGTGCTGCCGCCCCGAAGTTGGTTCGGGAGGATGTGGTTAAGCGCATGAAGAAGGGCGCCGTGCTTGTCGACGTTGCCATTGACCAAGGCGGCTGCTTCGAGAACTCCCACAAGACCTCGCACGATGAGCCAACCTTCAAGGTGCACGACACCCTCTTCTACTGTGTTGCCAACATGCCGGGCGCGGTGGCGAACACCTCCGCGCGCGCACTCGGCTCGGCGACCTTGCCGTACATGCGCGCCCTGGCTGCCGGCGGCTTCGACGGTGCGGTCGAGCGCTTCCCGGGCTTGGCCAATGGTCTAATGACCTGCGGGGGAGAGCTGGTGTCCCAGCCCGTGAAGGACGCCTTCGGGCTTTAGAGGTTGAGTGCCATTGGCAGCAACGTGAAGGCCACAGCGTAGACCAACACGAAGCCGATGGCATTGAACCAAATTCCGGTGATAACCATCTGACGGATATTGACGGCCCCGGTTCCGAACGCAATGGCGTTCGGGGCCGAGGCGACAGGCAGCATAAATGCGCACTGGCAGGCCTGAGTGACAACGATGGCCATGAGCAGCGGGTCATAGCCCAAGGCCTGGGAAAGCCCGACGACGATAGGCACGAACGTTGCAATCGTGGCCATAGAACTCGTGATCTCTGTCGTCAGAATAACGATGAGGACGATGAGCGCAAGCGCTACCCAGAAAGGGAGGGCGGTTAGACCGGAGAAGGCCTCACCAATCCATTTATCGAGTCCGCTGCTGGTGATCTGGCCGGACAGCGCCAGGCCGCCGCCGAAGAGAAGAAGCGTGCCCCACGGGACATCGCGCGCGGTTTCCCAATCCATGAGCATGACCCCGTCTTGCGGTCGGCCGGGCAGGATGAAGAGGGACATTCCGGCAATCATTGCGATGACGGCGTCGGTAGCCCAGGTGTCTTTGAAGATGAGCGATACGAACATCCACGCGAGCGCGGTAATGCCAAAGACAATGGCGACAAGGCACTCTCCGAAGCTCATCTTCCCCAGGGCGGCGAGCTCTTTCTGGAACAGCTCCCGGCCACCCGGGATGTTCTCGATTTCGGGTTTCCACACCACTTTCGTGATGATGAACCAGCCCACAAGCGTAAAACCAAGCGCTAGGGGTGTTCCGAAAACCATCCATTGCGGGAACGTGATGGTTGTTCCGATGGCGTCGTTGAGGTAGCCGACCACAAAGGCATTTCCGGGAGAGGCAATTATCGTTCCGAAAGCGGAGATGGTTGCTGCAAAGGCGATGCCAAGAAGGAGACCGGCGCTGAAATTCGAGACGTTCGTCGTGCCGCTTCGCTCTTTAATTAATGTTACGAGGGACGCGCCCAGCGGAATCATCATGAGCGCCGTTGCGGTGTTGGACACCCACATACCTAAAGCTGCGGTGGCGAGCATCATACCGAGGATGAGGCGATCTGGTTTTGTTCCCACAAGGAGAACAATGAAGAGCGCTATTCGCCGGTGTAGATTCCAGCGTTGGATGCCGAGGGCGAGGAGGAACCCGCCAAGGAACAAGAAGATGATTTGCGCAGAATAAGATGCGGCAACATCTTTCATGTCGGCTGTGCCTAGGGCGGGGAAGGCGACCAGTGGGACCATCGCGGTGACGGCGAGGGGGAGGGCTTCGGTTATCCACCATGTGCCCATGAGGACGACGATCGCAGCGGTGACGCGGGCATCGAAACCGGCAGATTGCGGCATCGCGAAGTAGGACAAGGCTGCCAGCACAATTCCTAGGAAGACGCCGGTGTAGCGAATATTGCGTGTCCTTCGTGGCAGCGAAGGGGCGGATAGTCCTGGGGAGAGTGAGAGATTGGTCATCGTAGAACTTTGTGTCGGAGCTAATTTCTATTAGGCGAACAGTATCAGAGCTCGCTCGGAGGCCCCAGAGCTATATTCATTTTGCTATAGCCCTACTTAGGGTGCGCGGTTGATGAGCATTGCCGCTACTCGCTCCATGTGGTCCCAAATCATCGCACGGTAGGCCGGCGGGATGGTCTCCTTGTCGATCTGTGCCAAGGAATTGCCCATGAGCTCGAGCCAGCGATCATGGGCAGCTATGTCGATGGGGTAGGGCGCGTGGCGCATGCGCAGGCGCGGGTGACCGCGATTCTCTGAGAAGAGCTGGGGTCCACCCCAGTACTGCACGAGGAACCAGGTCAGGCGTTTTTCCGCGCCTTCCCAATCCTGCTGTGGGTACATCGGTCCGATGAGATCATCCTCGCGCACCTGTGCATAGAAACCGCCGACGAGTTTCTCAAAGGTCTCCATTCCGCCGACGGCTTCGTACACGCTCGTTGGTTGCACGCCTAATCTTCCTTTCGCGTCAGGCTGGGTTCTTCCAAATCAAAGATAGCCATCCCTCGCGGGTAGGGCGTGGTAATTCCTTCCGTATGCATGGCGGTGAGGATTTTCGCCTGCATCGCGCGCTGCACATCCCATTGTTTGCCCGGTAGCGTCTTGACGGAAACGCGGTAGGACATGTGGTCAACTTCCAAACCGGACATTCCATTGACCGTAGGTTTGGCCAGGATGAAGCCCTTGATTTCGGGGTCGCGGGCGGCGTCCTCTGCTGCGGAGGTGATGACATCGACTGCGCGGGTGGGGTCGTTGCTCAGTGCGATGGGGACCTGGACGCGGGCGACGGAGTAGCGGTCGGAATGGTTGGCCACCTGCAAGATTTCGCCGTTACGGACGTACCATAGCGCGCCATCGATATCGCGGACCGTGGTAATACGTAGGGAAATTGACTCCACGTCGCCGAAGACCCCGTTTCCGAGGTCGATGGTGTCACCGATGCCGTACTGGTCCTCCATGAGCATGAAGATGCCGGACAGGAAGTCCTTGACCAGCGCCTGGGCGCCGAAACCAAGGGCGACACCAACCACGCCGGCTGAGGCCACGAGCGGGGCGACGTTGACTCCGAGCTTGTCCAAGATGGCGAGCGCTGCCCAGACCCAGACGAATATGGCAACCGCGGAGCGTCCGACGCCGGCGAGGGTCTGGATGCGGGAGGTGCGCCGAGCCTCCTGTGTTTGCTCGAGGACCTTGTCGGTTGTTTTGTGCGCTTTGCGCGGGGAGAGCGGCGAGCTGAGCTTGCCCTTCTTGATGCTGTTATCAGCCAGCTTGGTGATGAGCCGGCGCAGCAGCCAGCTGCCGATGATGGCGACGATGAGGATGAGCGCGATGCCGATGGGTTTGTCGATGAGCCAGGACTGCATGTTTTCTGTTTGCCACCAGCGGGTGACCGCGTCGACAGCCCCGTCGGTTAGCTCGGAGGAAGCGCTTAGGTATGCGGTTGGTCTGGTCACGTGTGTCCTTTCTGCTATCGCTCACGACTGACGCTTACCGATGGTAGGGAAGAGAGCTGAATATAAAAAGCTTGTCTTTCCCGCGACTGAACAGCTTGGTCTAGAATTGTGCCTCATGACTGACAACCGCACTCTTGGCTTTTCCTCCCGTTCCATCCATGCCGGTTACCAGCCGGATCCCTACATGGGATCCATCAACGTACCGATCTACGCCTCCACCACGTACCAGCAGGATGGCCTCGCGCAGCTGCGCGGCGGCTATGAGTACGGGCGAGTGGCTAACCCCACCGTTCATTCTCTGGAGAAGACCCTCGCGGCGCTCGAGAATGCCGAGTATGCGCGCTGTTTCGCCACGGGCATGGCGGCCGTCGATACCCTCATTCGGATTCTTGTTCGTCCAGGTGACCACGTCATCCTCGGCAACGATGCCTATGGCGGCATGTATCGCCTCCTGCACCATGATTATGGTGAGTGGGGTATCGAGCTGTCCATCGTCAATACCGCCGATGCCGCGGCGGTAGAGGCGGCGTTGAAAGAGAACACCAAGCTCATTTGGTTGGAGACCCCGACCAATCCGGCGACGACGATCACGGATATCGCCGCAGTCTCTGAGGTTGTTAAGGCGGCTACCGACGCTCAGATTGTCGTCGACAACACCTTTGCCACGCCCTACCTGCAGAATCCTTTGGAGCTGGGCGCGGATCACGTCCTGCACTCCACCACGAAGTACCTGGGCGGCCACTCGGATGTGCTGGGTGGTGCGGTCGTGACCAACTCCGCGGAGATGGATGAGCGCCTGCTCTATTTCCAGGGCAACGTCGGCGCGGTGTCCTCGCCTTTCGACGCCTACCTCACCGCCCGCGGCATCAAGACCTTGGAAGTCCGCATGGATCGCCACTGTTCCAATGCGCAGGCCGTGGCCGAGTTCCTGGAATCCCGCCCAGAGGTCAAGCAGGTTCTCTACCCGGGCCTGCCCTCGCACCCGGGCCATAAGCTGGCTAAGAAGCAGATGCGTGGCTTCGGCGGGATGCTGTCCGTGCGCTTCCACAGCGAGGAGCACGCCCGCCAGATTTGTCTCAACACCAAGCTCATCTCGCTGGCTGAGTCCCTTGGCGGTGTCGAGTCCCTCATTGAGCACCCACAGAACATGACGCACATTTCCGCTGAGGGCTCCGAGCTCGTGCCACCGGCAGACCTCGTGCGCATCTCGGTGGGCATCGAGTCCATCGATGACTTGCTCGCGGACCTGGAGCAGGCCCTCGACGCCCTTCACTAAAACCGCCGAAGCGCCAAGGTTTTGAGCCTCGGCGCTTTCGCTGTGTGTGATTAGAGGGAATTGAGCAGGGAGCCGGCCGTGCGGTCGGTTTCCTGCAGCATGAGTGGGTCCGTGCCGGGCATGGGGGAGATGGTGGTGTCCGGCCACTGCGAATAGGTGGGGATGCCCACGATGTGCAAGCGCGGGTCCTCGATGCCACCGGGGTTGACCACGCGGCGGTTCCACGTCGTCTCCGGCGAGCCGGTGGCCTGACCATGGTCGACGAACGCGCGAACACGCCCGTTGAGGGATACCGCCAGTGGGTCGCCGGCGCGGCGGACGTCGGGGGAGTGCATCCAGGCGTCGATAAGCCAGGTGGAGGAAGCCTCACCGTGCGCGGTACGCAGCGTGAACTTCTCGCCGATCTCTAGCTGGGGGCGCTGACCCAGGAAGGTGACGAGGCCGGCGTCGACAAGCGCGAGCAGCTGGCGCGTGCGGAAGAGCGGCGGGCCGGAGCCTACCATCTGTCCGAAGGCCATGAACTCCTTGTACGTGCTGGTGCGGGACTCCCATGTCATCCGGCCTTCTGAACCCGCAATCGAGGAGGGCTTGCGCGCGGCAGAGATGGCCCAGAGCGCGGACTTCAGCGGGGAATCGGCGGCGGCGACGGCCTCGATGATGTCGCGCGCTAAGCCTTCGGCGATGTACTCGGTGATCTCACCGTCGGTGAAATCGTCGAGTGGGTTCGCCCAATGCGCAAGATCCAAAGGCTGCGCGGAGGAGCCCTCGAGGGCTGCGGTGAGCTGGTCTGCCATGCCTGCTAGGTCGTTGGCATCCACCACAGTGGCATCGATGGTGGCGATGATATCCGCGAGGGGGCGCTGCAGGGCATCAGGCGCGACCCGCGCCTGGTTCTCGTAGTACTCGGCGTAGGCATCGCGCAGAATGTGCGGCAGCAACTGCGTGCCGAAGTCCAGCTCGACCTCCGGAACCAGTGCGGCCACCGCGGCGCGGAAACGGGTCAGCGCGGCCTTCGGCGGCAGCGCGTGATATTCCGACTTTGGGATATAAGGGTAGCCGCGGCCGGAGGAGACGATGAAGTGCGGCTCCTCACCGCTGGGCTCGTAGCGCAGCCCGGAGCGCGTGGAGGGATCCCCCACAAACTCACCACCGCGGTCGATGGTGAGCAGCGCCATGATGTCGAAGAAGCCCATGCCCAGGCCGCGGATCAGGACCTTCTCGCCCGCGGGGACCTCAGACACTGGCTGCTCGACGGGGTTATCTGGCCGCACCCAATGCAGATCCGAGTGCGCAGCCTCCGCCAGTGCGCGTTCGGATTCGCTGAGCGCCGGTACCTGCCAGCCGTAGGCCAGGACGGTGGCGTCGGCGGTGACGGTGGAGCCGTCGGAAAGTGTAATGGCGTCCTGCTCACCGCGCTCCTCCACGGACAGCGCGCGGGCGCGGTGCTGGACGACGTCCACGGTCTCCGGCAGCTGAGTCAGCGCAACCTCGAAGACCCACTCCAGGTAGGCGCCGTAAAGCGCGCGGGAAGGGTTGGACTCCGGGCGGGTTCGCGCGAGTTCCTCGGCAAAGGAAGCGGCTAGCTCCTCGCGCGGCGGGTGGGAATCATAAAGCTCCAGCTTGGCAGGCGCGATGTCGGGGCGCTCGCCACGCAGGAGCTGGATCCACTCGTAGAGGATGGGGCCCTCGAGGACCGGCGCGGTGGTGGTGGAGCTGGGCTCGGTGAACAGAGTGACCGCGCCGGCCAGCGTGTTCATGCACAACGTGCGGGTCTGCTCCGTATCCCAAATGCGGCCAGCGCCCAGCGGGGCATCATCGATGATGTGGAGGTGCAGGGGTGACTCAAGGGGGGTCGCGCGCAGGTGGGCCGCGAGGCGCTCGACCAGCGAGATGCCGCGTGGGCCGGCCCCGACGATGGCGATGGAGGGCATAAAGATCAACCTCAAACATTTAGACTGTGCTGTCTAGTGGAATAATACCGGTCAGTATACGTTGTGTTAAATCCGTAGACACAATTCAAACCGACTATCTACTCTCTGAAAGCAATACCGTGAAAACCCTACGCGCACTCGCCGCCACCCTGGCAGCAGTCCTCGCCTTAGCTGGCTGCTCCGCCGCGGAGCGGCCGGACGGGGAGGACAACGTCCTCACCTACCTAGAGCCGCAGTTCTTCCGCACGCTCTACCCGCCGGCCGCCGGCTTTTATCCCAACGGCGGCGTGGTCAACCAGCTGACCGATCGCCTCCTGTACCAAGACCCCGAGACCCTCGAGCTCTCGCCGTGGATTGCCACGGAGATGCCCAAGGTCAACGCCGATGCCACGGAGTACACGTTCAACATCCGCACCGACGTCACCTACTCCGATGGCTCTCCTTTGACCGCCGAGAACGTCGTGGCCAACTTCGACCTCTTCGGCCGCGGCGATAAATCCCGCACGCTGACCAGCTCCGAGCAGATTGCCAACTATGACCACGGCGAGGTCGTGGACGAGGACACCGTGAAGTTCTACTTCACCCAGTCTTCTCCGGGCTTCCTCCAGGCCACCTCCGCCTACAACGCCGGCCTGCTCTCCGATTCAACGCTGGCCTTGGACAACGAGGGCTTCGGCCCCGGCAACGCGGTTAACGTCATTGGCTCGGGCCCCTTCGTGGTGGAATCGGAAGAAATAGGCACTGACCTTAAGCTCAAGACCCGCGAGGACTACGACTGGGCCCCGCCAGCGGTCAAGCACCAGGGGCGCGCGGAGATCGACGGCGTCCACTACATCCTCGCCGCCGAAGAGTCCGTGCGCACCGGCGCCATCCTCTCCGGCCAGGCCGATATCGCCCGCCAGATCTCCGCCCCGCAAGAGCCGCTGCTTCAGGAACAGGGCATCAACATTATTGCCCGCGGCACGAACTCCATGAATAACCAGTTCGCCTTCCGCTTTAACCACCCTCTGCTGCAGGACAAGCGCGTACGCGAGGCCATCATCCACGGCGTGGACCGCGAGGAGATCCTCCGCGTGCTCTTCTCCGAGTCCTACCCGCTGGCCACCTCCACGGTGGCCAAGACCGGCCTGGCCTACAAGGATCAGTCCGCCGCCTATACCTTCGACCCGGAGGAGTCCAAGCGGCTTCTCGACGAGGCCGGCTGGGAACCCGGCCCGGATGGCATCCGCGTCAAGGACGGCCAGCGCCTCGTCCTGCGCACCAATACCGCGTTGCCGCAGCCGCGTTCCAAGGAAGTTATGACCATGGTGCAGGACCAGCTGGGTGAGCTGGGCATCGGCATCCAAGTCAACGCCGGCGACCAGGCCACGCAGAACGCCGATGCCAAGGACGTTGACAAGGTGCAGATCTACCACTCGATGGTGGGCCGCGCCGACTATGACGTCATCACCTCGCTCTACGGCATCAACAACCGCGACGCCTTCCTCAACCAAGACGCGGAGGGCACCCCAATCGACGCGCACCTGCAGGAGCTTCTCGACGCCGTCCTCGACACCCCCGACAAGGAAGGCCGCATCAAGGCCACGGAAGAAGTCCAGGACTACATCACCGAGCAGGCCTATGCGCTGCCGCTCTTTGAGGAACCTGTGGTCTACGCCGTCCGTCCAGGCATTTCGGGCTTTAGCCCGGAATCGGTGGCGCGCCCGTGGTTCTACGAGGTGTCCATCGACGCCGCGGCATCGGATGAGGAGGAGAAATAAATGACAACCCGCCAACTCTTCAGCCGCATTGGGCAGGCCCTCCTCGTGCTGCTCATTACCTACACCGTGGCCTTTGTGCTCCTGTCGGCGCTGCCATCGGATGCCGTCCAGTCGCGCTTCGGCGACCCTGCCCTGGGCCTGTCCCAGGCGGAGATTGAGGCTATTCGGGAGGAGATGGGCGTCGACAAGCCGCTCGTGGTGCAGTACTTCACCTCCCTGGGTGGCTTCCTCACCGGGCACTTCGGCAACTCCACGCAGTCGGGCGCTCCGGTAGCCACGCTGCTTGCCGACGCCCTTCCCCACACCCTCATCCTGGCCGCCAGCGCCATCGGCTTGGCGCTTATTGTGGCCGTGCTCGTGGCCTTCCTAGCGACGCTGCCCGGTCTCGGCGCCATCGGCTCCTTCTTCCGGGGTCTGCCTTCCTTCATGGTCTCGCTGCCCGGCTTCTGGATTGCCATCCTGCTCATCCAGTTCTTTTCCTTCCAGCTGGGCTGGGTGCGCGTCATTGAACCCGGCAGCGTGGAGGGCCTCATCCTGCCTACCTTGACGCTGTCCGTGCCCATGGCCGCACCGCTCATTCAGGTATTGATCCGCTCCATCGATGAGACGCAGTCGCGGCCTTTTGTTCAGGCGGTGCGCGCACGCGGTGCCTCGGAGTCGTGGATCTTCTGGCGCACCGTTCTGCGCAATTCGCTGCTGCCCACCTTGACCATGGCGGGCCTGCTCTTCGGCGAGCTCGTCGGCGGTGCCGTGGTGACCGAAACCGTCTTTGGCCGCACCGGCTTGGGCTACATGGTGGCGCAGGCCGTGGCGAACCGCGATACCCCGGTGCTGCTGGCCGTGGTTCTCATCGCTGCGACCTCCTACATCATCATCAACCTCGTGGTGGACCTGCTCTACCCGGTGCTGGATCCGCGCCTGCGTGCCAGCGCCCCGGAGCGCCGCGCTACCGCCGCTGAAGAAAGGAAGGTGCGCTCATGAGCATGACGCACACCAAACCGCTGCGTTCTACACGGGCGCCGCGCCGCCACACCGCGAACCCGTGGCTCGCGCCGGGTTCCATCATCGCCATCGTGATCCTCGTGATCGCTTTCCTGGCCGCGCTTTTCCCAAGTCTGTTTACCTCGGCCGACCCCTATGCGGGCACCGACGTAGCTCTGTTGGCGCCGGGGGAGTCCGGCCACCTCATGGGCACGGATGCGGTGGGGCGCGACCTCTATGCACGCATCGTCTACGGTGCCCGTCAGTCGCTCCTCGGCGCGCTGATCGCCGTGGCCGTCGGCCTGGTCGTCGGTACGCTCATCGGTTTGCTCGCCGGCTCCCTGCGAGGAGCGGTGGACACCGTCCTCATGCGCGTCGTCGACGTGCTGCTGTCCATCCCCGGCATCCTGCTGTCGCTGTCCATCATCATCGTTCTGGGCTTTGGCTCCGTGCAGGCGGCGGTGGCTGTCGGTGCGACGTCCGTGGCGACCTTCGCCCGTTTGGCCCGCTCCCAGGTGATCACCGTGGCCAGCTCGGACTACATCGAGGCCGCATACGGCGCTGGCGCCACCCACGCCACCGTGCTCTTCCGCCACATCCTTCCCAATTCACTCACCCCCGTTATTGCCCTGGCCACCCTGCAATTCGGCACCGCGATCCTGCAGCTGTCCATCCTCGGCTTCCTGGGCTACGGCGCCCCGCCGCCGACCCCGGAATGGGGCCTCATTATCGCCGAGGGCCGTGACTTCATGGCCACCGCCTGGTGGCTCATCATCCTGCCCGGCATCGCGCTGGTCGCCGTGGTGATGTCCGCCAACCGCCTGTCCCAAAACTTCCCCGTGGAGGCCTAACATGTCTGGTATAAAAAATGCAGCGCAGCCCCTGCTGCGCGTGCGGGACCTCAACGTGTCCTATTCCACCGCAGGTGGTGACGTTTCCGCCGTGCAAGGCGTCAACCTCGAGGTTCACCCGGGGCAGATGACCGCCATCGTGGGCGAGTCCGGCTCCGGCAAGACCACCTCCGCCATGGCAGCCATCGGCTTGCTGCCCTCGAATGCCACCATCGATGCCGGAACCATCACCTTCGATGGCCGCGATATCACCTCGCTGCGTCGCCGCGAGTGGCGTGAGCTGCGTGGGCGGCGCATCGGCCTCATCCCGCAGGACCCCAATAACTCCCTCAACCCAGTGCAGACCATCGGCGCCTCGGTGGAGGAGGGGCTGCGCATCCACAAGGTTGGTACTGCGGCCGAGCGCAAGGCCAAAGCACTGGAACTGCTGGAGCGCGTCGGCATCGATGATCCCCAGCGCCGCTATCACCAGTACCCGCACGAGCTGTCCGGCGGCATGAAGCAGCGCGTGCTCATCGCCGCCGCCGTAGCGCTGGAGCCCGACCTCATCATCGCCGATGAGCCCACCTCCGCGCTGGATGTCACCGTGCAGAAGATCATCCTCGATCTTCTCGACGACATGCGCGCGGAGCTCGGCATGGGCATCCTCTTCATTACCCACGACCTCGCCGTGGCCGGTGACCGCGCCGACCGCGTCGTGGTCATGGAATCCGGCCAGCTTCGCGAGGAAGGCCTCGCCGCCACGGTGCTGACGAACCCGCGCCACGACTACACCAAGCGCCTGCTTGCCGACGCCCCTTCCCTCACCGTCGCCGACGCCGGCCCAGCAGCTACTTCTCGCGACGCCGCCTCCAAGACCGACGCAACCACTGATGGCGCCGCGGGCGAACCTTTGGTGCGCGTGGAAGGCCTGGCCCAACGCTTCGGTGATTTCACCGCCGTCGATGACATATCCTTCACCGTGGCCAAGGGATCCACCCATGCCATCGTGGGCGAATCCGGTTCCGGCAAGACCACGACGGGGCGCAGCATCGCCATGTTCAACACCCCGACTTCCGGTAGCATCACCGTGGGCGGCCGCGACATCGTGGGCCTGCGTGGTAAGGCCTTGCGCGAAGAGCGAAACAACATCCAGCTGGTCTACCAGAACCCTTATGGCTCGCTGGACCCCAAGCAGTCCATCGGCCAGACGGTGGCGGAGCCGCTGCGGAACTTGAAGGCGGTGCGTGCCAGCGCGGCCAAGGAAAAGGCCAAGGAGTTCTTGGACCTGGTAGCTCTCAACCCGGACTTTTACGACCGCCGTCCGCGCGAGCTCTCCGGCGGCCAGCGCCAGCGCGTGGCCATCGCGCGCGCCATGATCGTGGAACCGGAGCTGGTCATCCTCGACGAGGCCGTCTCCGCTCTCGACGTCACCGTGCAGGCCCAGATCCTGCGCCTACTGGCCCGGCTGCAGGAGGAACTCGGCCTGACCTACATTTTCATCTCGCACGACCTCGCAGTGGTCAACCAGATTTCCGATACCGTTTCGGTGCTCTCAAAGGGCCAGCAGGTGGAATGCGGGCCCACCGCCGAGGTCTTTAGTAACCCACAATCACCGTTTACCCGGAAGCTCATCGAGGCCATCCCCGGCTCGCGCTACCGCGCCGGCGACCTCAACCTGGGCCTGTAGCCTGGGCGAAAACGAAAGGATTAATTCATGGCAGACATCATTAACCTGTTGGCGGGTGTTGAGGGGGACGTCGCCAAGCTGCGCGAGCGCCGGCCCGAAGCCAAGGAGAACGCGCAGGCCTCCTTTGCCGCGCTCCTCGAACCTTCAACGCCCGGCACGTTCAACTATGCGGAACGCTACGCCATCGCTGCCTTTGTGGCGGGCGTGTATCAGGCGACGCCTGCCGTCGCCTTTTATTCTGACCTGCTGGCGGAGGAATCAGAGGAACTCGCCGCCGAAATATCCCGCGCGGTGGAGCGCGGCGTCACCACCGGCCCTTATATTGATGGCGACTTCACGCTTTTCGACGGCTCCCCGCGCCTCGCCGCTGCCCTCGACTTCGCCCACCTGCTGGTCTTTCACCCGAAGGACGCCTCTCCGGCCGCGATCGGTCACCTGCAGGCGGCCGGCTGGTCCAACGATGACATCGTGACGCTGGCGCAGCTGGTCAGCTTCCTGTCTTTCCAGCTGCGCGTGGCGCACGGCCTCTCCGTGCTTGCCGGTACTGCACAGCCCGCGCCCGTGACTGAGGCGCCGCGTCCCACCCAGACCCCGGAGTGGGTGCCGGGGGAGGGGACGCTGGTGCCGGACGTCGCCAAGCCGCAGGGCTTTGTAGCGCACTCGCTGGGCTGGAAGCCGTGGGTGCCGCCGCAGCCGAAGGAGGAGTTCACAGACGCGCAGCGCGATGCGCTCATTAAGCCCGAGCGCATCGATATGGAGTACTTCCGTCTGCTCGCCCGCGATCCGGCCGCGCTCAAGGCGCGCACGCTCACGGACCTGGACATCTTCTACAACACCGACGGCGGACTCGGCCGCGCCGAGCGTGAGCTGGCCGCCACGGTGGTATCGCGTCTCAACGGTTGCGAGTACTGCGCGTCGGTGCACCAGCAGCGCGCCAAGGAAGAGGGCGGTGACGCCGCGGCGATTGACCGCCTGCTCGAGGAAGGCGTTTCCGCTGACCTGGGCTCGGCGCAGTGGTCCGCCATTCGCGATGCCGCCCTGGCCCTGACCGAGTCACCCTTTGCCTTCGACGCCTCCCACGTTGAACGCCTCGAGTCCGTGGGATTCGATACCCTAGCCATCATCGATGTCATCAACTCCACCGCGTTCTTCAACTGGGCTAACCGCCTGATGCTGACGCTGGGGGAGCCGGATGTGCCGAAGCGTTTCCGCTAACGAGAAGGAGGAACAACCATGGTGAAAACTGCCGTTGTAACTGGTGCGACGGGTGGAATGGGCGCGGAGATCATCAAGGACCTTGCCCGGGACCACCGCGTCTATGCCCTGGGGCGGCGCGCCGGGGAGCTGCCGGAGGCGGAGAACATCGTGCCGGTGGCAATCGATTTGCTGTCGCTTCTCGACGGCTCACCGCTTCCCACCGAACTGGCTTCGCTTGAGCGCGTGGACGTGCTTGTGCATGCGGCGGCCCGGGCGGATAAGCGCTCGGTGGAAAGCGCTCGGCCGGAGGATTGGCGCGCGCAGATGGACCTCAACGTGCACGTACCAGCCGAGCTGACCCGCCTGCTTTTGCCCGCGCTGCGTGCGGCGGAAGGGCTTGTGGTCTTCATCAACTCCGGTGCGGGCATCCACTCCTACGGGGACAACGTGATTTACGCGGCGACGAAGCACGCGCTCTACGCGCTTGCCGACGGCCTGCGCCTCGGCGAGCTCGGCATCCGCGTGTCCACCGTCGCGCCGGGCCCGACGGATACCCCGATGCTGCAGGGCCTGCAGGATTACAACCCAGAGCATGTCATCGCTCCTGTGGAGGTGGCGAAGGCCATCCGCGCCACCGTTGATGCTGGCCCGACGACGCAGCTGACTGAGATTCGCGTGCGCCCGCGCATTGAGTTGAATCAGCGCAAGTAGGAGCCGCGTTTTCTCTCAAGATGCGAAAAACGCAGCGCACGGTACAGTGTTGAGGCGTGTCCACCTCTCAACGTCGCCGCCCCGCCTATTTGGTGATCGCGGATTCGCTGCGGAGCAAGATTGAATCCGGCGAACTGAAGCCGGGTGACCGCTTTCCCACGGAGCGGGAGTTAGTCCAGGAATACAAGGTGGCGCGCATGACGGTGCGTCACGCGCTGGACATCGTCCAGATCGAAGGTCTCATTGACCGCAAGCGCGGGCGCACCGGTGGCACCTTCGTGCGTGCCACCCCGCCGACGCTGAGCCTGACGAGCGGACGCAGCGCGCTTGACCAGCTGCGTGAGCATGGCCTCGATGTTGAGGTGCGGGTGTTGTCGCTGACGCTGATTGAGGTGCCTGGGCATCTCGCTTCCACCTTCGGGATTGAGGAAGGTGATTCCGTGTGGGAATGCCGCGCGGTGCAGTTGACCGAGGGCTCGCCCATCATGGCCTCCACCCTTTTTATCCCGCAGGCCTTGGCCTCGGACCTCACGGAAGAGGATGTCCAGAAGCCGCTGACCGAGCTGTTGACGGAGCTTGACCTGGTGCCCGTGTTTAAGCGGGACTCCCTCGTGGCCGCCACCGCGCGCACGGAGGAACAGAAAGCCCTTGGAGTGGGTCGGAACCAACCGGTCTTGCGCATTACGCGAACCGTCAAGGCGGAGGGCGGCGTCGTAGCTGCCCAGTTGGAAGAGACCCTGCGCCCCGATGCGGTCACGGTGGAAGTTGTCATCGGCGAGGACCCCACGCCGACCCTCGACTAACCACCTCTGGTCTTCGCCCCAACGCGGTCAGCCGCCGCAAGGCTCGGCCTGCTCGAGCTGCATCAGTGCACGACAGCAAACCCGTCAATCATTTTCCGGTTGGCGGGTTTGGCCCTTTAAGGGCTTAACTCCCGGCGGGAAGCGCGTGAATCGTGGTTAGGGATCGCCGATGTGCCCGTCAACCATCTTTGGGTTGGCGGGGTCGGTGGTTGGCGGTGTCCTTTCTGCCGTTTCTGTGTTTGGTGGCTGTGGGGGTTAGCTGCTGTCGGGTGGTTCCTCTGGTGGTTGTCCTGCTTGTTCGGCGTTGAGTCTGGCTAGTGCTTCTTGGTATTCGGGCATTGCGGTGATTGGTGTGCCCCAGGGTGGGATGAAGCTGACCCCGGTGTTGAGCCGGTACATGTAGCCGCGCCCGGTAGGTCTTTGTGGGTCATCGTCGTTAATGCCGTTGTGGTAGGCGCACAAGAACGTCAGATTCTTGATGTTGGTGTAGCCTCCTGCCTGCCAGGGGATGAGGTGATGGACTTGGCAGTAATCTGCCGGCTTGTTACAGCCTGGTCTTGAACACGTGTGGAATTCAGCATGCAGGGTAAGGC
>NZ_KV805230.1:0-392 GCF_001811565.1 Corynebacterium sp. HMSC078A10 | reverse complement strand
GCATGCAGGGTAAGGCGTTGTTTGAAGTTTGCCCCTCGTGATAGCCGCCAGGTGTCGATGGGTCCTTCAAGAGGGTGCACGATGGTGGCATAGCCTATTTCGGCGAATTTGTGGGTGAGGAATTCTGCCCCGGTCATGCGCCCGCCGTTAGTGAGGTTGAGCTCTATGTCGTCCCCGTCGCCGTTGATGATTTGGTCGAGCTCGTTGAGGGTGACGATGACTTGGGTGCGCACTGCCGGTTTGGAACCGCCTGCTTCTTTGAAGAAGATGTCGTTGGCGGCTTGAAGTAGGTCGGTGTTGGTGGATTCGAGTACGCCGCGCATGTTGGCAATCGTGGTGGCATCGTCGGTTATGGAGAGTGTGTTGGGGCCTTGTTCCCGGTAGGTGATGCG
>NZ_KV805229.1:0-4301 GCF_001811565.1 Corynebacterium sp. HMSC078A10 | reverse complement strand
GGCTGCCTCATCGCTAACTTTGCAACAGTGCCTCTGAGCGCCCTTTCCAGTCAGAACCCGCAGGCCGATCTTGCGGTCTGACAGCTCCTTCACCGTGTTGACCAGATGGGCAAGCGATCGTCCGAGGCGATCGAGCTTCCAGACCACCAGCACATCGCCGTCACGCAATGACTTGAGGCAGGCAGTCAAGCCAGGGCGATCATCACGACCGCCGGAAGCAAGATCATCATAGATATTGTCCCGTTCGACACCTGCGGCGCGCAAGGCGTCGTGCTGCAGGTCGAGAGACTGCGAGCCATCGGCTTTGGAGACGCGGGCATATCCGATCAGCATGTATCACAAACGTTGGTTTGAGGCGGCGCTTCGGCCACGATTGCATTGACCTCTGGAAATGTATCTCAACCAGCTTCATAAACAAAGCGTCTTGAACGCTATCAGATTTTGAAAAAGGAACATGTATGCCGCGTCGCGTCACTCTAACCGATCGGCAGAAAGACGCGCTGTTGCGCTTGCCGACTTCACAGACGGATTTGCTCAAGCACTATACGCTGAGTGATGAAGACTTTGGGCATATCAGGCTGCGTCGGCGCGCTCACAACAGGTTCGGCTTCGCCCTGCAATTGTGTGTCCTGCGCTATCCCGGCCGGGTGCTGGCTCCAGGCGAACTGATCCCTGCAGAGGTCATCGAATTTATCGGAGCGCAGCTTGGCCTGGGTGCCGACGATCTCGTAGACTATGCTGCCCGCGAGGAAACACGGCACGAGCATCTTGCCGAGTTACGGGGGCTCTACGGCTTCCGCACCTTCTCCGGACGTGGTGCGAGCGAGCTGAAGGAATGGTTGTTCCGAGAAGCCGAGATGGCGGTGTCGAACGAGGATATCGCCCGTCGCTTCGTAGCCGAGTGCCGACGCACCCGCACTGTCCTTCCCGCGACATCCACGATCGAGCGGCTTTGTGCCGCGGCTCTCGTCGATGCCGAGCGACGCATCGAGACGAGGATCGCCAGTCGGCTGCCTATGTCGATCCGAGAACAGTTGCTGGCATTGCTCGAGGAGACGGCTGATGATCGGGTGACCCGTTTTGTGTGGCTGCGCCAGTTCGAGCCTGGCTCGAACTCTTCGTCGGCCAACCGGCTGCTCGACCGGCTCGAATATCTGCAACGCGTCGATCTCCCCGAGGATCTGCTTGCCGGCGTTCCTGCCCATCGGGTGACTCGTCTGCGCAGGCAGGGTGAACGGTATTATGCCGACGGCATGCGCGATCTCCCGGAGGACAGGCGGCTTGCGATCTTGGCTGTTTGCGTCTCGGAATGGCAGGCGATGTTGGCCGACGCAGTGGTCGAAACCCACGACCGGATCGTCGGCCGTCTCTACCGTGCTTCGGAGCGTATTTGCCATGCAAAGGTCGCAGACGAAGCGGGGGTGGTGCGTGACACCCTGAAATCCTTCGCCGAGATCGGGGGCGCCCTGGTCGATGCACAGGATGATGGCCAGCCGCTGGGCGATGTCATCGCGAGTGGGTCAGGGTGGGACGGCTTAAAAACCCTTGTTGCAATGGCAACCAGGCTGACCGCCACCATGGCCGACGATCCGCTCAATCATGTGCTCGACGGTTATCACCGCTTCCGCCGATACGCTCCACGCATGTTGCGCCTGCTCGATCTGCGAGCTGCGCCCGTTGCACTGCCGCTTCTGGAAGCGGTGACGGCCCTTCGTACCGGTTTGAACGATGCCGCGATGACCAGCTTCTTGCGGCCCAGCTCGAAATGGCATCGCCACCTTCGGGCCCAGAGGGCTGGCGACGCTCGCCTATGGGAGATCGCGGTGCTGTTCCATCTGCGCGATGCGTTCCGCTCCGGAGATGTCTGGCTTACTAGGTCCCGGCGCTATGGCGATCTGAAACACGCACTCGTTCCGGCACAAGCCATCGCGGAAGGCGGTCGTCTCGCTGTGCCATTGCGGCCGGAGGAATGGCTGGCAGACCGGCAAGCTCGCCTCGACATGCGGTTGCGCGAGCTTGGCCGTGCCGCTCGCGCAGGCACGATCCCGGGCGGGTCGATTGAAAACGGCGTTCTGCATATCGAGAAACTCGAAGCCGCCGCGCCGACAGGCGCCGAAGATCTGGTGCTCGATCTCTACAAGCAGATCCCGCCCACGCGCATCACCGATCTCCTGCTGGAGGTGGATGCGGCGACCGGCTTCACCGAAGCGTTCACCCATCTGCGCACAGGAGCACCCTGCGCTGACCGGATCGGGCTAATGAACGTTATCTTGGCGGAAGGGATCAACCTCGGCTTGCGCAAAATGGCGGATGCGACAAACACCCACACCTTCTGGGAATTGATCCGCATTGGACGGTGGCATGTCGAGGGCGAAGCCTATGACCGGGCGCTGGCCATGGTGGTCGAGGCACAGGCAGCGTTACCCATGGCCCGGTTCTGGGGCATGGGCACGTCGGCTTCGAGCGACGGACAGTTCTTCGTCGCTACAGAGCAAGGTGAGGCCATGAACCTGGTCAACGCGAAATATGGCAATACCCCGGGCCTGAAAGCCTATAGCCACGTCTCCGACCAATATGCGCCGTTCGCAACCCAGGTGATTCCTGCAACGGCAAGCGAAGCGCCTTACATCCTCGATGGCCTGCTGATGAACGATGCTGGACGCCATATCCGCGAGCAGTTCACCGACACGGGCGGCTTCACCGATCACGTCTTTGCCGCATGTGCCATTCTCGGCTACCGGTTCGCTCCGCGCATCCGCGACCTGCCATCCAAACGGCTCTACGCGTTCAATCCGTCGGCCGCCCCGGCGCACCTGCGAGCGTTGATCGGCGGAAAGGTCAACCAAGCCATGATCGAGCGCAATTGGCCCGACATCCTGCGCATCGCCGCCACCATTGCTGCCGGGACCGTCGCGCCAAGCCAGATTCTGCGGAAACTCGCCTCCTATCCGCGGCAGAACGAGCTCGCGACAGCCCTGCGGGAAGTCGGTCGCGTCGAGCGCACCCTGTTCATGATCGACTGGATTCTGGATGCCGAACTCCAACGGCGTGCCCAGATCGGGCTCAACAAAGGCGAAGCTCATCATGCGCTGAAGCGGGCAATCAGCTTCCACCGCCGCGGTGAAATCCGCGACCGTTCCGCCGAAGGCCAGCATTACCGCATCGCCGGCATGAATCTGCTCGCCGCCATCATCATCTTCTGGAACACCATGAAGCTCGGCGAGGTCGTTGCAAACCAGAAACGCGATGGAAAGCTGCTATCGCCCGATCTCTTGGCCCATGTTTCGCCGCTCGGATGGGAACACATCAATCTCACCGGAGAATATCGCTGGCCAAAGCCTTAGCGTAGGATTCCGCCCCCTCCCGCAAACGACCCCAAGATGTTCATGGTCTCCCCGATCACTGCCCGGAAATGGGCAGGCCGCTACCGGGAAGAGGGTGAGTTTGGGATGCAGGATCGCTCCAGCAAGCCGCACCGGATCCCAGGCAGGACGCCCGAGCATGTCAAGAAGAAGATCATCAACCTGCGCTGGCGGCTTCGACTGGGGCCAGCCCAGATCGCTGCGCGACTTGGTCTCTCGACGTCGACTGTTCACGCGGTCCTCGTCCGTTGCCGCGTGAACCGCCTCTCGCATATCGATCGTGTCACTGGCGAGCCATTGCGGCGATATGAGCATCCTCATCCGGGATCGTTGATTCATGTCGATGTCACGAAGTTCGGCAACATCCCCGACGGCGGTGGACATCGTTACGTAGGTCGGCAGCAAGGCGCACGGAACAAGCTCGCGACTCCGGGATTACCACGAGGAAAAGATCACAAGCCGCGCACCGGGACGGCGTTCGTTCACACAGTCATCGACGACCACTCCCGCGTCGCATACGCAGAAATCTGGTCGGATGAGCAGGCGAGCACAGCGGTGGGAGTTCTCGAACGCGCCGTGGCCTGGTTCGCCGAACGAGGCGTGACCGTCGAGCGAGTCCTATCCGACAACGGGTCGGCATACAGATCCCACGCATGGAGGGACTTCTGCGCTCGGCTCGGCATCCGACACAAGCGGACACGCCCCTACCGGCCGCAGACGAACGGGAAGATCGAGCGATTCCACCGCACGCTCGGGGACGGCTGGGCCTATGCCAGGTTTTACGGTTCAGAGGCCGAACGACGCCTGGCGCTGCCCGGCTGGCTCCACTTCTACAACCACCACCGACACCACTCTGCGATTGGCGGCGTACCCTTCGACCGACTCAACAACGTCCCTGGACATCACACCTAGGGTGGTTGCCATGTCTGGCGTTCCTTT
>NZ_KV805228.1:52954-174058 GCF_001811565.1 Corynebacterium sp. HMSC078A10 | reverse complement strand
GGTGGGCGCAAACAGTCGCCCAACACATCACCGCCACCAGGAAACGTGTGCGCGAAGAAGCCCAACACCTCAAACAAGAACTCGACGACTACGCACAACAACAAGCCAAAGCTAAAGCCGAAACCCAGACCAACACCGACACTGACAACGGCGAGGACATCCCCTTCTAAACCCCGTCGATTCAAACGACGACGATGACGAAGAACAGGGGCCTAGCCCTCGTCGAATCAAACGACGACACCACTCCAAACAACCGAAAGGACAAGAAGCCAAGAACACATCCACCGTCGAATAAAACGACGAAGACCGGCGGCCTCCCACGTTTCCGTGAAAGGTCACCGGCTGAGGAGCACTACAAGGTGCAGTTCTGTGCGCTACTTGCGCCCTGCTTCGTAGGCGGCACCAACCTTGTACAGGCGGTCATCCTTGAACGCCGGAGCCATGATCTGCAGGCCGGTCGGCAGATTGGTGTCAGACGCCAAGCCGGAGGGTACAGACATGCCGCACACGCCGGCAAGGTTCAGCGGCAGGGTGCAGAGGTCGAAGTTGTACATCTCCATCGGATCCTCAACCTTCTCCCCCAGCTTGAAGGCCGTGGTCGGCGTGGTCGGGGAAACAAGGACATCGACCTGTTCGAAAGCGCGCTCAAAGTCCTGTGCAATGAGGGTGCGCACACGCTGTGCTTGAAGGTAGTAGGCGTCGTAATATCCGACGGATAGCGCGTAGGTACCCAGCATGATGCGGCGCTTAACCTCAGGACCAAAGCCAGCAGCGCGGGACAGAGACATAACCTCTTCCGCGGAGTGGGTTCCGTCATCGCCCACACGCAGGCCGTAGCGCATGCCGTCGAAGCGGGCCAGGTTGGAGGAGACCTCACACGGCATGATGAGGTAGTACGCAGCTAGTGCATCGTCGAAGTGCGGGCAGTCAACCTCGACGATCTCCGCGCCCTGGTTCTTCAACTGCTCAACCGCAGCGTGGTAGGCCTCCATCACGCCCGGCTGCCAGCCGTCGCGCTCGAATTGCTTGATCAGGCCAACCTTGACGCCGGAAAGGTCGCCATTGGCGCCTTCCTTAGCGGCGGCGACTACCGGGGCAACCGGCTTATCCACGGAGGTGGCATCAAAAGAATCGTGTCCAGCAATGATTTCGTGCAGCAGTGCGGTATCCAGAACCGTGCGGGCAGTCGGACCTGCCTGGTCCAGAGAGCTTGCAGCTGCGATGAGGCCGTAACGCGACACCGTGCCGTACGTCGGCTTGACACCAACGGTGTTGGTCAGTGCAGCAGGCTGGCGGATCGAGCCACCAGTGTCAGTACCGATACCCAGCGGGGCCTGGCCCGAGGCAAGAGCCGCAGCAGTGCCGCCGCCGGAGCCGCCCGGAGTGCGCTCTGTGTCGTAGGGGTTGTGGGCTGGACCGTAGGCGGAGTTCTCATTGGAGGAACCCATTGCGAACTCATCGAGGTTCGTCTTACCCAGAATCGGGATACCTGCCTCGCGCAGCTTGGTCACCAGCGTGGCGTCATAAGGTGACACCCAGCCCTCCAGCATTTTGGAGGCGGCGGTCGTGGGGGCGTCGGTAGTAACGAGCAGATCCTTGAGCGCCAGCGGCACGCCAGCCAAGGCAGAGGCGGGTTCTTCGCCGGCGTCGAGGGACTTATCGACGGCGTCGGCAGCCGCCAGTGCTTCCTCCGCGCCAACATGGAGGAAGGCGTTGAGCTCGCCATCGGTCTCCGCGATGCGATCCAAGAATGCCTGAGTAACTTCGCGGGAGGTGAGCTCACGGGAGTGAATCTTCTCAGCCAGCTCGGCGGCGGTCAGTGCGGTAATGCCCTCGGTGGGCGCAATGAATTGTGCCATTCTTATTCGTCTCCTCCACCCAGAATCTGCGGAACCATGAAGCGGTCATCTTCAGCTGCCGGCGCTTGGTCCAGGGCCTGCTCGGCGGTGAGGGTGCGCACAATAACGTCCTCACGCATTGGAGCATGTACGGAGTGCGGGTGCGACATTGGCTCCACACCTTCAGCCTCGACCTTGCCCACCGCGGACACCGAGTCCACGATTTCGTCGATCTGCGCGGCGAACTGCTTCAGTTCTTCCTCGCTCAGGGCCAATCGCGACAGCTTTGCCAAGTGCGCGACCTCGTCACGCGAAATATCAGACACGCGAACTCCATCCTTTTATTCATTGAGACGGTTGATAGCTAAGCACCCATGGTACTGCACAGCTGTTGCCGCGCCACCACCACTCCTCCCCTAAGTGAAGCTCATACTATTGAATAGTATTCGACAGGTTGGGTAACATCGATCGAGTTAGAAAGCCAAATATCCCCTCCCTACTTATTCACCTTCCCCAGAAAGAACGATATGTCGTACCTCGTCCGTGTCCTTCTCCCTGACACCCCCGGCAGCCTTGGCCTCCTTGCCAACGCGATGGGCAGCATCGAGGCAAATATCCGCTCCGTCGACATTGTGGAGAATTTCCCAGACGGTACGGTCATGGATGACATCGTCTTGGATCTCCCCCAGTCCACCATGGCGGATGAGATCATCACGGCAGCACAGACAGTGGAAGGAGTCGAGGTCGACTCCATTCGCCCCTTCAGCGGTCGCGTCGACCGCCGCGGGCAAATCCACGTGCTGGCCAAGGTTGCCGCACAACGCAACGTGACGGCCGCAATGAGCGAAGTCTGCGCCGCCATCCCCAAGGCGCTGACGTCCAATTGGGCCGTTGTTATTGCGAACGACGAGAAGATCAGCCGCATCGCCGCCTCAGACGCCGCGCCTGCCGACGACGGCTCGATCCCCACCGACCTCAACATCACAACGGCTCGCGTGCTCAATCCCGAGAAGGACACATGGATCCCGGAATCCTGGACGCTCATCGAATCCGCGCTGGCCGCTGCTCCCCTCGTGGGAACGAACTACGTGGTGGTGATGGGCCGCGTTGGTGGACCCGATTACCTCGCCTCCGAAGTTGAGCACTTGGGTGACTTGGGTGCCATCTTGGGTGCGTTTCTTACTTAGCGGGCAAGCAACGAGTTGAGTCCCGCGGCGACATCGGGGACCACGTGGTCCACCTCTTCGGTGATCTGCGTTCCCGGGAACGTGAAGGACTCGGTGGCGATGGAGTGCATCGAGAGATCATTGAAGCTATCGCCGAAGGTGTAGAGTTCAGCTTTTTCGTGGCCGAGATGATCAAGCAACCGCGTCAAGCCCTCACCCTTGTTATGGCCAGGTGGCATGATGTCGTAGAAATCGCAGTTAAAGGATGATTCGACGGCACAATTCTCGCGGACCCACTCGTCCACCTCGCGGCGCAGCTCAGGGTTGCCAGGGATCCACAGGGACAACAACACAGTGCTGCGCTTGGCGACGTCCCCCGGATCCACCACTTCCGTATTCGCCACCATGGAGGACTCGCGTCCTGCGAGGCCATCCCACGCTACCTGGTCGGCTCCAGACAAGCCTGTGAGGTAGATATTCAACGGCAGGCCGGTGAAACGAGCGACAATGGACTGCACAACCTCACTCGGCAGATGCTCCTCGTGCAGGATGGAATAGTCGCCGCCGGTGATGACTGTCCCGTTGTAGAGCACGTGGTAGTCCAGCTCCACGCCGAAGGGTTCGAGTGTGTTGCGCGCATTGGCGATGGACTTGCCCGTCGCGGAGACGGCCAAGTTGCCTGCGGCACGCCACTCAGCGATGGCTTTTTGTGTGGCCTCTGTTATGTCTTCGTTGACGTAAACAGTGCCATCCATGTCTAAAGCCGCAATCTTCATGAACCGTAGTGTATTAGACCTTCAACGGCTGAGTCCACCACCGCGGTGCACGCCTTGTGGATGTCGGGTTGTGCCCAGGGGAAGGTGAGGGAGACGTCGGCAAGCGCATGCATGGGCAGGTCATTGTGCCCGTCCCCGAAGGTGATGAGCTCAATGTCAGAGCGCTCAACTTCCAGGTGACGAAGCAGCCAAGTCAAGGCAAAGCCCTTGTCGTGACCGGGCGGCATGATGTCGAAGAAGTTGCGGTTCATCGCGGTACCTACCGGAAAGCGGTCCGTGACCCACTGCGCGATCTTCCTCTGCAGGTCTGGGTTGCCCGGGGTCCAGGCGGCAACAAGCGGGAAGACCTCTTCCTCAATGCGTGACGGCGGGACCGGCACGGGCTCACTGATGATGGGGTTGTGCACGCCCGCCACGTTGCGCACGAGGTAGCCGTCCGGGCCTGTCAAACGTGTGCAATAGAGGTCGAGCTTTGGTGTGTCATGCACCCGCTCATACACGGCACGAACCACCTCGGGCGGTACATGGTTTTCGTAGAGCAACTCATAAGAGCCATCCATGATGACGGTGCCGTTGCAGAGCAGGTAGTAGTCAAAGTCAACGCCAAAAGGCTCTAGTGCACGCCGAGCAGAATGAGGAGACTTGCCCGTGGCCACGACAGCAAGGTTGCCCGCAGCGCGCCAACCGGCAATCGCCTCCGGCACGTCTTCGGGCATGTGGCCATCAAAGTAGATAGTGCCGTCCAGGTCGAAGGCGGCTAACTTCATGCCTCGCCCGTTTCAAGGAGGCGGTTGAAGCCTTCCTCATCCAAGATGGTCAAGCCAAGGTCGCGGGCCTTCTGTTCCTTTGAACCGGCGTTTTCTCCGACGACGACATAGTTGGTCTTCTTCGACACCGACCCGGAGGCCTTGCCGCCACGGGAGATGATGGCCTCCTTAGCGGAATCGCGACTGTAGTTCTCTAGGGTTCCGGTCACCACCACGGTGATTCCCTCCAGCGTTTGCGCGGGCTTATCGCTGGATTCTTCCTCCATGGTCACCCCGGCGGCGGTCCACTTCTGCACGATGTTGTCGTGCCAGTCCACCTCGAACCATTGCTTAAAGGATTCCGCGATGATGCCACCCACGCCATCAGTATCCGCCAGCTCCTCCACCGATGCCGCGCGCAGCGCCTCCATGGAGCCGAACCGCGTGGCTAACGCACGCGCGGCAATGGGGCCAACGTGGCGGATGGACAGCGCTACGAGCACTCGCCAGAACTCAGCCTGACGGGCGGTCTTGAGGTTCTCCAGCAGCTTCTTGCCCGAGGCGTTGAGCGCGCCCTTCTGGGTGGTGTAGACCGAGGATTTAAGGAGTGCTTCTTCATCGAGATCAAAGAGTTCTGCCTCGTCCACGAGCACTCCGGAAGAAATCAAGTCCGCCGCCGCCTTCTCCCCCAGCTCACCAATGTCAAGCGCCTTGCGGGAGGCCAAATACTCCAGACGCGCCGCCAGCTGCGCTGGGCAGCTGCGGGTATTCGGGCAGCGCCAGTCCTGGTCGCCTTCCTTCTGCGGTGCCAGCTTCGTGCCGCATGCAGGGCAGTTCTCCGGGAAGACCCAATCGGTCTCACTGCCATCGCGCTTGTCTAGGACGGGGCCGAGAACCTCAGGGATGATCTCTCCGGCCTTGCGGATGACAATGGTGTCCCCGATGAGGACGTTCTTGTTCTTGACCTCGAACTGGTTGTGCAGGGTGGCCATGGAAACCGTCGAGCCGGAGACAAAGACTGGTTCCATGATGGCGAAAGGCGTCACGCGCCCCGTTCGACCGACACCGACCTCAATGTTAAGAAGCTTGGTGGTGACCTCCTCCGGTGGGTACTTATACGCGATGGCCCAACGTGGCGCACGTGAAGTCGCTCCTAAGGAGCGCTGGCTGGCCAGGTCGTCGACCTTGATGACGAGACCGTCCATCTCGAAGTAAGCATCGTGGCGGTGTTCCTCCCAGTAGGTCACGCGCTCTTGAACCTCCTTGGTGGTGGTGACCCGCTGGGTATAAGGCGACACCGGGAATCCCCATGCCTCCAAGGCCTGGTAGGCGTCGTGTTGCGAGGCTGGTTGGAATCCTTCGCGCGCGCCGATGCCGTGGCAGACCATGTGGAGCCGGCGCTTCTTGACGTCCTCCGGGTCCTTCATGCGCAGTCCGCCCGCGGCCGCGTTGCGGGGGTTGGCAAAGGTGGGCTTACCATCCTCGCGGCGTGCGGAGTTAATTTCCTCAAATTCATCCGGGCGCATGTACACCTCGCCGCGGACCTCTACCAGGGAGGGAACCGGGTATTCTTCGCTGCCCGTCAGCTCACGTGGGATATCGGGAATAACACGCGCATTAGCAGTGATGTCCTCACCCACGCGACCATCACCACGCGTGGCGGCCGTGGCAAGCTTGCCGTCACGATAGACCAAATCGATGGACAAACCGTCAATCTTGAGCTCGGTGAGATAGGCCTTTGCCGGGGTGCGGTCCAGCCAGTCCTGCAACTCGTCAGCGCTAAAAACGTTGTCCAAACTGTACAGGCGTTCCAGGTGCTCGATGTCAACGGCGCCCTCCGGGGCAGCGCCCACCTGCTGGGTAGGCGAATCCGGAGTTTGAAGCTCCGGGTGTTCCGCTTCCAGCGCCAGCAAGCGCTGGAAAAGGGCGTCAAAGTCCGCATCCGGGATCGCCGGCTCGCCGTTGTAGTACAGCTCGCGGTGCTTGCGCACTTCCTGGGCAAGCTCGGACCATTCGCGTTGGATATCTACTGCATCACTCACGAGTCACTAGTGTAGCGGGGCTGCCGGACACAGCATGTTCCTGGCCAAACGTCCTATCCACGCCACAAATATGACATCGGTAGCGCACAAAGTTTGTCTCCCAAGGGCTGCACATAGGGAATCGGAGCCAAGACAAATCCTCCACGGAAACGGGGCCCTAGTTTCTCGCTCAGTGCACGCAAATGCCGAACCTGTCCTGCCTTGACTGTCGCACCGGATTTAACCTCAAGCGCAGCGATGCTATTGTCCGCGAATTCGATGACAACATCCGCTTCCATCCCGGCACTATCACGCCAGTGGAGCAGCTGATGCTGACTTTCAGCCCAACCCTGCTGGGCAGAAAGTTCCTGAAGGACAAACCCTTCCACTAAATGCCCTAGATGCGACTGCACCAGCGGATTCATGAGCATGTCTCGAGTTTGCCCCGCTAACCAGGAAGCCAGACCGGAATCAGTGACCCAACTTTTGGGCTTGGATATTTCTCGCGACGTCAGATTTGATTTCCACGCTTTCACCTGTGAGGAAAGAAACAGCCTTGACAATGTATCGAGGTAGGAGCGGACAGTGGACGCTGGGATTTCCGCTTCACGTGCGAGCTTCGCCGGAACTAACTCCCCCGCCTGATGTGCTGCGAGTAGTCGCAACAACGATTGCAACCTTCCCGGCTGTGCGCTTTCCCGGGATAGGGTTTCTTCAATCACCGTCACATGTGAAACATAAGACTCGAACCAAGCTCGGCGCATCCGATCTTGCAGCTCTAATGCAACCGGATAGCCGCCCTTCAGCACTTTGTCCACCAAGCCAGCTCGATCTACTTGTTCCGTAGGAACAGAACGCACAGGCAATTCGACGAGCTCATCGAGCCTATCTACAAAGGCGCCGTCACTGACGGTTTCACAAATTTCTTGTTGGCTCAGTGGGTGCAAATGGAGATCAATAATTCTTCCTGCAAGGGAATCCTTCTTACCCACTCCCCGAGCAAAATCTGATGAACCAGTAATGATAAATCGACCTGGCCGGCGGTTCCTATCCACCTCGGCTTTTAACGGCAGTGTGAGCTCGGGAAGCCGCTGAATTTCATCAATAATCAGCGTTGCGTCACCACCTTGCTGCACAAAGGTCATCGGATCCTCTTCCGCTAGTGAGAGAGCAGCGGGATCATCCAGCGTTACATACACAGCACGTTCAAGGCCGAGATGCCTTGTCAACGTCGACTTGCCAACCTGCCGTGCGCCCGTGACGTGGACAACGGGTGAGAAGGTCAATGCTTCTCGGGCAAAACCTTCCATACCGCGTCTAATATACCGTTCCATAAATAGCACTCTACCTGCAGTTGGTCATTCTGCAAGGCTTTGTCCGTCATTCTGCAAGATATTGATCGTCATTCTGCAGTTCTATATCCGTCATTCTGCAGGACTTCCACAGTGCATGTCCGAGCCGGGCGCTAGAGTGTTGTCCATGAACTTCGACGCCACCCGTATGCTCTCCTTCGACCTCGAGACCACCTCCGTAAAGCCCAAAGAAGCCCGCATCGTCACCTCTGCCCTGGTTCGTATCGACGGGCGCGAGGTAGATAAGCGGGAAATGCTCGCTGACCCCGGAGTGGAGATCCCCGAGGAGGCCGCCAAGATCCACGGCATCACTACTGAGAAGGCCCGCGCGGAGGGTCGCCCGCACGACGAAGTCCTCAAGGAGACGGTCGATGCCATCTACCAGGCCTGGGAGGAAGGTCTTACGCTCATTGTCTACAACGCCGCCTACGATCTCTCTGTACTGCGCGCGCTGACCGGGGACTTCACGGTGAACGGCCCAGTATTCGATCCTTTCGTCATCGACCGGGTGAAGGACAAGTGGCGCAAGGGCAAGCGCACCCTGGAGGAGGTCTCTGCCCACTACGGCGTGGAGCTGAGCAACGCGCATGAGGCTACTGCCGACGCCCTCGCGGCCGCCCGCGTCGCTTGGAAGCAGGTGCGCCAGCACTTCCCCGAGCTAGCACAGATGGACACCAACGAGCTCATGGAATACCAGGCCGTCGAGTGGTACAAGGACCGCGAGTCCTTCAAGAAGTACCTGGAAGGACGCGGTCGGGATGCCTCGGATGTCTCCACCGCGTGGCCGATGATTTCTTAACTCCAGTACCCAATCCTCAACTAAGCCTTGCCAGGTTTCTAGATTTCTGGAATTCTAGATTCCATGGACACAACAGTCGAAGCACGCCTCGCCGAGCTTGAAGCGCGCGTCGCCGCGCTCGAGGGGCGCACGAACACTGCCGACGCCAGACCTACACCCACCACCACTGAAGAAGACTCGACCTACTGGCTGGTCGACGCCCTCGCACCCAACGAGCAGCTTCCCGACGGTTCCGTCATCTTTGGCGGCAACATAAACGTCGGCAAGCGCTCGTACGCCTACCAATGGCAGCGCCCCACCACGTTCGTTACCGATGAGAGCTGGGCGGAGAACCTCGAGCGTCTCTCCGCGCTGGCTCATCCCGTCCGCGGCGAAATCCTCCGCCGCCTCCTCGCCGCACCCGCCACCGCCGCCGAGCTTGTCGAAGAAAACATCGTCTCCTCCACCGGCACCGCTTACCACCACTTGAGCGCTCTAACTCATGCGGGCTGGACCACGAAGTCTGGCGGCGAATACTCCATCCGCCCGCCCCGCGTTATTCCCCTGCTCACCATTATCACCGCAAGCGAGGACCATTAATGCGCAAAATTGTCTTAGCCGTCATCACTGCTACTGCCGTTGCCGCCGTCCTGCTTGTCGCAGGCCCACAGAGAATTACGCTGGCACAAGACAAGACTGGCGACGAAAACCTAGCCACCCAGCTGGAACAGCACTCAGAGTCCGGCTTCCACAACCTCACCGCCTTTACCCTCCAGGACGGCAAGGCCACCTTCGCAGGACTGGGCAGCGACGAGCACACGGAGGTCGAAATTGGTTCCGTCACCAAGATGTTTACCGGCGAGCTGGCCCACCAGCTCGTCGAAGAGGGAAAGCTGAGAACTGACACCACTGTGGGCGAGGTCCTTGACGTCGGCGATGCACCCGTCGCTGACGTCACCGTAAGGGAGCTGCTCGACCACACCTCTGGACTACCCGCCGTCGCCAAAGCGAACGTCCTCAGCTTTTTCGCCTCAACGATCACCGGTTCGAATCCCTATGAAGGTGAGACCGTAGAGGACATCGTGGACGCTGCCACGAAGGCCGAGCTAAAGGACCGCGGCGAAGAATCCTATTCCAACCTTGGCTACGGGCTCTTGGGTCATATTTTAGAGACCGCCGCCGGGCAGCCTTATGAGCAGATGCTCAAGGAGCGCATCTTCGAGCCAGCTGGCATGACAGAGACCTACCTCATGACGCCGGGCTCTGTGCCTGCCGACGCTCCACGGGGACTTACCGCCACCGGCCGCCATGCTGAACCCTGGGAGATGGAAGGCTCCGCACCCGCGGGGGCGATCCGCTCCACGGCGAGTGACATGGCCAAATTCGCTGAGTGGTTTATGAAGAACGGCGATATCGACTACGGCTGGCAGCCTCCCAGCAAGGACAATGCTGGGTACTGGCACAACGGCGGCACCTACGGTTACTCGACCATGCTCATCATCGAACCAGAGACCAAGCGCGCCGCCTTCGCCAACAACGATTCCCTTGCCGGCACCGAAGACCTTGCCCAAGCTCTATTCGACGAGCTCGCATCTTAAGGAGTAACCATGTTCCTCACCGTAGCGCTCGCAGTCATCACCGCTTCGGAGCTTTGGGCCGCATGGAAGGCCCTGAGAAAGCCCCATTCCATTGCTCAAAGCATTGGCACCACGACGATTACGATCCTCACCATACTCTTCATCGGCTACGCCATGCCCTGGCATACCTCGGTCAGTTTTGGCTGGTGGTACGCCCTTGTCGCAGCCTGCTCGCTACACATCGGCGCGGTAGCTTGGCAGGCCGTGCAACCATCTAGCGGCACAGACGCTGGTCAAGAAGCTCCCGTACGATAGGACTATGAGCTCCTCCCCTACCTGCACCGTTGAAATCCAGGACGTAGACAGTACAACCATCGCAACCCTTCAGCACCGCGCCGCTACCGCTGGTGTTTCCCTCGAAGACTACGTGCGCAACATCCTCACCAGGGTCGCGTCGTCCCCATTTACCGCAAACAGAAAATCCATCGAAGAAAAGGCGGCCGAACTCTCCCAGCGTGCACCTATCGATGTGAAGGGAGACTTCGACGTCATCGCCGCAATCCGCGCCGGACGAGACACATAGAAGACTAAGGAGATCGTTGGTCTCCCTAGTCGCCGCCCTCAGAAAAGTCTCCCAAATCTCCCGAGTTTAAAAAGTCTCCCAAATCTCCCAATGCTCTAGGATGAGGCTATGTCCCCGCACGAGAATCCCTTCCGCCCCACCTTCGGCGTTCCACCACTATTCTGGGTCGGCCGCACGGCAGTGCTCGACACCTTCCGCGCAGCGCTTGACTCCCAACCAGGCAGCCCGGGCCGCTCGCTCATCATCAGCGGTGCCCGCGGTATCGGCAAGACGGTCTTGCTCAACGAGATAGAAGATATCGCTTCTAGTCGCGGGTGGATCACATTGCGAGCCTCGGGACGCAGCTCCATGGTTGACGAGCTCGTTGACACCACCATCCCGCGCATCATGGACAAGCTGGCCCCGGCGGACAAGCACAAGGTCAACCGTGTCGGCATTGGTGGTGTGGCAACCATCGGCATCCAGCACAACACCGAGGAAGCCTATAAACCCACGCTCAACACCCGCCTGCGCGAGCTTTTAGGCATGCTCAAAGGCACTGGCGTGCTGCTCACCATCGACGAAGTGCAGGACGCAGACGCCGAGAACCTAACTTCCCTGGCCGTGACCTACCAAGACTTGGTGCGCGATGAGCTCGACGTCGCTATTGTCGCCGCGGGCCTTCCACAAGGCGTCAACCGCCTGCTGGACCTGCCGGGTGTAACCTTCCTACGCCGCGCGCAGAAGTTCGTTCTGGGCCCGCTCTCCCCCGCGAACGCCGAGGTGGCCTTCACCGAGACCGCCGCACAGTCCGGGCTCGAGTTCACCGATGATGCGGTTGCAGCGGCGGTGCGCCTGTCGCGCGGCTACCCCTACATGGTGCAGCTGGTGGGCTCACTGGCTTGGGGAAAGGCGCAGCGCGAGGGTGGGAGCAGTATCGAGGAGAGTGACGTCGCAGCGGTGTCAGCCGAGGCTATCTCGGTTTTGGGCGCCCAGGTACACCAGCCCGCTACCCTTTCGCTTCCACCGGCCCAGCGCCTCTTCCTCGAGGCGATGAGCGCGGTCATGGAGGACGGCACGGCAGAAATCAAGAACATCGCCGCGCACCAGGACCGGACGGTGCGCTCCTTGTCGGCCACACGCCAAAGGCTTATCGACGCCGACCTCATCGAACCCACCGCCCATGGCCAACTCCAGTTCGTTATCCCGTATATGGAGGCCTACTTCACCACGACGGATAGCTTGGGGCGAGTTGACTAAAGGTCACCGGCATCGCGAGTGAGGATGCCGGCGGTCTCGGTTGCCGAGCGCAGGGATCTGGCGGAGGCCTTGACGGGATAGACGTCGAAACGGTCGACGAGCAGGTCGCGTGGCATGCCGATGCGGTCGAGGTGCCGGGCCAACGCGATAGCCTCCGCGCGGGCATCGGAACCTTCAATGCCCAGACCAATCCGGTGGCCCGCGTTAAGGTGTTCGCCCAAGCCATCAAGGTGACGCGGGGTCTCCAGACCGCGGAAATCCGTGAGGAAGGTCGTGGCAGCAGGCGCTAGCGACCACAGCGGTGGGGCGTGTAGGTAGTCTGCTTCGAAGGATTGTAGGAGGTCGAGCGCGACCTCATCCGGGACCGCCGGGATGGTATCGAAATCTGTGGTGCCAGGGACGCGGCCGGCGATGATATCGGCAAGCAGGGGCTCGTCGAGCTGGATAGCGACCTCCCCGTGGAAGCGGCGCGCGACATCCGCGGCGTGGACACGGACTCCGTAGAGAAGTGACTCCGCGAGCTCGTTAAAGGCGCCGCGGTCGGTGAGAACGCGGTGGCCGTCGGAAAGCTCAATGCTGGCCGCAAGCGACCACGGGCCGAGTGCTTGCACCTTGACGCGGGGCACGGTTTCGCCCCAGACTTCCTGGACCTCGTCGAGGTCGCGCTCCAAGCGGTCCCACGTGCGGCGGGTCAGCAGCTGCGGGCGCGCCGTCATGCGCCACGAGCGCGGGCCTCGGTCGATGGAGATGGCCTCCAGCATGCCGGCGGTGCGGCCCACCGCATCGGAGCCCAGCCCACGCTCGGGCAGCTGCGGGATGGCAGGAAGTTCGGTCTCCCCCATGATGATGTCCGCGGCCTCCGCGATGGAGGTACCGGGCATGGGGCCAAGGGCGAATCCCGTCATCTCATCTCCTTCCGAATTTTTTCTTTTAATACCGAATCAAAGACTACGGCGACATTTATAATGCAATTCACAAACCACTAAGTCGAAGAGGTAAAGGATACTCCTGTGGCACTTGAACAGTTTTCTGGCTGGACCTTCTATTCTCCTTGCGAGATTCCGAGCGACATTCCGTCAGTTCTCGCAGCCAACGAAAAGCCCATTTGCGCATTTAAAACTGTCCGAGACGCAGCCGTCTTCACTAGCCACCGATTGATTATCCGAGATTCTCAAGGTCTCACTGGAAAGAAAGTCGAAATCTATTCTCTCCCTTACTCCTCCATTAATATGTGGTCGACGGAGAATGCTGGAAAGCTCCTAGACGTAAATGCTGAACTGGAGCTCTGGACACGAGCTGGCCACTTCAAAATCAACATCGGGCCCAAAGTCGATATTCGGGCACTCGATCGACTCATCGCTGACTGTGTGCTTCGCTAAACTACTCGGTCCCGCAGATGGTGCCGGAGCCCAGGACAATATCGCCTAGCTCGTCCGGGCTCGGCAGGTAGAGCACGGCAGCCTGGCCACGAGCCACACCGGAAAGAGGCTCCTTCAGGTCCAGCGTCATGCGGTCGGCTTCACGGTCCACGTGAGCGTAGCAGTGAACGACGGAACCGTGGGCTCGCACCTGCACCTCGCAGTCGAAGTCACCTTCCATCGCTGGGTGCAGGTACTTTAGGCGGTCGGCCTCGATGCGGGTCACGGCCAGGTCTGCGCGCGACCCGACGGTGACGGTGCCGGTGGCCGCGTCGATGTCGGTGACGTAGCGCGGGGAGCCGTCGGCAGTCGGCGTCTTGATGTCCAGGCCCTTGCGCTGGCCGATGGTGTAGTTCCACGCGCCATCGTGTTCCTTGAGTTCGTTGCCCTCGGTGTCCACGATCATGCCTGGGCGCAGGCCGATGGAACGCCCCAGGAAGGCCTGGGTATTGCCGTCCGGGATGAAGCAGATGTCATAGGAGTCCGGCTTGGCCGCCGTGGAGAAACCATGGCGCTTGGCCTCCTCGCGGATTTGCGGCTTCGGGGTATCACCAATCGGGAAGAAGCAGTGGTCCAGCTCCTCCTTGGTAATAACACCCAGCACATAAGACTGGTCCTTGTTCTCATCCAGGGAGCGGCGCATGTAGCCGTCGGCGTCGATAGTGGCATAGTGGCCCGTAGCCACCGCATCGAAGCCCAGCGCCATGCCCTTACGGAGCAGGGCTGCGAACTTGATCTTCTCGTTGCAGCGCAGGCACGGATTCGGGGTCTCGCCGCGGGCATAGGAGTCCACGAAATCACCGATGACGGCTTCCTTGAACTCCTCGGAGAAGTCCCACACGTAGAAAGGAATGCCGAGCTTGTCGCAGATGCGACGGGCATCGGCGGAATCCTCCAAGGAGCAGCAACCGCGCGCCTTCTCACGGGTCTGCTGCGCATCCTTGTGCAGGGCCAAGTGCACGCCAATGACCTCGTGGCCCGCCTCCACCGCGCGTGCAGCGGCGACCGAGGAATCAACGCCGCCGGACATGGCTACCAATACTCGCATGCTTTCCCCTTCTTCCTTCTTTCGTCCACTTAGGCTAGTCGTGGTGTACCCCATACCCCAACACACTGAACTCACACTCTATTCCCTAAGCTAAAGGGCATTATGGGCAGGAAGCGCAACAAGACAGATTCAATCGCGGGCACCTACGAGATTTCCACCGGCGAGCTCGTCATCGAAGCCGACCCATTCCGCGATGGCGCCTTCATCCTCAACATCAACGGCGTGCCCTCCTCACACCTCATCCCCGAAGACCCACGTACCCTCGAATTCGAGTACATGCGTTGGATTGCTGCAGCGGTAGAAAACCTAGCGCCTGGCAAGCGCCTGCTCCACCTGGGCGGCGGTGGATGTTCTCTCCCCCGCTACTTCGCAGACCTGTGGCCGGATTCCCATAACACGGTGGTGGAGCTCGACTCGAAACTGGCCGAGCTCATCCGCGAGCTGGCCGATATCCCTGCCGCTCCCCGCGTGAAAATCCGCGCCGGTGAGGCACGCGCGGTGACGGAAGGCTTCCCTCCGAATCGCTTCGACGTCATCATCCGCGACGTCTTCGCCGGCGCCGTCACGCCGGAGCCTCTCACCACCCAAGAGTTCTTCCAGCACGCCCACGCCACGCTCACTCCGGGCGGGCTTTACGTTGCCAACTGCGGTGACCACTCCGACCTGCAAGGGGCGAAGGCAGAACTCGCCGGAATGGCAGAAGTCTTTGCGCACGTTGCCGTTATTGCCGACCCTCCCATGCTCAAAGGCCGGCGCTACGGCAACATTATCCTCATCGGCTCAGACACCGAGCTGCCTATCGACGGCTCCCCGCAAGCCGCCGCGCTTGCTAAACCGCTGCTCTCCGGTGCGGTGCCCGCGCAGTTTCGCGACGAGTCCTGGACCCGCCGCTTCTTCAAGGAGGCTAATCCGCGCCACGACGCCCCGTCACCGGGTAGCGATTAACGCAGACTATTGAGCAGATCCGCCACTTGCTTGGAGTCGAGATTAGGCACCGCAACGCCTGCGGCGTGACCAGCGCTGCGTGCGGCGCGGTCAGCATTTTCCACGTCCTGCTGGCTGACGTTATCGGCGTCAACGTCCTGGAGGTGCTGCGCGTTATCCAGGAAGATGGCTAGATCGCCGATGCTGGCGTCATTGTTGGCCATGTCCTTGAGGTCATCGGTGCTAATGGCGCCGTCGTTAAGCAGCTTTTCCGCCTGCTCAATGAGTCCGGTCGCATCGACATCGAGCCCCGCGTTCTTGGCGGCATCGGCGACGGCCGGCACGGCCACAGCACCCGCTGCCAGAGCCAGGATTCCAGCGATCAGCACGCCGGCGTCGTCGCCTAGGTCAATACCCGGGATGACCATGTCATCCAAGATGCCGCCGAAGTCGATGTAATTGCCGCCGGAGAAGGACTGCAGCTGTGCCTCAGTACCGTTAAAGAGGTTCATGTCAACATCGGTTTCGATACCGGCAACGCGGCCGCTGCCGGAGCGCTGCCAGAAGGCCAACTTGTCCCAGCCGCCGACTGGGTCCGGCGCGGTGTCCTGGTAGGCGGCCAGCCACAGAGGGTACTCGGAGAAGCGTGTGGAATTGCCCATCTGGCCCATCCAGAAGTATTTGTAGGTGTACAGCATCGGCGTGCGGCCGGTTAAGGTCTTTACCTCAGTCATGAAGGTGTCGATCCACTCCTCCAGCTGAGCAGTGCTCAGGCCCTCATCGACCTCAATGTCGAGCACCGGCGGCAAGGTTTGCGTCGGCACCAGTGCAATCTGGGAGGCAAAGCTGGCCGCCTGCTGCTTGGCGTCACCAGCCGGGCGCGCGTAGTGGTAAGCGCCGACCTTCAGTCCAGCCGCTGCGGCAGCATTGGCATCGCGTACGAAGTGGTTGTTAACAAACCCAACGCCTTCAGTGGCCTTCACAAAGGCATAGGACTGGCCATCAGACTTCACAGCGTCCCAATCGATTCCGCGAAGGGACGCGTGGTTATTTCCGGAGACATCCACACCGGAAGGTGCGGTGGACGGGATGGCAACGGCGGTGGATACGGACAGTGCCACGGCCGCTACGGCAGTAACGGCGGCGGTAACAAGGCGACGTGCATGGCTCATGCGCGCCACACTACCGCTTTAACAACATGAGTAACAGATGCAACACGCGAAACTTTAAACTCGTTTGCCACAGTTTTAACACCGCCACCAACGCCGTCCCGATAAACCGGTGCAGCAAAGGAACGGGCAATGCTTGGCGACGCCCCTCCAAAAGGTCCGGTCATCAGAACTAAGGGCTTCAACAAAGCTGTCAGCAATCGGAAGGCTGGAGCCGCTCCAGTTATGTGTGTCGCTTTTCGACCGGATAAACCTTGTGCTCCGGGTCATACCAGAGCACACGAAACAGGCTTCCTGAGCGGAACCCCCACAACCGGCAGGCACCACTCAGTCTAAAACGGAAGACTCGTTCTTCATTTTGGTCTAGCTGCCGTAGTCGATTCTGCGCAGCTTTACTCAATTCGTTGATTGCGTGATCATGGTTGCGCCGGTGCCCCTTGGCTCCTTCGTTTTCACACTCTGCCCAAGTCTTCTTAGTTAGATCATCAAGGAACTTAAGTAGTTCCACTGTCTCGTTGGCACTCAAATCCCATCGGCGTCCGTCACCATCGCCAGGAACCTCATCTATCTCCCTAGCCGTCCAACGAACTAATTCGTTCTTATATGAGGCATCTTGTGTTGCGCTCACCGGAACCTTTTTATCGTCAGCCGTGGCAACCAGCGGGGGCACGTACTTTCCACCAGCGTTATTCCTTTGGCGCGCAAGCTTCTTTTTCTTACGCTTTCCGCTGCCCATCGTTATGCGCTAGCCGCGGATTGCATGGCACTGTAAAAGTCTTGCATGACCTCTAGGCTGACTTCGTTCGTGGAGGGAGCGCCATCTGCAACGCCCACGCGCGCCTCGCGCCACGGACGTTCATTATGAGACAAATCGCTCAGCTGCTGACCGTTCAAGTGACCATAAGCAGCTAAGACTGCATCAATGGTGTCTTTCTCATCTGCAGTTAACTGAGTAGAGTCACCGGGAAACATGTCAGTGCTCGCGGTGAATTCTCCGCGGTGGCACCTATAAAGGTCACGGCAAACAGGACCGTTAGCCCATGCCTCTATGCGGGAATTGAACAAGGGCTTTTCATCCCACACGAGACTCCATGCTTGGGCGTAGTAAACGAGCTTCTGGAGCTTCATAGTGCTTACACCAGAATCAACGTTTTCCAGAATGTAACGAGCTACATCGTTGACGCGCGCCATATCCAGCTCCTTTCGCCCTTGTCCTGGTGCATGTTTCTACCCTTCACTTTCTATTATCCACCAGACTGCGCGTGCACCAACAGATACACGAGAAGTCTCGTGTGCGTCCCCCCATCAGTGTGGCATAGGCAAAGAGCCTACTCGCTTTACAAACACCACTTGACTCCTTATTACCATACATCTGGCGGACAAATTTGGCTCCCGACTACTTGGAATTCAATCCATCCACAATCCGTACCGTCTCCATGGCCACGCGCACGACTTTCCCGATCAGGTCCACGATGTAGCGCGGATTGCCTACCTCGTCGGCCCAATCGTTCGGGTCATTGACGATGCCCGAAGCCTTGTCTTTCTTGACCTGGTATCGGTCAATCAGCCACGCGACTGCCGAGCGCGAGCCCAGCATGTACTCATCCGCTTCTTCCGGGATACCGGCGATGGTCACGCGCTTGTTGTAGATCAGCTTCGTCACGTCATTGCCGTTCTTTCCCGTCTCCGGATCCTTGCGCTTGGCCCACTTCATCTTGAGCACGCGCCACGTCTCACGGTCGGTCTCATCACCCGTGACCTGAATGTCTAACGGCCACGGATCCACGGTCTCGTAGTTGACGTGAAGGGACATCAGCTCCTGCCCGGCAGCAGCAAACTTGTCGAACTCCGCACGCGAACTCGGTGTCTCGATATGCGGCAGCATCTTCTTCAGGTCAGCCGCGTACTTCGTGCGGTAGTCAGGGTCGTGCAGCTTGCCGTAGACAAAATGGAAGATGTCATCACCCGTAATGTCTGCACCCAGCGCGTCACGATAGAGAGCCTTGATCTCATCAGTGATGTTGTCCACTCGCACGTAGCCGTCGATGACCTCACCAATCGAACCGTAGACGCTGGCTTCGCCTTGCTTAACGACGCCTCCCTCACCGAACAGCCCACCGTCGTCGGCCTCGACGGCGGCCCAGGTGAAGCGGGGGAAGAATTGGCCGGTGTCCAGGGTGTGCAAGTTTGGTAGCAGGTCAGTTGCGATAAGACCGAAATCATAATGCGATGCAGACCCAGTCAATACAAAGCCAATGTTTCGGTGCTCTGGAGTTGGAAACATGACTGGAAGCTTGTAGGTCATGTCATTGAGCGACTGTTCGAAATACGCCCGTTGCTTGGTAAACGGACGATAAAGCGATCCAAAGACACGATCAGGCTGCACGAGAATTTCGGTATCTTTGGCTGCGAGATTTTTAAGCGTTCGATTCCATGACGCTTTCGTTGTATCTGCGTATTGTGGATGCACTCGCAGGAAAGCCGTTACGTCCTGTTCCTTAGGCTTCGTGTTCCCCTGGTCAGCTAACCATTTATGAAGCAAAGCTGTTGCCTCAGTGTATGTACCAGTCAAGACTCCCAACTTCGAGAGCAGTTGGCCGTCGGTGTGCGCATAAGCCCATGCGTCGCGAGCGGTAGAAAGACCACGAGAGTACACTTCAAAAATCCTTGTCGCGGCACCATTCTTCACGCTAATAGCTGGCCAGTTTTCAAATTCCTCTGATCGTTGGTTCAGCCAGTCGCCTTCCTTATTTGGCACGATCTCCTGCCAATCCAAGTACTCAACATTCGAGTTTTCGACAATCTCAAGCTTCTCATCACGGGTAGCGCCATCGGGGGTCTGTACATAGTGCAGGTTGAAGCCAGTCTTGTTCGGGTCCTTTACTCCGACAAATACAGCGATCGTGGTCTGCGATCCCGCCCCAAAAATCTGGCCTCCCTCTGCTCGCCAATTGGAGTTACGCATATTGCCACGAAGATTAAACACATAGAGATCCGTGAAATCCTCCGCCATCGACAAGCGAACTCCATCGCCGGTGTTGCCATCAATCCATCCACCATTAGAAACGAACGCAACGATGCCTTGGGCACCAATGCGGTCGGTGGCCCAGCGGAAGGCACGTAGGTAGGAGTCGTAGAGCGAGTTCTTATTGGTCGCGGTGGACTTTGCAGCGTAGGTCTCCGCAATCCGCTTATCTAGGCTCGGGTACTTCAGGTTTGCGTTGAGGTCGTTCGCGGACTTCTGCCCTGCGGAGTACGGCGGGTTACCAATCACAACGTTGATGGGTGCTTGCTTCTGGCGCTCAATGGTCTCGTTGTTCTCACGGAAGATGTTGAGGTCTGGGATATCGCCTTCCTCGTGGATTTGGAAGGTATCGGCCAACGCAATGTTGGTGAAGGGAACGTACTCGGGTGCAGGTTCGCCGTTGCGCAGGGCTGCCTCTTCGCGCAGGGCGTTGTAGGTGGTCTCAATGTTCACCGCTGAGACGTAATAGGCCAGCAACATGATCTCGGTTGCGAAGAGCTCATTGGCGTACTTGCGGGCGAGGTCTTCCGGTTTGATGAGTCCGGACTGCAGGAGGCGAACAGTGAAAGTAGAGGTGCCCGCGAAGGGGTCGAGGATGCACACTCCCTCATCGGTCAATCCCTTGCCAAAGTGCTTCTTGGATACATCGTCGGCAGCACGCAGGATGAAATCGACAATCTCGACTGGGGTGTAAACGATGCCGAGAGCCTCGGATTGCTTCTTGAAGGCTTTGCGGAAGAAGCGCTCGTAAAGCTCCTTGATGACTTGCTGCTTACCGGAGGCAGAGTTCACCTCAGAAGCACGGACACGGACGGACTCGTAGAACTTTTCCAGGGACTCGGTCTCGGTATCGAGGTTGGTCTTGGACAAGGCCTTGACCATCTTCTCCATAACTTGGGCCACGGGGTTGTGGGTGATGAAGTCATGGTTCTCAAAGAGCGCATTGAATACCGGTGCCGTAATCAGGTGCTGCGAGAGCATCGAGATGGCGTCCTCTTCGCTGATGCCATCGTTGAGGTTGTTGCGCAGGCCTTCAACGAAGCTATCGAATTCAGTGCGGAGGAAGCTATCGGCTCCGTCGAGAAGCGCCTTGATTCGGATGATTTGGTTCTCCGCGATGGTAGCGACATCGTCGGCCCAGTCTTCCCAGTACGTACGCGAGCCAACCTTGTCCACCAGCTTGGTGTAGATGGCTTCTTGCCACTGCTCCAAAGAGAACAAGGCAATCTGTTGGGTCACCGTCGAATTGTCGGCCAGTGGCTCTGGGGACTTGGTTTCATCCGCTTCCTTGAGCTTCTCAGCGTCGCTCTTCTCCTCATCTGCTGGCACGTGGACGACGTCAATGGGCAGGTCTTCTTGTCCCGCCGTGCCGTTAAGCGCGATGGAATTAATCTTCGCGTTGAAGCGGTCATCGTGGGCGCGCAGCGCGTTGAGGATTTGCCAGACCACCTTGAAGCGCTGGTTATCGTCGAGTGCTTTTGCCGGGGAGACGTTGCTGGCCACGGCCACGGGCAGGATGATGTAGCCGTAATCCTTGCCTTCGGACTTGCGCATGACACGGCCGACGGACTGGACCACGTCCACCATGGAGTTGCGGGGGTTGAAGAAGATAACGGCGTCCAGCGCCGGGACGTCTACGCCCTCAGAAAGACAGCGCGCATTGGTGAGCATGCGCGACTGTTGCCCCCCCCCCCCTGAAGGAGCCTCAAGCCAGGAAAGCTTGGTGCCTCGTTCCATGGCGTTCATGCCACCGTCCACGTGCTGGGCGGCAACGTGGAGGTCGACGTTGGTCAGGGAGACGTCGTTAAGCACTGCTTTTTCTTTGAGCAGTTCCTGGTGGGTACCGATGAGTGATGGGTAGGTCTCCGCAATGAGCTTCGAGGTCTTGATGTCCTTGGCAAAGGCCACGGCGCGCTGCATGGGCTGGGCGTCTTCCTCAAAACCGCCCTTCTTGCCCTGCAATTCGCCGGAGCGCTTGGCCAGGCCATTCCAGGCACCAATCATGGCGGAGGCGAGTGAAAGGTTGACCTGGTTGTCGTCACTGTGGGCCATGGCTTGGGCAGCCACGGATTCATCCACGGTCATGACGAGGACCTTGTAGTCTGTGAGCAGGCCCTTGTCCACGGCCTCGCCGAATCCGAGGCGGTAGAACTCCGGGCCGTAGATAGCTTCATCGTCCATGGAGGCCAGCTCCGCGGAGTGCTCTTCGGCCTTACCCTTGACGGCTTCGTCATAAAGGCGCGGGGTGGCCGTCATGTAGAGGCGCTTGGCGGCCCTGATGTAGTCGGCATCGTGGACGCGAACGAAGTTGCTGGCATCCTCCCCGGCCAAGGTGATGCCGGTGGTGCGGTGGGCTTCATCGCAGATGACGAGGTCGAAGTCTTCGAGGCCCACCTGTTGGGCATCGTGCACCGCCTGGATGGACTGGTAGGTGGAGAAGACGATGTTGAGGCCCTTGGCGCGCTTGCCGGATTCAAAGCGCGTCGTGATGTCCTTGCCTTCGGTAGAAACTGGGACTTCAAGGTCATAGACGGCGATGTCCTCGGCCTTCTTGGAGACCTTGCTATCGGAGCACACCGCGAAGGCACGCATGTCGAGGCGGCCCTGGGCGGTCCACTCCTTCAGGGTTTGGGACAGCAATGAAATTGAGGGCACGAGGAAAAGGATGCGGGCCTTGCCGCCGTTGTCTTCAGCAACGCGTTCCGCTAGGCGCAGGGCGGTGAAGGTTTTGCCGGTGCCGCAGGCCATGATGAGCTTGCCGCGGTCATGAGTCTTGAACCCTTCGATGGCTTTGTCGATGGCCGCCTGCTGGTGTGGGCGGGGCTCGAAGGTCTCGCGCTGGGAGAGGTTGATCTGGATGGTTTTATCGCGTACTTCCGAGCCAGGGAAGGCCACGTCCCAGTTGATGGGTGATTCCGCGATGGCGGAGATGCCAATGCGGCTGGTCGGAATAATCTGGTTGGCCAGCGCATCTTCTGCATGGGAGGACCAGTGGTCCGTGGTGGAAATAATCAGGCGGCTGCCGAAGTGCTGGCGGCCTTCTTCCGTTTGGAAGGAATGACCAGAGGCTTCGAAGAAGGAATCCAGGTGGGACTTCTGAATGCGCGCCTTAGAGTCATAGAACTTGCACTGGATGGCGGTCCACGTGCCGTCATCCACGCGGCGGGCCACCAAGTCGATGCCGGTGTCAGCCTTGCCGCCGTTGTAGCGCCAATCCGTCCAGCGGCAGACCTCATCGAACTGGTTCTTTAAGGTCGGGTCGGTCTTGAAATAGTTGACCATCAGCTTCTCAAAGGCAATGCCGTACTTTGCCTTCGGTTGGTTTTCGCGCAGCTGGTCTAGGACCTCAGAGAACTTCGACATGAGAACATTGTGCCCGAAGGTGTGCACGAGGTTCTGTCAACACACTGGTCTTAGCGTGGATCTGCTTTGCTGGGTTCCGTTGCGCTTTGCTCCGCTTTGGCTTGTTTACGCTCAGCCAGCCAGGTCTTCACAGCTCGGGCGGCGTCGGCTGCGCGCATGTCGGGCACATAGGCGTGAACGACGGCGAGTCCAATGGCGGGCAGTGCCAGCTCATCGTTGTAGGCCAGGTACCACTTGTGCTCTTCCGGCTGGAACTTGCGTTTGGAGGCAGCCAAGCTGCGGAAACCGTAGAGGGGTTCCATTTCTTCGCCGAGGCGGGTGAGGAGGGCGTCGAGAAGCCCGGGTTCCTCTGGTGTACCTGACAGGGGCGCGCCGGAGAGCGAAATCCAGGCGCAGCCTTCGCCGGCGGCGATGATCATAGCCTCAGAGATGAGTAGCTCGATTGCCCCCTTGAAGCCGTGGTCGGCGCGGCGCATGACGTCGAGGGTGTAGCCCACCACGCTTCCGTTCTCACGAACAGGGAGCCAAGATGTCACGCCGTGCAGCGTGCCGTCCTCCCCCAGCGCGAGCAGTAGCTTGGTGCCTTCCTCCCGCAGCTCGTTAACACCGCCCAAAGTAAAGCCCATCTCTGGGAGAGCTTTGTCAGAGACCCATTCTTCGGAGAGCTCGGCAATTTTGTTGCGGGTGGCAAGATCGAGGTCCTTCCACTCCGTCCACAGCGTGGTGACGCCCTCTTTGCCGGCCTTGTTGCGGGCGGTGCGAATGTTCTGGAATTTCTTGCCTTTGAACTCCGTGTTAGAGGTGTCCAGGACGGCCTCCTCAGCTACTTCGAGGCGGCGGAAGCCGGGACGGGTAAAGCTTTCCCGTACCGAGTACCAGGCCGGGCGCCAGCCTTGTTCGCGGGCGAATTCTTCGAAGGCCGCTGCGGTGGCCTGCGGGTCATTGCCCGCCGGCTCGCCGAGGCTGAGTGCAATGCCGTTGTGGACGCGGTAGGCCACGTAGTTGCTGTCGTTAAAGAAGTAGCGGTTCCCCTTCCACAGGGTCATAGCGGAGAGGTGGTCACCACTGCCCTGCTCCAGGATGGCGCGAGCGTGGTCACGAACCTCAGCGGCCTCGGGGTTCGCAGGAGTAGCGAACATGCGATAGACCACCCAGGAGGTGTACATCCAGAACAGAGTGCCGACCCACTCGTAGAAAGCCCACGTCAACCAGGTGGTCGGCGCGAGCTTGAGCGGAAGTAGCGTAGCCACGACTGGCGGGACATAGCGCAGAGGGAGTTCGGCCAGGATCGATCCGGCAGTGGCTGTCTCGACGAAGCCGTCCTTGAAAAGTAGTGCGCCAACGCCCCAAAGAGCGGCCGTGATGACAAAGGCAGCTGCGATCTTTCCTGCGGCTCGGCCCAGCGCGCGCACACTTTCGTGGATGTGGAACACGCGGCGGTTCCAGATGAGCACGACGAAGCAGGTGGCCCAGGGCAGGACCACAGCGGCGAGATTCACGCCGTAGAGCACAAGGCCTTCTTGGCTAAAGTCCCACAGCTGAGCTAGAAGCACAGCGATGACGAGTACCTGGGTAAGGACGGATAGCAACCACGCAAGACGGCGTCCGCGGATGAGGCCGAAGCACAGTACGAGTTGGATGATGAGCGGCATGACGCTGGCGATGGCCGGACCCACGCCGTGGACGCGGGCGAAATCAAGGGCAGCTTGGCAGGCCTGGCTTGTGGGGTCAGCCTGGCAGATCTCAGTGGCGTGATAAGCAGCAGAGCTGAAGGACCACATCAGCCGGGTGACTGGGCTGAAGGGCCCTTCCGCCAGTGGGTCGAGCGCCACGAAGGCTGGGCCGATGGCTACCACTCCCACGATGAGCGCGGTGAGAACTCGGCGCTCGGGCACCGAGGCACGATGGAAAGCGGCTGGGCGCTCCGCGCTCGTGCGGGGCACAAAGACACTCCATGCGATACCGGCCGCGATGGACAGCACCGAGGCGCTCACGCCGAGGACATCGCTCAAAGTACCGCCATACAGGGCCATGGTGAGCGTCAGGGCGAGGATGCTGAGGCGTACGCGGCGCTGCCAGAGGCGCGGCATCCACGCAGAAGCGAAGCCGGCTGTGCCCACTATGAAACCGATGGGTGATAAATCAGTGGAGCTCAGAAGATCATCACCCCAGCGGTTGAGGCCGATTTCTTCGATCCCGTGGGCGGCCACATAGGCCACGGGAACGGAGATAAGCTGCGCGGCAATACCAACGGCAAGTGTCCGCACGGAGCCCAACCGGTATTCCGAAGGAAGAACGAAAGCTAGGGCCATGAGGGTGAGTGCCACAACTGCGCCGAAAGTACGGCCGGTCAGGCCGATCGTTTGCGTAATGCCCGCCAGCCCTGGAACCGCGTAGGTCACGATGATCAATACCCACATCAGAAGGATCAACACCCACGTCACCGGAATGCGCCGCGCGAGGTGTCGGAGGTTGTTAGCGCTGAAGATCTGCATCTTGTACTCCATCGAAAGAATCGGTGAGGTCTGCCAGCCCGCCCCGGCGGGCAACCCAGGCAAATACTTCGCGCAGGGCGGGACGCCACACCTCGAAGGAATGGCCGCCCGGGCGGGAAGTGTAGTAGGTGGCCATGCCGGCGCCTCGTGCGGCGTCGTTCAGTTGGCCGAGCGCTTTCACCGCAGCAGTATCCCGGTTACCGGCGATGAAGATGGCCTGGTGATCGGGGTACTTTTTCGTCGCCAGCAGGTGTGCAGGATTAGCGGCTTGGTAGGCGGCTTCATCGCCACCATAGAACTTGGACACGGTGGCGGCGTGGTTTCCAATAGTGGGTTCGGCCTCGCCGGAGATGTCCACTGCCTGGCCATAGGCTTCGGGATGATTGGTGAGGATCTGTAGTGAACACGTCCCTCCGTATGACAAACCAGCGACGGTCCAATGTTGTTGATTCTCGTCGACACGGAAAGCGGTCTTGATTCCTGTCGGCACGTCGGTCGTTAGGTAGGTCATGACCTTGGCCACGGAGGTGTCCGCGCAGATGGGGTTGGCGGTCTCACTGCCGGTGGCATCGACCGCCACGACGATGGGGCTTAGTCCCCCATTGGCGCGTTGGAAGGCATCGGCGGTTTCGGCCGCCTCGCCGGAGCCGAACCACTGCTCCGGACCACCCGGGTTGCCGTGGAGCAGGACTAGAACGGGAAGGTTTATATCCTTTTTGCTCCAATAGGCCGGCGGGATGTAGGCAATGGCCTGGCGCGCGCTGAACCCTGAGATGGCACCCGGAAGATCCACGTGCACAATCGCAGCGGAATCCGAGGATTTCATGGCCTTGAATTGGCTGTAGTCCATCTCTTGGGCCACCGGCGTGGGATCGAGCGAGGCGATGTCCGGATAGGACTGGTACTCTATATTGGCCAGACCGGCTACCGCAAGTGCCGAGAATGCCGCAATCACGGCCATGAGGACTCGTCGGCCCGCATGGTGAATGAGGGAGATGAGCGCTGCAATGGGGACAAGCCCGGCAACAAAGAGGTAGAACGGGACGTCCCAGTGCTTGAGCACGAAGAATGCTACGGTGGCAATGACTGCGGCGAGAAGGAAGGACACGACATCGCGTTTGCGCAGGCGCCACGCAATGAGCAGCGCACTGATGACCAAGATAGCAATGTAGATCCCACCGTTCACGGGGTCCGTCAGCGGTAGGCCTAGCACAGACTGGATGAAGTTATTCACGGATTAAACATAGACCCACGCCGTGGCGAAAGCGCTGTAGTCTCCCTGTGAATATGCCCGAATAGCTGTGATCTTGATTGAATACTTGCGCTAAACCGAACGAGCGCGACGAATGATCTCCGGAAGCTCTGCCAGGACCACGTCAATGTCCTCTTCGGTGGTGAGGCGTCCCAGGCTAAAGCGCAGGGAGCCGCGTCCGTGTTCCTCGTCGATGCCCATGGCCTCGAGCACGTGGGACATGCGGTTAACACCCGCGTGGCAGGCGGAGCCGGCGGAGGCTTCGATACCGGCGGCATCCAGCAGCATGATGAGGCTGTCCCCATCCGTGCCAGGGAAGGACACGTGCAGGTGGGAAGCCAAGGTGGGCTCGACGGAGTTGATGATGACGTTGTCGATACTGTCCTCAATGCCGGCCTTGAGCTTGTCGCGGAGTGCGCTCAGGCGAGCGGTCTCCTGCTCCATGTCCGCGACAGATTCACGCAGGGCCGCGGCGAGTGCGCTCGCGCTGGCCACGTCCACGGTTCCGGGGCGGATGCCGCGCTCCTGGCCGCCACCGAAGGCGATGGGTTGAGGCGCCGGGGTGCGGCGCGCGAGCAGCAGGCCAATCCCGCGCGGCCCGCCGAACTTGTGGGCGCTGGCCGCCAATGTGGTGGCACCCAGCTCATGGAAATTGATGGGCAGCTTACCGGTGACCTGCACGGCGTCGATGTGCACAGGGGTGTTCTGCGCGGCGGCGCGCTGGATAATGTCCCCAACCGGCTGGATGGCGCCGGTCTCGTTGTTGGCCCACATGCAGGTGGCCACCGCGGCCGGGGTATCCAGGGCTGCGAGGTCGCTGACGTGGCCGGTGGAATCAACCGGAAGCAGGTCAACGGTAGCGCCATGCTCAGCGCGCAGCTTGTCCACGGTCTCGAGGACGGCGGGGTGCTCGATGGGGGTCGAGATGATGTGCTTCTCCGCCTCCGGTGCTGCGCTTTGCGCAGCACGGAAGAGACCCTGGATTGCGATGTTGTCGGCCTCCGTGCCGGAGGAGGTAAAGACTACCTCGATGGGTTCGCAGCCCAGCAGCTCGGCGACGGTTTCGCGGGCGTCATCCAGCACGGAACGTGCCTGACGCCCTGAGCCATAGGCCGAGCCCGGGTTCAGGGCCCCGGAGGCGTTGACCCAGGCGTCGATAGCGCACTGGCGCATGGGCTGGGTGGCTGCGTAATCGAGGTAGCGAGGCATTAGTTGCCGGCCCCCTTGCGGGCCTCGAGCTCCTTAGCCAGGGCCGGGGCGATCTCGTGGAGGTCGCCCACCACGCCGAGGTCGGCGATCTGGAAGAACGGCTCGTCCTGATCCTGGTTGACCACAACGATGGTCTCCGAGGTCTGCATGCCGGAGGTGTGCTGGATAGCGCCGGAGATGCCGAGGCCGATGTAGAGCTTCGGGGAGACGGTCACGCCGGTCTGGCCCACCTGGTGGGCCGGGTCGTAGAAACCTTCGTCCACGGCGTCGCGGGTGGCGCCGACGGCGCCACCGAGGACGTCGGCAAGCGGCTCCACCACGTCGGCGAACTTGTCGCCCACGCCGCGGCCGCCGGCGACGACGACCTTCGCGGAGGTCAGCTCCGGGCGGGCGGTCTTCTCTGCCGGGGTGAAGGAGGTGACGGTGACGTCCTTCGCGGTGGCGGTTGGCAGCTCGAAGGGAGCCGGTGCAGCGGTAACCGGCTGGGGTTCAGCAGCCACGGAGCCAGGACGCAGGGTGTAGACCACAGAGCCGGTAGCCGTGGAGGAGGTCTCGTAGGAGCCGCCGAAAATGGTGTGGTGAGCGGAGCCGTCAGCATTGATGCCGTCGACGTTGACCAGGGCGCCCGAGCCCAGGCGGGCGGCGAGGCGGCCGGCGATCTCGTTGTTGGTCGGGGTGGCTGCCAGCACGATGGGCGCCGGGTTATTGGCGGCCAGGGCGTGGAGGGCGTCGACCTCCGGGGTGACGATGCGATGCTCATAGTCCGCGGCGGTGGCCTGAACTACCTGGGCTGCACCGAGGTTGCCCAGCTCGGCGTCGAAGGATGCGGCGGTGGCGGCATCCTTGGCCACGACCACGGCGGAGACGGTACCAAGTGCGCGGGCAGCGGTGATGAGCTCGCCGGTAACGGGGCTGAGCTGTTCTGCTTCGTGCTCAACTAGGACATAAACGTGAGACATGTGTTTTCTCCTTAACCCTCGATGAGATTCTTGGCGGCCAGGAAGTCCGCGACCTTGGCGGCAGCCACGGCTGGATCAGGATCGGTGATGACCTCACCGGCGGTGCGGGCCGGGCGCTGCGCGGAGGCGGTCACCGTGGTGGTGGACGGCACGCCGTCGATGCCTAGGTCCGCCACGGCGAGAGTGGTGACCTCAGCCTTCTTGGCGGCCATCAGACCCTTGAAGTTGGGGAAGCGCGGCTTGTCGGCCTTGTCAGTAAAGGACAGGATGGCCGGAAGATTAGCGCTAAGTTCCCAGTGGCCGTGGGCGTCCTCGCGGGTGCCGGTGGCGGTGGCACCGGCCAGGGAGGCTGCCTTGAGCTCGCTGAGCGCGGGCAGCTGGCGGTACTCGGCCAAGAGCCCTGCGATAAGCCCGGTGGAGGCGTCCGAGGAATTATTGCCCAAGGTGATGACCTGGACCTCACCGAATTTCTCAGCCACCTTGTTGATCGCGGCGTTAAGAACCCAGGCGGTGGCCAGAGCGTCGGCGCCAGCGAGGGCGTCATCCGTCACGTGCACGGCGTGGTCCGCGCCCATGGCCAGGGCCTTGCGCAGGGCCTCGTCGGCTGCCGCCGGGCCCATAGTAAGCGCCACGACCTCGTAGCCGGCATCAGCGTTATCGTCGCGCAGGCGCAGGGCTTGTTCGACGGAGTACTCGTTGACCTCATCGATGACGTTATCCACCGAGGTGCGGTCCAAGGTGTGGTCCGCCTCGAGGGTCTTGGTTGACCACGTATCCGGTACGTGCTTGACCAGAGCCACAATGACTGGCATGTGGGCACTTCCCCTTCCGTAAATTTTGAAACTATTAGGGTGCGTAATTACCTTCGGACGATACTACTCGCGGTCCACACAACACCGCGACTCCCTTCGCCCCGATGCGCGTGACCACGAGGGTCTTGGCCGTTGAACCCTTCAGCTTGAGCTTCTTGCGCAACTGATCCGGGTTGACATCTTGCCCGCGTACCAGGATTTCCAGCGAGCCAACATCGTGGGCAACCATGGCCGCCTTGAGCTTCTTCATGGGGACCATCTCGATGAATTCAAATCCGGACGTGCCGTTAGGCAGGCGGTCACCGGTGAGGTAGGCAATGCGCGGGTCCAGTTGGTGCAGGCCTTCCCGCGCGGCGTAGTGGCGCACCAGCCCGGCGCGCACGATGGCGCCGTCGGGGTCGATGAGAAAGCGGCCGATGGGGCCGGCCTCAGGTAGCTCGTGCTCTGCAACGCCGTCATCAATGACGTCCGTGTATATTCCTTCGGGCGTGGTGTTGAGGACCACCGCCCTCTTCCCCGTTCCCAGCCCCGGGGTATACAGACACGTTTCCTTCACCCCGCCATCGAGGCTAGCCACGCAGGCCAGACCTTCCCATTCGGAGTGGTCGATTCCCGGCGCGCATTTGATGGCCATCTCACCGTGGGTGTCCAGGAGGTCTGCCGGTGGTGGTAGCAGTTGGTCCAGGCGGGTAATGCGGTTACCACCTTGGCGCCGGGCGGGATCGGCGATGCAGACCTGGGCGGTCGTCGTTGTTGTCAGCGCATCTGCGCGAAAGACGGGATGCTTAATGTTGTGCCGCGCCATGGCCACGCGCGAGGCGTCAAGGTCGCTGCCCACATAAGCACCGGGGCGATAAGCCTGCCCCTCGGTGCCGATGGAGCAGGTGAGGTCGTGGACGAGGTCCACGTTGCGCTCATGGAGGAATTGTGCGCGGTAGGCCGCAACTGCGGGTGGAGTGGCCTGTTGTGCAGAGTCGTGGTCCATAAGCCAGTCTTGCGGCAGCTTTCCGGAGCTGCGGGCTTGAATGAGCTCGGCCACGGCGCGCCCATAATCACCGAACTGGGCCTGCAGCTTGGCGACGTCCCTCAGGTGCGCCTTCTTTGATCCCTCCAGGTCCGCCGCGGCGGCGTCGATGGCGGCTGCATTCTCGCGCAGGAAGGCGACTTCGTCCAGGGTGTAGCTCATGGTGTGCTTTTCTAGATGCGGTTAACGGGAAATGTGGTGAAGTACTCGCGGTAGCGTTCATCGTCCCGGGGATCCCCGATGATGGGGCGCAGATCGGAGAAGGAGGCATCGTCCAAGACTTCCTTGACGCTGGAATAGGACGTGAGGCGCTTGAGCTGCGCCCAGGTGGGGATGGCTAGGCGCACCAGCCCGGCGCGCCAGCCGTCGAGTACCAGTTGTGGGTCGAACCAACCGGCGTCATCGGCCTCCCCTGTTTCGCCATCCGGTTCTTGGCCCTCGGGAAGCACACCGATGAAGAAGAAGGTGTCGAACCAGTGGTTATTGTCCTCGCCTGCCCAGCGGGACCAGGGAAGGAACATGTCGGCGTCGACACGCATGCCGTTGTGTTCCAGGAATTCGGTAAAAGAAATCTCGTGGGATTCCAGTAATTCGCGTTCGCGGTGATAGCGCGAGGCATCGGAGACTAGGCCGTCTTCGCGGATGGCCAGCAACGTGCCGGCCTCTTCGAAGAGTTCACGGGCGGCGGCGAAGACGAGGGCGTGGGCCTTGTACTTGGTGACACCCATGCGGCGTGCCATGGAAACCACTGAGCGGCCTGCCCACAGTTCGCCGGAGTCCCAGGTGCGGGGTGGGAAGTCACGCGGGTCTACCCCGCCGCCGGGAAACACGACGTGGCCGGGGTAATTGCGCATGGTGCGCACGCGTTCCTGGATCCACACGCGCAGACCCTCTGCGGTATCGCGCAACAGGAGGACGGTAGCGGCCAAGCGTGCCCCATTGAAGCCGGTGGTTTCGCCAGGGTCGATGGCGTCAAGGCTGTCGTGGATGGACTGACTCATGCAACTTTCCGTGTCCGCGAAGGAGCAGAATTCTTGGGGTGTACTAGAGATTAGCGGGTGCGCCGGGCGAAGTACCGCTCCCCAATGCGGTCCACCTGGATGGGCTGGTGGAAGGCCTTGGAGAGGTTTTCCGACGTCAGGACAGAATTAATGAGTCCTTTGGCCACGACCTTACCCTCATCCAGGAGCATCGCATGCGTAAACCCGTAAGGTATTTCCTCCACGTGGTGGGTGATCATGACAATCGCCGGGGCATCCGCATCGAGTGCTAGGTCCCCGAGGTAGCCCACCAGGTCCTCGCGTCCACCCAAGTCCATGCCGGCGGAGGGCTCATCCAGGATGAGCAGCTCCGGGTTGGCCATGAGCGCGCGGGCGAGGATGACGCGCTTTTTCTCACCTTCGGAGAGGGTGCCCCAGGTGCGCTTGGCCAAGTGGGATGCGCCGACCTGAGCCAGGATGTCATCGGCGCGGGAGAAATCCATGTCTTGGTAATCCTCACGCCAGCGGCCGAGCACGGCATAGCCGGCGGAGACCACGAGGTCATCAACGCGCTCATTGTCCGGGATGCGGTGCTGGACGGCGGCTGAGGAAATGCCGATGGCGGCGCGCAGATCACGCATATCCGTCTTACCCAGGCGCTCCCCCATCAGGTATGCCACGCCGGTGGAGGGAAACTCTTCGGCGGCGGCCATCCGCACCAGGGAGGTCTTGCCCGCACCGTTGGGGCCGATGATGACCCAGCGTTCGTCGAGCTCCACCTGCCAGTCGATGGGCCCCACCAGCGTGCGCCCACCCCGTCGCAGTTCGACGCCGCGGAAGTCAATCAACCAATCTTCGTCGGTGTCCATAAGTTCAGGGTTTTGCTGGCTTTGTTGCTCTGGAGTGTTCACACGCACCATTGTGGCCGAAACCTTCCGCCCCCGGTGAAACTGACACAGCCTTCCCCGGTGAAACTGCCACAGCTGCATTATTCTATGGGCATGACTCAACGCCTTGGTATCGACGATGTCCGCCCCTCCCTCTCCGGTAATGCAGCCTCGAAGGCCGTTGTCGGAGAGGTCGTTCCTGTTACCGCGCTGGTGTGGCGTGAGGGCCACGATGCCGTCGCCGCGACGCTGTCGGTGTGGAACACTGACTCCCCGTCCACTTCTGCCGTGACCATGACGGTGGATCCGGAGAACCCGGATCGGGTCCACGGCGTGTTTAGCCCGGCCACTGCCGGCCGCTGGTTCTTCCGCGTCGACGCCTGGTCCGATCCAATGTCCACCTGGCGCAACGCGGTGGTCAAGAAGATGGAGGCCGGGCAATCCGCACAGGAGCTCAGCAACGATCTCTTGCACGGCGCCGAGCTCTTCGAGGAGGCGGCAATCCAGTGCCCGAGCGACAAGGCGGATCTGCTCTTTAAGGCGGCGAAGGAGCTGAAGGATGAAACGGGGGACGTCGACAAGCGCGTGCGCACCGCGCTGTCCGACGAGGTCGCGGACGTCCTCCACCACCACCCCCTGCGGCACCTGCTGGTGGAGGGTGACATTCACGAGGTCCTCGTGGAACGCCGCGAGGCCCTCTACAGCTCCTGGTACGAGCTCTTCCCACGCTCGACCGGCGGTTGGGATGCCGAGGGCAACCCCGTGCACGGCACGTTTAAGACCACGGCACAGGCGCTCGAGCGCGTTGCAGCCATGGGTTTCGATACCGTCTACTTCCCGCCCATTCACCCCATTGGCAAGGTGCACCGCAAGGGCCGCAATAACTCGGTGGTGGCTGAGCCCGGTGATGTGGGCTCGCCGTGGGCCATCCAAGATCACTCCACCACGCACCCGGACCTGGGCACCATGGAGGATTTCAAGGAGCTGGTTAAGAAGGCCGACGACTTGGGCCTGGAGGTGGCGCTGGACCTGGCGCTGCAGGCCTCCCCGGACCACCCGTGGGCTAAGACCAATCCGGAATTTTTCACCGTCCTGGCCGATGGCACCATTGCCTACGCGGAGAACCCGCCGAAGAAGTACCAGGACATCTACCCGCTGAACTTCGATAACGACCCGGATGCCATCTACGCGGAAATCTATCGCATCGTCATGATCTGGATCGAGGCCGGCGTGCATACGTTCCGCGTGGACAACCCGCACACCAAACCAGCTAACTTCTGGAACTGGCTGATTTCCAAGGTGCATGTGACTCACCCGGAGGTCATCTTCCTCGCCGAGGCCTTCACCCGAGCCCCGCGCCTCTTCGGTCTGGCCAAGGCAGGATTTACGCAGTCTTATACCTACTTCACGTGGCAGACCTCCAAGCACGAGCTCACCGAATTCGCGCAGATGCACGTGGAGCAGGCCGATATCTGCCGACCCAACCTCTTTGTCAATACCCCGGATATCCTCCACGAGTCCCTGCAGACCGGCGGGCGCGCCATGTTCGCCATCCGCGCCACCCTGGCGGCTACCCTGTCCCCGCTGTGGGGCGTGTACTCCGGCTTCGAGCTCTACGAGCACCAGGCCGTCAAGCCGGGCAGCGAGGAGTACCTCGACTCGGAAAAGTACGAGCTGCGCCCGCGCGACTTCCAGGCCGCCGTCAAGTCCGGTGATTCCCTGGAATCCTATATCCGCCTGCTCAACCTCATCCGCCGCGAAAACCCGGCCCTCCAGCAGCTGCGCACGCTACGCTTCCACAACACGGATAACGAGGCCATCATCGCCTACTCCAAGGCCGATCCCGCTACCGGCAACGTAGTGCTCGTGGTGGTCAACCTGGATCCGCGCAATGCTCAGGAGGCCACGGTCTTTGTGGATCTGGCCGCCGTGGGCCGCCACCCGGGTGAACACTTCACGGTGCAGGACACCATCAGTGGTGCCGCCTACGAGTGGTCCGACCGCAACTTCGTGCGCCTGGAGCCGCTGCGTGACGTCGCCCACATCTTCATCCTCCCGCCAGCCCACCATGACCTGCAGGAGCGCATTGCCTGGCGCCGAGTGAACGACTACCGCGCCTAGGTTCTTAGGCCCCTGAAACCCCACGCTGAACCAGTACCCCCTTCATGGGTAGCGCGGGGTTTCTTTTCTGCCCCGCGAGCGGGTGTTGTTCGGTAATTTGGTCTTTATGAACATCCCGGCCCCAGACCTCGAACGCCTTAACAACTGCCGCCACCACGCGCCCCATGATTTCTATGGCTGGCACGACGGAACCGTCCGCACTCGCCGCCCCGGTGCCGAAGCCGTCGAGCTCGTCACCGCTTCCGGCACCACCGCGATGCGCGCGGTTGGGGATGATATCTGGGAGGCCCCGCTTACCGAAGAAGCAGACTACCGCCTGCGCATCACCTACCCGGGCCAGCCCGCCATCGAGGTAGCGGACGGCTATCACTTCCTGCCCACCTTGGGAACATTGGATCAGCACCTCATCGGGGAAGGCCGCCACGAGCGCCTCTGGGAAGTACTGGGCGCAAATCTCAAGAGCTACACCACCGACCTGGGTGAGGTCGAAGGAACCGCATTTGCCGTATGGGCGCCCAACGCAGAGGGCGTGGCCGTGGTCGGTGACTTCTGCGGCTGGAACCCTACCCAGTACCCCATGCGCAGCCTCGGCTCCACGGGCATTTGGGAGGTCTTCATCCCCGGTGTGGGCGAAGGCGAGCGCTATAAGTTTGCGGTCCACGGCAAGAACTCCCCGCGCATTGATAAGGCGGATCCCCTGGCCAAGCGCACCATTGCCCCGCCGGAAACCGCCTCTGTGGTGGCCCGCTCCAGCTTCGAGTGGAGCGACGAGGAGTGGATGAGCAAGCGCACCGGGGACCTCGACGTCCCGATGAGTGTCTATGAGCTCCACGTCGGCTCATGGAAGGTAGGCGCCAACTACAACAGCTTGCGTGAGGAGCTCATCCCTTACCTGGTTGAGCACGGCTTTACCCACGTGGAGCTGCTGCCCGTGGCCGAGCACCCCTTCGGCGGTTCCTGGGGTTACCAGGTCTCCGGCTACTACGCTCCCTCCGCGCGCTGGGGCTCCCCGGATGAGCTGCGCGCGCTTATCGACGAATTGCACAACGCTGGCATCGGTGTTTTCATCGACTGGGTGCCCGCGCACTTCCCCAAGGACGAATGGGCGCTGGGCCGCTTCGATGGGCAGGCACTCTACGAGCACCCCGACCCGCGCCGCGGTGAGCAGGCCGATTGGGGCACCTACGTCTTCGACTTCGGCCGCAACGAGGTTCGCAACTTCCTCGTGGCTAACGCCCTGTACTGGGCCGAGGAGTTCCACGTCGACGGCTTGCGTGTCGACGCCGTTGCTTCCATGCTCTACCTGGACTACTCCCGCGAGGAATGGCTGCCCAATATCTACGGCGGGCGCGAGAACCTGGAGGCAGTCCAATTCCTCCAGGAGACCAACGCCACGCTGAACCGTAACCACCCGGGCGTGCTGACCATCGCCGAGGAATCCACCTCCTGGCCAGGTGTGACCGCCCCGACGCATGAGGGCGGCCTAGGCTTTAGCCTGAAGTGGAACATGGGCTGGATGAACGACACCCTGGAGTACTTCAAGCACGAGCCGATTCACCGCCGCTACCACCACGGCGAGCTCACCTTCTCTATGGTCTACGCCTACTCGGAGCGCTACGTGCTCCCGTTTAGCCACGACGAAGTGGTCCACGGCAAGGGCTCCTTGTGGGAGCGCATGCCGGGCGATGACTGGAATAAGGCCGCGGGCCTGCGCGCGCTGTACGGCTACATGTTCTCCCACCCGGGCAAGCAGCTGATGTTCATGGGACAGGAGTTTGGCCAGACCACCGAATGGGCAGAGGGCCACTCCGTAGACTGGGCCAACTTGGAGGGCTGGGGCAACGAGTGGCACCACGGCATCAAGCGTCTGGTGCGCGACCTCAACGCGGTGTACAAGCAACAGCCGGCCCTGTGGACACAGGACTTTACACAGGATGGCTTCCAGTGGGTGAAGGCTGACGACGCCAACAACAACATGCTCGGCTACGTCCGCTATGGCAAGGACGGCTCCGCCGTGTTGGCAGTGTGCAACTTCTCCGGCAGCTCGGTGCCGAACTACGACCTCTGGGTACCGCGCGATGGCGAGTGGGAGCTAGTCATCAACACAGACGACGCCGTCTACCAAGGTGCTGGCAACGACCTTGCCCACCGCGTGCGCTCCGAAGACAACCACGTACAGCTACACCTGCCGGCCAACTCGGTGCAGTGGTATGCCTTCCGCGGCTAGTTTCTAAGAACACAACTGCCCGACCTGCCAAAGATCACCGCTGAGATCGAATTCCAGCCGCTAGTTTTGGCAACTCGGGCAGTTGCAGTTTTCAGTCTTGTGCGTGAGTATCGAGGAAAGCTCTTACGCGAGCATCAATGTCATCGCGCAACGCATCCATTCGCTCCCCTCCCTCTAGACCACGCACGGACGGGTCCTCAATCTCCCAACGCTCAGCCACTCCGTCATAGTCGGCATCACCAACGATGATGACGTGATCCACCGAAGACGCGAGGCCGGCATCAAGCAACGTTGGCGTTCCTGACATGTCGGCGCCGACCTTTGCAAGAGAGGCCTGCGCCTCGGCGTTCACGCCCTGCGCACGATGCTGTTCAGTGGTCTTTACGCCTGCGGAGTGAACTTCCCAATCGGGCGCATGCTTCTTAGCTAAGGCAGCCGCCATCTGAGACTTACCGCGGTTGGTATTGCAAAGGAAAAGTACGGAGGTCATGCCTCCGCACTTTAGTCATATTTCGGTGTGCCTGTAGGGCCAGATCCCTAGTTCTTCTTCACCGCGTAGTACACCGGCAGGGACTTCCAGTTGAACGTCACGTCCTGGACGTTCTCGGACCAGCCGCCGACCACGTTCGGGTAGAACAGCGGGATTGAGGGAAGGTCACGCAGCAACAGCTCCTGCGCCTGGTTGTAGAGCTTCGCGGCTTCCTCCTCATTCGCGGCGCCGTTGGCCTTCACAATCAGTTCATCGAACTCCGGGTTGGAGTACTTCGAGTCATTGGAAGCTACACCCGTGGTGAAGTTCGGGCCAAGGAAGTTACCCATCGAGGGATAGTCAGCGAACCACGCCGTGCGGTAGGCGCCATCCATACGCTCGGTGCGGTAGGCATCGCGGAAGGACTTGAAGTCCGGGTAAGGGTTCCCCACGGCTTGAATTCCCAGCGTATTGCTGATGTTGTTGGCCACGGCATCGGCCCAGTCTTTGTTGTCGCCATCGGTGTTGTAGTTGATCGGGAACGAGCCTTCAAAAGCACCGTACTTCTTATCGGCCTCCGCCCACAGCTTCTTCGCCTCCTCCGGGTTATAGTCCAGGTTTTCCGAACCCGGAAGGCTGTCGTTGTAGCCATTCAGCACCGGTGACGTGAACTCCCGGGCCGGTGTGCGGGTGCCATGGAAGATGGTCTCCGCGATCTCCTCACGGTTGATAGCCATCGAGATTGCCTTGCGGCGCAGCGTGCCCTCTTCCCCACTAAAGTGCGGGGTCTCCATGTGGATGGACATTTCCAGGTAGGTAGCAGCCGGCTTGGTTTCTTGGCGGCCGGCCAGGTCCTGCTCATAACTACCGAAGGCAGACGAAGGAATGGCTTCGAGGACATCGAGGTTATTCGCTAACAGGTCCATGTAGGCTGCGCTGGAATCGGCGTAGAAGGCGAATTCAATGCCGTCGTTCTGCGCTGCGCGGTCTCCCTTATACTCCGGGTTCGGTTCGATGATCAGGTTCTGGTTGTGGTTCCATTCCTTGATCTTGTAGGGACCGTTCGACACCGGGGATTCGCCAAAGCCCTGCGGGTCCTCCAGCGCGGCCGCGGGGACTGGGAAGTAGGCGTTGTAGCCTAAGCGGCTCGGAAAGTCACTTTCCGGCTGGGTGAGTTCGATGGTGAAGGTGCGCTCATCGATGACCTTGAGGCCTTCCATTTCTTTGACGCCTTCCCCGTAGCCCTTGATGGAGGAGAAGAAGCTCTCATTAAGTTGTTCATTGGCCACCGCGTAGTTCCACGTATCGACGAAGGAATCGGCCGTCACGGCTGAGCCATCAGAGAACTTCAGGTCAGGCTTGAGCGTGACCTTGTAGGTCTTCTCCCCTTCCTTGTCGATGGACTCCGCCATCTCGTTGTGCACATTGCCGTCGGCGTCGTAATACACCAATCCGGAAAACAGCATGTCGACGATGCGTCCGCCGCCGTTCTCATTCGTCATCGCGGGAATGAGCCCCTGCTGCGGTTCGGTACCGAGCACGCGAACATAATTGGAGCTGGCGGCACTATCGGAGCTATCGCTTCCGCAGGCGGTAAGGGTAAGAGCAAGAGAGGCGGCGCCAACGACGCCGAGGAGCTTGCGCATGAGAGTCCTCCTGAAAGAGTCAAACAACCATTGTGCCGTATCGCACAAAAAGGAATTTAACATGCCGTACGTCACATCATTGCTTAAACGCAAAAAGACCCCCAGGAGAGGACTCAACTGAGCCATCCTGAGGGTCCAGCCCGCGACAGTCCGGGAAGGTCGCTCTCGGACCCGGCACAACTTGGGTCCTTTTACTACGCCGTCTTTAGTACAACGCGCTGGCCAGCTTCGTGCGCGCGGCCAGTACGCGCGGGTCACCGGAATCGAAGAGACCAAAGAGCTCCAAGAGGCGGGTCTTGAGCTGTTCCTTCTCATCCCCAGCGGTGCGCTTCATGGCCTCAATGAGGCGCTCGAAGGCGCGGTCGGGGGCACCGGCGACGACCTCTGCGTCGGCGGCGTCGAGTTGCTTTGCCACGTCCTCCGGGGCAGCATCCGCAGCGAAGATGGGATCCTCACTACGGTTAGCCGGGTCCAAGCGCTTGAGCAGCAGAGTGGTGTCGCGCGCCTGCTTAATCTCCGCATTATCCGGCTCAGCGGCCAGAATCTCCTCGTAGGTAGCGATGGCAGCGTCGAAATCGCCACGGTTGAGCGCGTCCTCAGCCAGGCCCAGGCGAGGATCTGCTGCTTCTTCCTCTGAGCTCTCCCCCGCCACATCTTGGTCAGGCAAGCCCTTGAGCTGGGGGCCGAGCTTGTCGACGATCGCCGCTACCCACTGCTCCAGGTTCTCGCGCGGCTGTCCGCCCTCGAAGTTGGTGACGGGCTGGCCGGCTGCGATGGCAACGGTGGTCGGCAGATTCTGCACGCCGAAGACCTGCGCCACCTGGGGCACGACATCAGCGTTGATATAGCCGACGATGAACTTGAGCCCACCGGCAGCCGCCATCTCCTCGAAGTCCTTCTTAAGCTGCTCGGAGGCCGGGGAGCGCGGCGAGCCGATCAGGGCGATGACGGGCACCTCGGCGGAGCGGCGCACCAAGTCATTCTCGAAGTTCTGCTCGGTGACCTCAAAGAAGGGCTGTACACCTGCCGAGGCACCAGTAGTACCCTGTTCCTGTGCTTTCGCCTTGGCCTCTGCCTGCTGCTTGATGGCGCCGAGGTCGAGGGCTCCTCCTACGTACGGTCCGGTCACTTATTCTCCTCCAGGTAACGATTAACGGAATCTACTTTTTGGGTTATCTGCCCGGTCACGCCTTCGCGGATATCGGCTTTAATCACCAGGCTGGTGCGGGGCGAAACCGCGCGCACGGCATCGGTGGCTTCCTTGATAACCGCGAAGACCTCATCCCACTCGCCTTCAACAAGGGTAAACATGGCATTGGTCTCATTGGGCAGGCCGGAAGCCCGGACCACACGCACGGCTTCGGCGACGGCCTCGGACATCTCAGCGCGTTCATCGCCCACGACGGAGGGGGCTACGGAAAAGGCAACAATCATGCCCGCTATCCTACCGCCGCTCCCAGCAGTGCCGGTGCCAATGGCGACGGTCGTCAGCGCGCCCACCGGTATCCCGCGGCCACGCCACGATGTGCGCCACCCCGGGAGGTATGTTCTGGTTGCATCCCGGGCACACGTAGTACTTCTGAGCGGCCGCGCTGCCGACGTGTCTCATAACGAAAGGCTCGCCATGGGTCCAGCTCGGCCCTGGTACCGTCTGCGAGCCGAGGAAGGCACTGCCGTCGCGCGGCAGTGACCGTGCCTCTTCGCGGATCCTACGATTGCGGCGCGGCACTAGAACAACCGCAGCTCGTTGGACTCGATGCCGCGCAGCTCTTGGTAGTCCAGGACGACGCAACGGATACCGCGGTCTTCCGCCAAGGTCCGCGCTTGGGGCTTGATTTCCTGCGCTGCGAACACACCGTGGACCGGTGCTAGCAAGTCGTCGCGGTTGAGCAGCTCAAGGTAGCGCGTGAGCTGCTCGACGCCATCAATTCCGCCGCGGCGCTTGACCTCGACCGCTACGAATTCATTCTTGGAGTTCTTGGCCATGATGTCTACCGGACCAATCGCGGTGGGGTACTCGCGGCGCACCAGTGAGTACTTCTCCCCCAACGTTTCGATATGTTCCGCCAACAGCTCCTGCAAGTGGGCTTCCACGCCATCCTTGACCAAGCCGGGGTCTTCTCCCAGATCCATGTCAATCTCCTGGTGGATCTGAGCGATGGTGATGCGCAGCTGCTCACCTTTCGGATTTTCTACCAGCCACAGTTTCTCTCCTGTGTCCTCGCCGTCGATATCCTCAATCGCCGACTCCTCAAAGGTGCACGGCGGAGTCATCCAGTTCAGCGGCTTATAGGCACGGTCATCCGCATGGATGGACACCGAACCATCGGCTTTGATGAGGATGAGACGGTCCGCCATGGGAAGGTGGGCGTCGAGGCGGCCTACGTAATCTACGGAGCATTGGGCGATGACAACACGCATGCCCTCTACCCTATCGTTGGGCGCTACTTCTTTGGTAAGCGGGTAGCTCGCTGGCGCATCTGGCGATAATCCAACTTCTCTTGGCGCTTCGACGGCGCCGATTCCACCCACGCATTCAACGCCATGATTCCGTGCGCATCAGAGGCAATCTCATAGTCCCGCCCATCGATGCTAATACGGATGATCTGGTGACCAGAGGGCATAAAAGAAGCCTCGTCATCATCCATTGGGCGGGTGCTGCCCAGTTCGATGTCGAGGCGATTAAAGCGTTTGTTGGCGCGCGGCAATACGGAGCGAAGCTTGAAGTACTCCATATACTCGCCGTCATAGCGCACGAGGCCGTGACGCCACGTATGGGAGTCCTTCGAAGGAAGCCGGCGCAGAAGGATGCTCGTTCCGCGGGAACGCACCGTAAAAAACCGAACTGCGGCCAGAATGACGACAACCAGAAGAATCAGTGCGCACAGACCTAAAAGAATAGATAGCCCTTGGAGCACCTGAGAGTTCATGGGTTGATTTCCTTCACCGCGAGTAAGAAACGTTGCGTTGATTCTACCGCTCGCGGAGGAGACAATGCTAGTCCTTGCTTGACCTTTGGCGCAGATCACGAAGGAACCCCACCCCCTCTTAGCGAGGGCGTGGGGTTCCTAGGTGAGAGTGGGAAGGGCGGTCATTGCTGCCCGTCGTTTCCCTCTCCGCTCATCCGTTAGCTGTTGAAGCGGCGGGCGGCGCGCAATGCGGCATCGCCACGGGACCTCGTCAGCTCGCGCTCAGACTTCAGGTCTTCCTGTGCCTGTGCTTCATCGACCTCCGAGGCCCAGATGGCCCAATCGGCGAGGACGGTGATCTTGTTCTCGGACACGGAGAGGAAGCCACCCTGGACAGCGGCGACGCGACGCTCGCCGTCTGCCGGGTGGATGGTCACTACACCATTGTCGATCAACTGACCGACCATGGGCTCATGGCCAGGAAGCACGCCGATCTCACCCTCGGTGGTTTCAGCCGTCACCATGGTGGCCTTTCCGGTCCACAGCAGGCGCTCGACGGAAACCAATTCGGCGGTGATGTCAGCCATGTGCCTCTCCCTACTTCTTCTCGGTCAGCTTCTTGTACGCAGCCTCGACGTCGTCCAAGCCACCCAGGCCGTTGAAGGCCTGCTCCGGGTAGTGGTCGAATTCGCCGTTGCAGATGCGCTCGAAAGCATCGATGGTATCGGCCAGCGGCACGTAGGAGCCCGGCAGGCCGGTGAACTTCTCTGCGACGAAGAAGTTCTGGCCCAGGAAGCGCTCGATGCGGCGAGCACGCTGAACGGTGATCTTGTCTTCCTCAGACAGCTCGTCCATACCAAGGATGGCGATGATGTCCTGGAGCTCCTTGTTCTTCTGCAGGATACCGATGACACGCTGTGCCACCTCGTAGTGGCGCTCGCCCACGATGGACGGCTCCAGAATACGAGAGGTAGAGGTCAGCGGGTTCACTGCCGGGTAAATACCCTTCGAAGCAATACCACGGTCCAACTCGGTGGTGGCATCAAGGTGGGCGAAGGTGGTCGCCGGAGCCGGGTCGGTGTAGTCATCGGCCGGCACGTACACGGCCTGCAGGGAGGTAATGGACTTACCCTTGGTGGACGTAATACGCTCCTGCAGCACACCCATCTCATCAGCCAGAGTCGGCTGGTAACCCACGGCAGAAGGCATACGGCCCAGCAGGGTCGACACCTCAGAACCGGCCTGGGTGAAACGGAAGATGTTGTCGATGAACAGCAGCACGTCCTGGTTCTGAACATCGCGGAAGTACTCCGCCATGGTCAGGCCGGACAGAGCCACGCGCATACGGACTCCTGGCGGCTCATCCATCTGGCCGAAGACAAGTGCGGTGTCTTGAAGAACGCCCATCTCCTCCATCTCGAGGAAGAGGTCGGTGCCCTCACGGGTGCGCTCGCCGACGCCGGCGAAGACGGAGGTACCGGAGAACTCGCGTGCGATACGAGTAATCATCTCCTGGATAAGAACGGTCTTACCCACACCTGCACCACCGAAGAGGCCGATCTTGCCGCCCTTCACGTACGGGGTCAGCAGGTCGATGACCTTAATACCGGTCTCCAGGATCTCGGTCTTACCCTCCAGCTGGTCGAATGCCGGCGGCTCGCGGTGGATGCCCCACTGCTCGCCGTCGCGGCCCAGACCCGGCTGGTCAAGGCAGTCACCGAGGGCGTTAAAGACGTGGCCCTTGACCACATCGCCAACCGGGACGGAAATCGGCTTGCCGGTGTCGGTCACGGCGGCACCGCGGACGAGGCCGTCGGTCGGAGCCATGGACACGGCACGGACGAGGTTGTCACCGAGGTGCTGAGCGACCTCAAGGGTGACGGTCTTTGCAACAGCCTCGAGGGAAACCTCGACGGTCAGTGCGTTGTACAGTGCCGGCAGCCCGCCACGCGGAAACTCCACGTCGACGACCGGACCGATGACACGCACCACACGGCCGGCGGTAGCCGACGACTGTGTGTTCTGCTCTTGCAGAGCTGTAGTCATAATCTAGTCACTTTCTGCGCTTTCGGCGAGCGCCCCAGCGCCACCGACGATCTCTGTGATTTCTTGGGTAATCTGCGCCTGACGGGCCTGGTTGGCCACGCGCGAGAGGTCCTTGACCAGCTCGGTTGCGTTGTCAGTTGCAGACTTCATTGCGGTACGGCGTGCGGCGGACTCGGAGGCCGAGGACTCCAAGAACATCGCAAACAGGAGGCGGGACACGTACTGCGGAAGCAGTGCGTCCATGAGGGTGTCCGCATCCGGCTCGAAGTCGTAATCAGGAGTGATCTGATTGTTCGGCTCGGCGTCGGAAAGCGCGGACTCACCCATGTTGTAGTCCTCTTCCTCGATAACCGGTACCACCGGCAGCAGCTGCTGCACACGCGCGGTCTGGGTCAGCATGGACTCGAACTCGGTGTACACAACGTGGACCTGGTCGAAACCGCGAACGGTCTCGCCCTCCACGTGAATACCCTCGCGGGTCTTGGCCTGGCCATTCGAACCGGCAACGAAGCCGTCGATGATGTGGCGGCGCACGTCGTGCGTCTTCTCCCAGGTTGGATCCTGCGAGAATCCAGTCCAGCTGCCTGCGACCTCGGCCTCACGGAACTTGTAGAAGCCAACGCCCTTGTTGCCGGTCACGTAGCGGACGGTCTCGAAACCCTCACTCTTGAGCAGGGCTTCCAGCTCGGCCGCCTTCTTGAAGATGTTGTTGTTGTAGCCACCGCACATACCGCGGTCCGAAGAGACCACGAGAATGGCGGCCACCTTTGCATCTTCGCGTTCCCGGAGCATCGGGTGATCCAGGGACGTGTGCGCCGCCAGCTTGTTGAGCACGTTAGACAGTTCACGTGCATAAGGCTGGGACGCCTCTACCCTGGCCTGAGCCTTGGTAATGCGCGAGGTAGCAATGAGCTCCTGTGCCTTGGTGATCTTCTTGGTGGAATTGACGGACCGGATACGGTCACGCAGTTCACGAAGATTAGCCATGGTGTTCGCTCCTCCCTTCTTTATCTAGACGGTTAATTCTTAGAGCGTGCGAAACTCTATTTGGCCGTCTTGCGGGAGACGTTGAGCTCGGTCTTATTCACGTCATCCGCGGCGAGCGGGTCAACCGGTGCCTCGGTGCCGAGGTTGTTGCCCTCGGTCGTGCGGAAGGACGGAATGAAGTCCTTAGCAGCTGCAACAAGTGCATCCTTGGACTCGTCGGTCAGAGCGGTACCGCCCTGGATCTGCTCGAACACCTGCGGGGTTGCAGAGTTGAGGTGATCGTGCAGCTCCTTCTCGAAGCGGCGTACGTCCTCGACGGGAACGACGTCGAAGATGCCCTGGTCTGCGAGGAAGATGGACACCATCTGGTACTCGACAGGCTGCGGGGAGGACTCGGACTGCTTGAGCAGCTCGACGAGACGCTCACCGCGCTCCAGCTGAGCCTTGGAGGCCGGATCCAGGTCGGATGCGAAGGCCGCGAAGGCCTGCAGATCGCGGTAGGCAGCCAGCTCAAGACGCAGGTTACCGGCGACCTTCTTCATACCCTTGGTCTGTGCGGCACCACCAACACGGGAGACCGACACACCGACGTTAATTGCCGGACGGACACCCTGGTTGAACAGGTCGGACTCCAGGAAGACCTGGCCGTCGGTAATAGAAATAACGTTGGTCGGAATGAAGGCGGAGACGTCGTTCGCCTTGGTCTCGATGATCGGCAATGCCGTCATGGAACCTGCACCCATGTCGTCGGAGAGCTTCGCAGCGCGCTCCAGCAGACGGGAGTGGAGGTAGAAGACGTCGCCCGGGTAAGCCTCGCGGCCCGGCGGACGGCGCAGAAGAAGGGAAATCGCACGGTAGGCCTCAGCCTGCTTGGTCAGATCATCGTAAATGATCAGGACGTGGTTGCCCTGGTACATCCAGTGCTGACCCAGAGCTGCACCGGAGAACGGTGCCAGCCACTTGAAACCGGCGGCGTCGGATGCCGGAGCCGCCACGATGGTGGTGTACTCCAGTGCGCCGTGCTGCTCCAGGGTGTGGCGCACACCAGCAATGGTGGAGCCCTTCTGGCCGATGGCGACGTAGATGCAGCGGACCTGCTTGTTCTTGTCGCCAGATTCCCAGTTAGCCTTCTGGTTCAGGATGGTGTCGATACAGACAGCGGTCTTACCCGTCTTACGGTCACCAATGATCAACTGACGCTGACCGCGACCAATCGGGGTCATCGCGTCAATAGCCTTGATGCCGGTCTGCATCGGCTCTTCCACCGGCTGACGCTGCAGCACGGACGGTGCCTGCAGCTCGAGGACGCGGTCCTCTTCAGCGGTGATCGGGCCCATGCCGTCGATCGGCTGGCCCAGGGGGTTAATTACGCGGCCGAGGAATTCCTCGCCCACAGGGATGGAGAGAACCTCGCCGGTCCTCTTGACCTCGTCGCCTTCTTTAAGCGACTCGAAGTTGCCCAAGACCACGACACCGATGGAGTTGGTGTCAAGGTTCTGTGCGACGCCAATCACGCCGCCGGGGAACTCGAGCAGCTCATTCGCCATGACGGACGGCAGGCCCGAAACCTGCGCAATACCGTCAGCTGCCGAAATGACCACGCCGACCTCCTCACGGGAGGCCTCCGCGGAGTAGCTCGAGGTGTAGTTCGCAATCGCGCTACGGATCTCGTCGGAGGAGATCGTCAGCTCCGCCATGTTCTTCCTGCTCTCGGTAGTATCTTCCAGCAATTACTTAATCGTTTCTGTCGTTTCGGCTTATGCCATCTGCGCACGAAGGCGAGCAATCTTGCCTGCCGTCGAGCCATCGATGACTTCGTCGCCGACGCGGATGGTCATACCACCGAGGAGGCTGGTGTCAACCTCAGAGTGGATGGACATCGCACGACCATAAATTTTGCCCAGCTTTTCAGCGAGTGCTGCCCGCTGGCTATCGTTCAGCTCACCCGCGGTGGTCACTCGCGCGATGGTACGGCCCTGCAGCTTGGCTGCGGTGTCCGCCAAACCGGCGAGATCATCAATCGGGTTCTGCTCCGGGCGGCCAATGGCCTGCAGCGCAAGCGCCTCAGTAACCATCGTGACCTTGCCGTAGAGCACGCTTGCCAGCAGCCCGACCTTGCGATCGGACGTAGCAGTACGGTCTGAAAGCAGCTGGGTCAGTTCGCCTTCGCGGTCAAGCACGCGCGACAGGGAGAAGAGCTCGTCTTCCACCTGGCCCAGCTTGCCCTCAAACTCAGCGCCACGCAGCAGAGCGCGGCGGCCGAGGATGATGAGGCCACGGGCGATATCACGCGGCGTCGACCACTGTGCGGCGGCGGCCTCCTGCAGCACCTGGAGTGCAACCGGGGTGACCTTTCCACCGAAAAGGGTCTGGGCCAGGGACTTGCGCTCCTCGGAGGTAGCGGCGTCGTCGGTCAGCGCGACACGCAGTTCGCGGTCACCGTCGAGGACGCGGACCACCTCGAAGAGGTCCTGGCCTGCCTGGGTAGCAGTCGCCACCGAGCGGTCGCCGGAGAGGAACTCATCCAGCTTGGACTCAACGGTAGCGAGTGCTTCGCGGCTAGCTGCCTTCATCGTTGCCTACTTTCCGGCCGGTGCCACAGTGTCGAGCTCGGACAGGAAGTTATCAATCGTGGAGGACTGCTTGGTGGCGTCCGAAAGTTCGCCGCCGAGCAGCTTCTCTGCCAGGTTGATGGAGTTCTGTCCGATGTCGGAACGCAGCTCAGACACGACCTGTGCACGGGAAGCTTCAAGCTGCTTCTCGCCGGCGGTCAGGATGCGACGAGACTCTTCCTCTGCAGCTTCCTTAGCCTCTGCCTCGATCAGCTTGCCGCGCTCGCGCGCCTGCTCGCGGATCTCCGCAGCCTCTGCTCGAGCATCAGCGAGCTGAGCATTGTACTTTTCCAGAGCGGCCTTTGCTTCGGCCTGCTGAGCCTCCGCACGCTTAAGGCCACCTTCGATCCGGTCTTCACGCTCCTGCAGCATCTTGTTGTATGCCGGAAGAACAAGCTTCCAGAACACAATCAGGATGATGGCGAACGGAATGATCGACCAGACCAAGTCGTACATCTTGGGCAGAAGGATGGAGTTGCCGCTCTCCAGCGGCAGGTGCTCACTTCCCTCTGCTGCAAGGTAGTAAATGACGTTGTTCATGGGGCTCCGTTCTTAAAGTTCGATTTACTTTGTGTAAAGCGCTCTTTAGAACAGGAAGCCTGCAACGAGGCCGATAAGTGCCAGGGCCTCAACGAAGGCGATACCCAGGAACATGGTGGTACGCAGCTGGCCGGCCATCTCCGGCTGGCGAGCCATGCCCTCGACGGTCTTGCCGACGAGGATACCGATGCCCAGACCCGGGCCGATGGTTGCGATGCCGTAGCCGATAGCGCCGAGGCCCTTGAGGGTGGACTCGTCAGCAGCCTGAGCAAGAATGATTTCGTTCATGATGAAAGTCGTTCCCTTTCAATGTTTTCCCGCGAATTGTTCCGCGGGGGAAGTGGTGATTTCTGGGGTATTTAGTTAACCGCGAGGTTCGCGTTGTTGTTAGTGCGAATCTGCATGCAGCGACAGTTCGATGTATACCGCCGTCAGCAGGGCGAAAATGTATGCCTGCAGGAAGATGACGATAATTTCGTACAGCGTGAACAGAACCGCTGCGACCAGAGTGAGGCCACTCAGTGCGGTCCAACCGTTGAACTGGAAGAAGAAGAAGTTCGTTGCCGAGTACAACAGGACCAAAATGAGGTGGCCAGCCAGGAAGTTCGCCATAAGACGAAGAGCCAGCGTGACTGGACGCATGACAAACGTAGAGAAAGCCTCAATCGGTACAACAAGCACGTGCAGCAACGGCGGAAGGTTAGGAATAACCACCGAGGACTTGACGAACTTGCCGAAGCCAAAGCGCTTTGCGCCGGCGTAAATCATGGCGATGTACGCAACGACTGCCAGCACGATTGGCATACCAATACGAGCATTCGGAGAGATGTTTAGGGCTGGAACAATAGTTGCTACGTTCCAGAACAAAACACCGAAGAAGATCGTGGCCAGGATCGGAAGGAAACGACGTCCTTCCTTACGGCCCAAAATGTCTTCTGCGATGTGAATTCGTACGAAGTCAATCGCATGCTCCGCTACGTTCTGCAATCCTTTAGGAACCAGCTTCGGGTTCCTGAAGGCGACAACAAAAAGGAGCACCAAGATAGCCGCCATAAACAGGCGGACCAGCATGATGCGATCCAAAGCGAACCAACCGTTGGCGAAATCGGCGAAAAGAAGATCGACGACTCCACCATCTTCGGTTACGTGCCCCGGGAAAAATTCTGGATCCAGTTCGGGTGCGTGAAACTCACCCTTCATGGCCAATGTCGTAACGCTCAGCGTTCTCTCCCGTGTTCGGGCCACACAGCTTGTCGAAGGCTATGTGGTGCGATGGACGTCTCAAGCTCTTTGCCCTGCTCACGGACTCCGTCGCACATCAGCGTAAACAGGGCAAGGATAAACCGTACTTTTTCGGGATAGCATGACGCTAACCCGCGGTAACCCGAAGAGAATGCTATCAGTTCGCCCTCAAGTTTTCGCACGTGGGGGCAGCGTTGTGAACCTAAAGGCACAGCCCAGCGCCGTGCGGCCGCATAAAACGCCCACATTCTGCCAAAACCCTACTAAGTGTATTTGGTCACACACCCGCGTTTTCCCACCTTGACGGGGGTAATGAGCGCCCGAAGCGGCGTCATTTCGCTACACAAAAAGCCACCCTCCCGGGGTCACCGGGAGCAGTGGCTCACTGAAAAAGGTCGAGAAAGGCTAAGACACGTAGGTCACGTTGGAGGTGACCACACCCCATACCTCAGTTCCCAACGTCACCGCCAGCGCCAGTAGGACGGTGACGAAGAGGGCCATCGTGTCGTAGAACTCTAGGTCCTTGATCAGCAACAACACCATGATGAGGATGACGACCTTAAGCAACCAGCCACCTAGGACCACAGCCATCGTCGTCGAGGGTGTCGTGCGTGCGGTAATAAGCACCGAGGCCGCGGTAAAGAGCACGAAGCCGCCGCCGATGGCCGCACCGACGAGTACTCCCCAAATTCCGGGCACCCCGCGAACGCCACCCCAGATGGATAAGGACGCGATGGTTACGACGATAAGGCCGATGACCCCGAGGCGCAGGGCGCGCTTCAGGGGGCGACGATGATCGTCGTAGGGCGAAAGCTCTTCGGAGGTCGTTGAATCAGTCACAGCCCCATACCCTACCTCAGGAAGGATCAGTTTCCAGCACCACACTGGTAGCCCGCGGCCGACGCCCAATCTTGCCCTGGCGCAGCGGAATCAGGGTCACACCGAAGGCCACGCCAAGCGCGAGAACCGCCAAAGCCACGGCCGCAGGGGCCGGAACGATAGAAAAGGAGACGGCCCCAAACGCCACCGCGGAGACCCATAAATAAAGCACCAGTACTGTGCGTCGGTGCGTGTGCCCCAAGGAGAGCAGCCGGTGGTGAATGTGTGCCTTATCGGCAGCGAAAGGCGAGCGCCCCTGCGATACGCGGCGAATGACCGCCCAGACAAGGTCCAAGACTGGAATAAAGACCGCGGCGACCACGACGATGACGGGTGACATCAACGCCACAATATCCACGGTGCCGTACAACGACATGTTGATCTTGCCGGAGGCGGACGTCGACGCCGCCGCAAGGAGCAAACCAATCAGCATCGCACCGCTATCCCCCATGAAGATGCGGGAGGGCTCAAAGTTGTGAGGGAGGAATCCGGCACACACTCCAACAAGCGCGGCGGCGATAATCGCCGGCGGATACGCAGACACCGCACCGCCCTGGTCGTGCAAAACCGTCAGCGAGAAGACCAAGATGGCGCCGCCGGCGATCATGCCCAGCCCGGCCGCCAAACCGTCGAGCCCGTCGACGAAGTTGATGGCGTTAATGAGCAGCACGGTGAAGAATGTGGTCAAGAGTGTCCCCTGGACCTGGTCCAGGATGACCGTAGTTCCATCACCAAAAGGCAAGAAGAGAAGCGTCCACGTCAGCCCCAATCCGCTCATGATGGCCGCGGCCACGAGCTGACCGATGAGCTTGACCAGAGCGCTCAGCTCCACCAAGTCATCCACCACGCCCACGAGGACAATGGCTGCGGCTGACCACAGCACGGCGTTCATCTCAGGCGTGACGGGCATAAAGCCGCGAGTCAAGGCTGGAAGCTGGCCTGCGAGATAGACGGCGGCCGCAAAACCCGTGAACATCGCCACCCCGCCGAGCTGCGGTGTTGGCTGGGAGTGACTATCGCGCAGGCGAATCTCCGCCACCTGTCCGATGCGCACTAAGAAGGTACGCACCAGTCCGGTGGTGAGGTAGGTAAACGCCGCCGCGACAAAGATCACCAACGCTAGCTCGCGCAGCGGCACTCCGGTTCCAGCCACTGATGTCTCCTTAAGAGGATTGGGCGCTCGGGCGGGTGCGCAAGGACTCTGCGGATACTCCGATGACCTCTCCGATCTGCTCAGCGCTCAATGCGCCTTCGCGCAAAAGATAAGGGCGGGAGCCAGACAGATCGATAATGGTGGATGGCTTTCCTACCTCTGCTTCTCCCCCGTCGAGGTAGACGGTGACGGCCTTACCCAGCTGCTGCTTGGCGGCAATCGCCGTGGTGGGTGGGGTTTGGCCAGAGATATTCGCGGAGGACACCGCCATGGGGCCGACCTCACGCAAAAGCTCGATGGCGATGGGGTGCAGCGGCATGCGCAGCATCACCGTGCCGCGGGTATCGCCCAAGTTCCAGGGAAGCGACGGCGCCTGCGGGACGACGATGGATAGTCCGCCCGGCCAGAAGGCCTCGATCAGCGTTTGGGCGGTATCATCCAACGACGCGACGAGGCCTTTGACGGTATCCCAGGAGCCCACGAGCACCGGTACCGGCATGTCTGGGCCGCGGTGCTTGGTGGCCAGCAGGCTAGCCACGGCGTCGTTATCAAAGGCATCGCAGCCCAGCCCGTAGAGCGTATCGGTGGGCATGACCACGAGCCGCCCCGACTTGGCTGCCTTGACGGCAAAAGCCATTCCTTCTTCGCGCTCGGCGGCGTCCGCACAGTTATAAATCTGTCCCTGCATTGGTCTCTCCTTTAATCCCGTTCGTGTCGGCTTGTCGACCAATCTTCGACCACTCTACTGTACTCCCCGCTGTGCCGTGACAAAGCGGGCGGTGCCAGTGAGATCCTTGAGCACCTCGATGTGGCTAAATCCTCCATGCGCGCGCAGGGCTTCCTGCACCTGTTGGGAGGTGTCGTCGTCGTGCTCGATGCCCACGCGGCCACCGGGGCGCAGCAGCGCAGCGATGGTCGGGATCATCGCGTTGATGGTTTCCATGCCATCTACTCCCCCGAACACTGCCTCGTGAGGATCCTGGTAGACCTCCGGTTCCAGGTCCGGGGTCTCCGGTACGTATGGCGGATTCGTCAGCACGAGGTCAACGGTGCCGTGCAGCTCCGACAAGAGGTCCGCCTCGGTGACATCCCCTTGGACCACGTGTACGGTTCCCGCCCCGCCGTGCACTGCGGTTGCGGCGTTGCGGCGGGTGTAGGCCAGGGAGGCGTCGGCAAGCTCCACCGCCCACACCTCGGCCTGTGGCACGTAGTGCGCAACGTAGAGCGCGAGCGCTCCGGACCCAGCGCACAAGTCCACGACGCGGGGAGGCTGCGAGTTAAATTCCTTTGTCCCGTACGAGTTAAATCTCTTCAGAGATTTAACTCCCCAGTCGGCGAGCACTTCCGTTTCCGGGCGTGGAATGAACACGCCCGGGCCAACCTCAAGCTCGAGCGGACCAAACCACGCGACGCCCAGGATGTGCTGGAGTGGTTCGCGCGCTTCACGACGCCCCACCAACGCCCCATAGGCCACGTCAAAACCGGGGATCGGTTGCTCGTCGAGGGGGATGTCCATGTGCCCGCAGTGGATGAGGTGGGCGGCCAACAGGCGCGCGTCCCATTCGGGTGAAGGCACCCCGGCAGCGCGAAGGCGCTCCGTGGCATCACGAAGCGCCTCCCTATAGGTGTGAAAAGTCACCGCTAATAACCGTGCCTTGGCCTTCTATCCCTCGGCCTCGAGGCGCTCGGCGCGCTCCTGGGCCTGCAGGGCCTCGATGAGGTCGTGCATGTCGCCGTTGAGAACGGAGTCGAGGTTATTTGCCTTGTAGCCGATGCGGTGATCGGTAATGCGGTTCTCCGGCCAGTTATAGGTGCGGATGCGCTCAGAGCGGTCCATGGTGCGCACCTGGGATGCACGCTGCTCGCCGGCCTCGGCCTCGCGTGCCTCGCGCTCCATTTGATCCAGGCGGGCTTGCAGCACCTGCAGGGCGCGCGCCTTGTTCTGGATCTGGGAGCGCTCCTTCTGACAGGTCACCACCAGGCCCGTGGGCAGGTGGGTAATGCGCACGGCGGAGTCGGTGGTGTTCACGCCCTGGCCGCCCTTACCGGAGGAACGGTAGACGTCAACGCGGATGTCCTTGTCATCGATGTTGACTGCTTCGACTTCTTCCGGCTCCGGGTAGACCAGCACACCGGCTGCGGAGGTCTGGATGCGGCCCTGGGACTCGGTCACCGGAACGCGCTGCACGCGGTGGACGCCGCCCTCAAACTTGAACACGCTCCACGCGCCATCACGAGACGGGGTCTTGGATTTGAAGGAGATGGACATGTCTTTGACGCCACCGAGGTCGGACTCGTTGAGGCCCAGGACCTCCCACTGGAAGCCGGCCTTGTCGGCGAAGCGCTCGTACATGCGGGCTAGGTCGCCAGCGAAAAGTGCTGCCTCTTCGCCGCCGGCACCGGCCTTGATCTCCATGATGATGTCCTCGGAGTCCTGCTCATCGCGCGGAGCAAGCAGATCCGCGAGCTTCTCCTCCAGTTCCACGACGAGCGGTTCGAGGCGCTCAACCTCGGGCTGGAACTCGTGGTCCTCATAGGCCATCTCTTTGGCGTCGGCCAGGTCTTGGCGGGCCTGGACAAGATCATCGTTGACAGCAACGATGGGGCGCAGTTCAGCGTAGCGCTTGGACAGCATGCGGAACTGCTTCTGATCTCCGGCTACGTCCGGGTCAGCCATCTGCATCTCGATGCCCTGGTACTCGGAGACGATGTCATCAACGAGGGAAACCTGGTTCGACATTATTTGTAGTCCTCCTCATCCATATCTGCCGCCATGGGCGCAGACGAGGCCACCTGCATGAGGAATTCGCCGTTGGAGCGGGTCTTCTTGAGCTGCTTGATCAGCAAATCGATGGCAGCAAAGGAATCCAGGCCGGAAAGGATGCGGCGCAGCTTGGTCATGATGCGCGCCTCCTCCGGAACCAGGAGGAGTTCGTCCTTGCGGGTGCCGGACGGGTTGACGTCCACGGCCGGGAAGATGCGGCGCTCGGAGATGGCGCGGTCGAGCTTGAGCTCGGCGTTGCCGGTGCCCTTGAATTCCTCGAAGATGACCGTGTCACCGGTGGAGCCGGTTTCCACCATCGCGGTGGCGATGATGGTCAGCGAACCACCATTTTCGATGTTGCGGGCAGCACCCAAGAAGCGCTTCGGCGGGTACAGGGCGTTGGAGTCCACACCACCGGACAGGATGCGGCCCGACGCCGGGGAGGAGTTGTTGTAGGCGCGGCCCAGGCGGGTGATGGAATCGAGGAGGACGACGACGTCCTTGCCCTGCTCCACCAGGCGCTTGGCGCGCTCGATGGCCAGCTCCGCCACGGAGGTGTGCTCTGACGGCGGGCGGTCAAAGGTGGAGGCGATGACCTCACCGTTGACGCTGCGCTGCATGTCCGTGACCTCTTCGGGGCGCTCGTCCACGAGGACCACCATGAGGTAGCACTCCGGGTTGTTCGTGGCGATGGCGTTGGCGATGTTTTGCAGGATCGTCGTCTTACCGGCCTTCGGCGGGGAGACGATCAGCGCGCGCTGGCCCTTACCAATCGGCATGATGAGGTCGATGACGCGGGTGGTGAGGATCTTCGGGTCCGTCTCCAAGCGCAGGCGCTGGTTCGGGTAAAGCGGGGTGAGCTTGGAGAAGTCCGGGCGGTCCTTCGCAGTCGACGGATCCAGTCCGTTGACGGTGTCGACCTCCACCAGCTGGTTGTACTTGCGGCGGTTGCGGCCGTTGCCGTGGGTGTGGGTCGGGCCAGAAACCTTGACCTTGCCGGTCAGCGCGTCGCCAGAGCGCAGCCCCAGGCGGCGCACAAGGTTGTTGTTAACAAAAACATCGGAGCTGGCCGCGCGGTAGCCGGTGGTGCGCAGGAAGGCCACGTTGTTGTCCACGACCTCCAGGATGCCGCCGACTACCTGTACTTCATCGCCCTCGCGGATCTGCAGATCGTTGCCACCATTGCCGCCACCATCGCGGTCACGCCCGCGGCGGTTACGGCGGTTGCGGCGGTTGCGGCGGCCGCCACCATTGTTGTCATCGTCGTTGCGGTGGTTGTCGCGGCGGTTATTATTGTGGCCGCCACCGTTATTGCCACCATTATTGCCATTGCCGCGATCGCCGTTATCGGAGTTGTTTCCACCGCGGGACTGGTTGTCCTCGGACTTGCCGTTATTGGCCTCGGCCTCGTTGCTATTTCCGTTGCCGTTGCCCTTGGCCTCTTCGCGGGCCTCGCGCTCCTGGCGGCGGGCGCGGTTGCGGCGGGCGCGGCGAGCCTGGGAGCGGGACTCGTAGCGGTACTCGTCGTTACCGTCGTTGTGCTCGGACTTATCAGCCTTGTCAGATTTGGCAGCTTCATCAGTCTGCTGCTTCGGCTGGTCCTGCTTGCGCTTCTTATCCTGCTCCGGCTGCTCGGAGTCCTGGTCTGCGGCGCCGGCAGGGCGAGAAGCCTTGCGGGTAGCGCGGCGCGGCTGTTCGTCCTTCTTGGGCTCCGCTTGGGCAGCGGCCTTCGCGCCGCGCGCCGGCACTTGGCCGGTGGTCAGTGCGGTGATGAGATCCCCCTTGCGCAGTCCGGAGACGCCGCGAAGTCCGCGCTCCGCAGCCAGCTTGCGCAATTCCGGCAGCTTCAGGGACGCGAGATCCTGTGCTGCGGTCTTGTCCGTATCGCTCACGGATATCCTTTCGTCGCTTCACCAACGCGCGCCGTCTATTCAGCCGCACCCGCACTGTGCGTGGTGCCGCTCCACGTGGGCGTTGGAAGCCAGTGTGTAATTGAGATGGTCCGCCGCCACCAGCGAGTTCACGCAACCGCGATCCCCGTGGGCGGTGGTTTTCTTTGGCTCTCCCCCCTCTCCGGCCCTGCGGAGCAGAACGTGAAGAACTCCTTGCTGCACTCCGAAAAGAACTCAAGGAAGCGGCCGCGGGTCAATCGCGGGGAGATATTTTAAGAAGGCGACTGCGAGCGTATCTCTACCCTCTCATTGCCGCGCGCACCGTTGGACTGCCATGAGTTTTTCACCGCAGGTGTGCACGCCGTGGAGGGAGCTCGGAGGTGCGAGGAAGGCTTTCCCCGCCAGTCGCGAACAACTATACCGCATCCATCCACCGCGCTCACACTGACACGGCTAAAGTGGTGCGCATGCTCTCCACAATGCAGGATATCCCGCTGTCCCTCACCCGCATCCTGGAGTACGGCTCCTCCGTCCACGGCCAAACCCAGGTAGTCACGTGGCACAGCGCCAATCCCGGCAACGAACGCGAAGAGACAACCTTCGCCGATATCGGTGCACGCGCCGCCGCTTTCGCCCACGCCCTGCATGACACGCTCGGCATCACTGGTGATGAACGCGTGGGTTCCCTGATGTGGAATTGCGCCGAACACCTCGAGGTGCTTTTCGGAACGGCCTGCAAGGGAGCGGTGTTCACGCCGCTCAACAAGCAGCTCATGAATGATCAGATCCGGCACATCATCAACCACGCCGAGGTTCGCGTCATCGTCGCAGATGCCCGGTTAGCGAATCAGCTCGCGCGCGTATTAGACGGCGTGGAGTGCGTGCGCGCGGTGGTGTTCACGGGCGTCGACAAGCCCAGCATTGCCCTGCCGGGCAACGTTGAGGTTTATAGCTACGAACAACTTCTGGATGGGCGCTCCACCGTGTACAACTGGCCGGTGTTGGATGAGCACACCGCTGCCGCCCTGTGCTACTCCACAGGCACCACCGGCGCTCCGAAAGGTGTGCTCTACTCACACCGCGCCCTGTTTTTGGAGGGGATGCAGTTGCGCTCCTCCGACTCCCTGTGCGTGACCCATGGTGAGACCTTCTTGTGCTGCATTCCCATCTATCACGTGTTGAGCTGGGGCGTTCCCTTTGCGGCGTGGATGACGGGCACGCCGCTGGTGCTTCCCGACGCCGACGTCTCCCCCGCCACCCTGGCCAAGGTCATCGCCGCCACCTCCCCGCGCGTGGCGCATGGCGTGCCCACCATTTGGATTCAGCTCTTCGTGCACTACCTCAAGAACCCGCCGGAGCGCATGACGCTGACAGAGATTTTCGCCGGCGGATCGCCTGTCCCGCCGCAGCTCATCAAGAGCTGGGAGGAGCGCTATGGCGTGGACGTGGTTCACGTGTGGGGCATGGCGGAAACCACCACGGTGGGTACCGTGGCGCGCCCGCCCTCAGGCGCCTCGGGCGAGGCCCGGTGGGCCTACCGCATTTCCCAGGGGCGGTTTCCTTCCTCCCTGGAATACCGGGTGGTCAATGACGGCCACGTGGTCAACACCACGGACCGTAATGCCGGCGAGATCCAGGTGCGCGGCAACCTGGTGACCGGCTCCTACTATCACTCACCCACCTCAGAGGACGGCGGCGCCGCCCACGAATTCCGTGGGAAGGACGTCGAAGATGCGGCCTCCAAGTTCACGGCCGACGGCTGGCTGCGCACTGGTGACGTCGGATACGTCAACGAGGATGGCTTCCTCACCGTGGAGGATCGCGCGCGCGATGTCATCCGCTCCGGCGGCGAGTGGATCTACTCCGTCCAGTTGGAAAACCTCATCATGGCCAACCCGGTGGTGCTCGAATGCGCCGTCATTGGCTACCCCGACAAGCAGTGGGTCGAGCGCCCGCTGGCCGTCACCGTTCTTGCGGCGGATATCAGCCCCACGATTGAAACCGCCGAGCGCCTGCGTGACGGGATGCGCTCCGAGCTGCCCTCCTGGATGTTGCCGGAGTACTGGACCTTCGTAAAGTCCATCGACAAGACCTCGGTGGGCAAGTTCGACAAGAAGGATCTTCGTGCCCATCTTGCCGAAGGCGCCTATAACATCATCCGGCTGAAGGGCCCGGGCGAGGCGCAGCGCCTCGATACCGAAGAGGGCTCACCGCAATAAAGGGGCCGAGCGACTATAGATCTGCTATTACTCCGGCTAAAGTGTGGTTAATGTCTGATCGCGTCTTTCTGCCTACGCCCTCCCCGCGCGGGACCACCCGCCGCGGGGCCGACGCAACGCCTCCGGACCTCCCGCCTGCATTAAGCGATGGTCGCCGAAAGCTGTTGGACCGTTATGGGCGCCAAGCACGCGACCTTCGTGTCTCGCTGACGGATCGCTGCAACCTGCGTTGCACGTATTGCATGCCCGCCGTGGGCCTCGAGTGGATGCCCACTGAACAGACGCTCAGCGATGACGAGACCATCCGCCTCATCAGGATTGCCGTAACCCAATTGGACATCCGCCAGGTGCGCTTTACCGGCGGCGAACCATTGCTGCGCAAGTCACTCGAGAAGATTATTGCCGCCACGACACAGCTACGCACAGACGAAAAGTTGGTCCCCGCCACCGCCCTGACCACTAACGGCCTGGGACTCCCCCGCCGGCTGGACAGTCTTATTGAGGCGGGACTGGACCGCGTTAACATCTCCCTAGACACCATTGATCCTGAGCTTTACGCCCGCCTCACCCGGCGCGACAGGCTCGGCGATGTCTTCGCCGCCATCGAAGCCGCCACAACCGCCCACCGCGAAGGGCGTCTGGGCACGGTCAAAGTTAATGCCGTAGTTATGCCCGGAGTAAATGAAGAGGACATCGTCCCCTTGGCACGCTACTGCCTCGAGCGAGGCGCGCAGCTGCGCTTCATCGAGCAGATGCCGCTGGGCCCACGCGAAGAATGGGATCGCTCCCGGATGGTGACCGCGGAGGATATCTTGGCTCGTTTGGGTGAAGAATTCGAGCTCACACCTGTGCAGGGTCCCCGCGGCTCAGCCCCCGCCGCGCTGTGGAACGCACAATCGCGCGATGGCTTAATACCGGTAGGCCGAATCGGCGTCATCGCATCCGTGACAAGGCCTTTCTGCGGCAATTGCGACCGCACGCGACTCACCGCGGACGGCGCTGTACGTAATTGCTTATTTGGAAACTCAGAGACGTCCTTGCGGGACTTGTTGCGCAGCGGCGCTAGCGACGCGGAACTCGCCGCCGCGTGGGCGGGCGAAATGTGGAAGAAGCTGCCGGGCCATGGTGTGGATGATGAAGGATTTCTCCAGCCCGATCGCCCGATGTCCGCCATCGGCGGCTAGATTGGGTGCAATGACAAGCACTGGGACTGACTTAAGCATCGAGGAGTATTTCGACCGCCTCCACGCATTGGTTCGCGCCCTGCCTGCGGAACGCGCTCCCCTTGTACAAGGCCGCGTTCTGGCCGAGCCACTCTTCGCCCGTCTTCCCCTCCCGCCGCAGGATAATTCGGCGATGGACGGCTTCCTTGTCCCAACTCCGGCGTCACCTGATGACTTAACCACCCCATTCACGCTGCCTGTTATAGGTGATGTCCCAGCAGGCTCACCCGCCCAGGTCCCGCGTCCTGGGACCGCGGTGCGAATCATGACTGGCGGGGAGGTTCCGGAGGGTTTTGATGGCCTGGTCATACCAGTAGAAAACACCGATGTGTCCCCGGGGCCCGGACCTGTGCCTGAAACCGTCACGGTGCACCACCTGCCCGACCGTAACCATATACGGCGGCGCGGCTCCCACATCGACGCCGACCACCAACTCGCCGGTTCTGCCACGCTTGTCGACGCCCCCCTTATCGCCGCCGCCCTCTCCTCCGGTGTTGACAGCGCCGTGGTTCACCGCATCCCACGAGTGACCATCATTGCCACGGGTGAGGAGCTGATCAACGGCCAGCTTTCCGATTCGAATGGGCCCATGCTTGAAGCCCTTATTTCTTCCACCGCTCTCTGCGAGATCACCCGCACGGTCTGTGGAGATTCCCCCATTGAGCTACGCCGTCGCTTCAACGCGGCCGTTGCGGATTCCGATCTCATTGTCACCACCGGCGGCGTCTCGGCCGGCGCCTTTGACGTAGTCCGCGCCGTGATTGAGGATGCCGTGGAACGCGATTCTTACTGGTTCGGCCACGTCAACCAACGGCCCGGCGCGCCTCAGGGCCATGCGCTCTGGGACGGTATCCCCGTGGTGTGTTTGCCGGGCAACCCGGTGGCGGCGTTTGTCTCCGCACACCTCTACCTCACCCGACTGCTGCGATCTCTGCGCGGACTGCCCCGCCCCACGGGTGTCAAGGACCGTCCGTGCCTCACGGCCGTCGCCAGTGCGGACTTCCCCGAACCGCACCACCCGCTCATTCAGCCGTGCTCCATCACCATGGCGGAAACCATTACCGCAAGCCCACCGCCGGGTCCGCGTATGCGCAGCCACCACGTTGCCGCCCTTCCGGGCACACACGGCTTTGCGCTGCTGACGAGTCCGGTCGCCGCCGGCGAGCAACTTACCGTCTACCCCTACTAGCTTCACAATCCACCTCCACATCCCCCACCCCTCCGTTGCTGCCAAAGATCGCGCATCTGAACACCCAGATCGGTCCACTCTTCGTCAGCTAGGCTAGGTCCACGCTAGGAAAGGATCCCTGTTTAGACATGAAGTTCACTCACCTCAACGACGCCGGCTCCGCCTATATGGTGGACGTCACCGAAAAGCAGCCCACGGTACGCACCGCTACCGCCCAAGGCGAGGTCGCGTGCTCACCAGAAGTTCTCACCGCGCTGCGGGAGGGAACCGTGCCTAAGGGGGACGTGCTTGCGGTTGCGCGTGTGGCTGGCATCGCGGCGGCCAAGAAGGTTCCCGATCTCCTTCCGTTGGCCCACACCATTGGGGTGCATGGCTGTGCGGTGGACATTGAGCTGCGTGAAGACCACGTCTTCATCGAAGCCACAGTGCGCACCGCTGACCGCACCGGTGTGGAAATGGAGGCGCTCACCGCGGTGAACATCGCCGCCTTGGCGGTCATTGACATGGTCAAAGGCGTCGACCGCTCCGCCTATATCCGGCGCTGCGGCATCACCGCGAAGTCCGGGGGCCGCTCCGGTGATTGGTCCCGCGAGCTGCCCGGAACGAAAGGTTAAGCAAAGTGCCAGGTGTCATTGTTTTGGCCGGCGGGCGCGGCCAGCGCATGGGAGGCGTGGACAAGGCTAGCGTGAGGCTTGCCGGTGAACGCCTCATCGACCGGCTACTGCGCCAGCTTCCTTATGGCGCGCCGATAGCGGTCGTCTCGCCCTATCGTTTAGGCATGCCCCAGGTGTGCGAAAGCCCCCTCTTCGGCGGGCCAGCTGCAGGTATCGCCGCGGGCCACGCCGCACTGGCTGGTGAAGCGAGGGCTACCACAGCAGTCTTTGCCGTCGATGCCCCGGATTCCCCGCAGGTACTGCCTGCCCTCCACAAGGCTCTGGGTAGCTCGGGCGCGGATGTCGCTGTGGCTGCCCTCGACGGGAGTCTACAACCGCTGTGTGCGCTGTGGCGTACTAAGGCCCTCACCCGCGCGCTGGAGGAGCTCGGAGATCCACGCAACAAGCCGGCCATGCACTTACTGAGGCTCGCGGGCACCATCACTGAGGTCGAGGCAACGCCCGCGGTGCGCGATATCGACACCTTGGAGGAATTACGTCTACGGCGCGAGCGCCTTGCTACTCAACGATAATCTGGCCGTGCTGGCCCTTCTCCGCGTTCGTCATGAGGTGGTTGACAAAGGAGTAGGTCCCCGGCTCGTTGAAGGTCATCTCCACGAATCCGCCCTGGGCCGGTAGAAGGTCCAGCGCCTGGGAACCGGAATCCTTCGCGCCCTTAATCAGGTAGGCGCCTTCCTTGTACACGGTGTCGAACTGCTCGCCCACGACGTGGAAGCTCAACGGCAGATCCGGGCCGAGGTTGACCACCCAGATGCGCACGGTATCGCCCACCTTGGCGCGCAGCGGGGCAACATCATACTGGTTGGGATAGTAATTGAAGGCCGTGAGGTCATAGTCGCCGTCGCTGACGCGCTGCGCATCCGCCCCCTCTGCTTCTTTGCCCGCGGAGGCCAAGAAGACCTCGTTTGACGTCATGACATACTCCGCATCAACGTCTGCCAGGGCATCTTCACCGCGCGGATCAATGATGACCGCGCCCGCCATACCGTTGGCAATGTGCAGGCTCATCGGCATGGTGGAGCAGTGATACATCCAGATACCTGCCCGGTGAGCCACGAATTCATAGGTCAACGATTCGCCCGGCTGGATCGTCTTCATGTTCTCATCCGGGTTGACCTCACCGGCGTGAAAGTCCACCGAGTGCCCCATCGAGCCCTCATTCTTGATGGTGATGCGGAACTTATCCCCTACCTTGCCGCGCAAGGTAGGCCCGGGTGCTTGCCCGTTGAAAAGCCACCGGGTTTGGCGCACGCCTGGGGCAACCTCGACTTCTTCCTCGGTCATCGCCCACGTTTCCTCATGGAGGTCCCCTTCGGCGGGGGCAAGGGAGGCATCAAAAGCCTTAAAGTTCTCGCGGGCTGCCATGCGCTCGGCGGCCGAGGGCACCGTCGCCGGTGCGCCGGCGGAGCCGGTGCTTTCCGACGCCCCCGCATGATCATGCTCACCGGATGCTGACTCGCCGGATGCTGACTCGTCGACGTTGACCATGAACGTCATGCCCTGCATCTTGTGGCCGGCGATCGTGCAATAGCCTTCCACGGACTCCTCGATGATTCCAGCATCGAGCTGCACCGTTTCGCCCGGTTCCACCCGGCCCGTCTCCTCGCGCCCAATCTTCAGGTCATGAACTTGGTCACCAGTGTTGGTGAAATTCACTACGAGGTGACTGCCCGCTGCCACGTCAATGGAGGACGGGACAAAGGCCATGCCGTCCACGGAGACGTCAACGGTCACGGCGTCGGCGGATGCCACCATAGCTGGGTCCTGCTTACCTGTGGTCGAGTTGAACACAGCCAGCCCAATGACTGCGAGGAGCGCGACGATGATGATGAGCCAGGACGCCCACTTCTTGTCGGAATGCTCCTTCTTAACGGGCACGCTTGACATGAACTTCTCCTTGAGATGATGCGACGGCCCATGCCAGGGCCGCACTATTGGCGATGAGTCCAAACCCCATCATGATAAGCCCGGCCACAGACACACCGGCAATGCCGAGGAGGCTGAGCACACCGCCCACGTTAATGAGCCCTACTCGCAGGAACCCGGCAATATGCCCGTGCGCGGGACGGGCCGCCCCGGCCAGGATGGGCAGCATGTGATGGAGCACCCCGGTGACCAGCTGCAGCAGGCCGGCGCCCAGAAACGCCGGCATGAGCAGTAACGTGACCGCGCGTGGGTAGGCCCCTGCGATGGTGGCCGCGGCGTCACCGGCGCAGAGCGCCACCATCCACACCAGCCCCGCCATCGCGGACACACTAGCCGTGGTCTTCTCGCCACCAAGTGCACCGGCCAGCACTGGCTGGATGATGAGCACGGCAGCAAGCACGGTGAGCAGCTGCGCCATACCGGCGGCGCGGGTGAGCCCGGAGGCGTCGGCAAGCATGGCCACCCCCAGCCCCACGCAATGCACGGTCAAAGCCCGGCTGCACCGCGCCCGAGCAACCGCTGAGATGGGGGTCCGGGTCAACGTGGGCAGCAGCGTAATGACCGTGCCCAGGATGGTAAGCAGGCCAAAGCCCCACACCATTCCGCGTGAGTGCGCGGCCACCAACAGCGAGTAATTCCCTACCCCGTGCGCAGCCAGAATGACCAGTAGCACCGAGAACACCATGAAGCAGGCCGCCGCCAGACAAAAAGGCACGGTCACGGCGAAAGAACCAGACAAAGAGCCCCGGAGCGTGGTCCACAGCGCCCACAGGTGCCACGAAACGGCAGCGATGACGAGAGCGGAGCCGATATCCGCAAGCACGCCCCAGTCATAGCCCGCGCGATCAACAAGGAGAAGAACCAGCCCTACCTGAACCAGCCCTACCCGCGCGCCCACCCCGCGGAAACCGGCAGCCGGAGTGCGGGTGAGCGCCTCCGTGAAGTGGGTACTGAATACGAGGATCGCGGTGGTCAGCGCCCCGAGGGTAAATGGGTGGATGAGGTCCCACCACACGACGGGTGCTCCCCAAAAGCTTGCCACGGTGATTCCCACGCCGACCGCGATCCAGAACGCGACGAGGCTAAAGGCAAGGGTGTGCCAGCGCCGGCGCGAAGCCAGGGAGACATCACGCAGAGACATATCTGACATACTTATTTGCACGGATATAATCGTAGTAAATTAGTTGCACGGGTAGCAACGCCCGCCGCCCTAGAACTCGAAAGGAATCCATCAATGAACTTGCCGCTTGTCGACACTTCCAAGGGCCGCGACATTCCCACCCTTAACGCGTCCGAAATCCCTCATGCAGTGCGCCACGGCGCCATCCATGGAGCCCTGGGCACCCTCAACGTGGGCGAATCCATGATTCTCATTGCTCCACACGACCCGCTTCCGTTGCTCACAGAGGTGGACCAGCGCGAAGAATCCTTCGACCGTGAATACCTCAAGAAGGAACCAAAGGAAGTTCACATTAAATTCACGCGAACCGCGTAGAGGAGCCGTAAGGTACTAAGCATGCGCCTTCTCAAAATTGCTGTCCCCGCTCTCGCCGCCGCGCTGACTGTCGCCGGCTGCACCTCCAGCTCCGATGAACCGTTGCAGGTTTTCGCCGCCTCCTCTACGCGTGTGCTTAATGACGACCTCTCCGGCGCAGCCGAAACCCCGCTGGCGTTTAACAACGGCGGCTCGTCCGCCCTAGTTCAGCAAATCAATGAAGGCGCTCCCGCGGATCTGCTCCTCACGGCTTCCCGGGAGACCATGGATGATGCGACTGCTCAGGGCACCGTCGACACCCCCGTGACCTTAGCCAGCAACGTTATGGTCATGGTGGTGCCGAAGGGCAATCCCTTGGGACTGCGCTCCGCAGCCGACCTGGATCCCTCGGCACGCCTCGTGCTCTGCGACCCAAGCGTGCCCTGCGGCGCCATCTCCACGCGCATCATGGAGGCCAACAACTGGGACCTGCACGCTTCCTCCCTGGAGGGACAGGTAGCTGACGTCCTGGGTAAGGTCGCCTCCGGTGAGGCGGACGCCGGATGGGTCTATTCCACCGATGCCGCTGCTAGTGAGGACGTCGAGGCCATCCCGCTGGACCACGCGGAAGACTTCCGCAATGAGATCATGGGCGCGGTGGTAACTGATTCACCCCGGCACGACGAAGCCCAGGATGTCCTCAACCTCCTCGATTCGGATTTTGACAGCACCTGGGAAAAATACGGTTTCACCCCGGTGGACTAAGTGTCACGCGTGATTTTGCGCGAACAGCGCCCGCGGACAACGTGGCCGGTCATCGCCGCCGGCGTGCTCGCTGCGGTCTACATCCTTGCCCCGGTGCTCGCCCTCGGGCTGCGAGTGCCCTGGCCGAACCTCGCCGACACGCTGAGCGCTCCGGCGACCCATGACCTTCTCCGCGTCAGCCTTTCCGCGGCGGCGTTGTCTACCTTGCTATCCACGATCCTGGGCACTTGTCTGGCTCTGTGGCTCCAGCAGCTACGCCGCGTGTCTCACCTTGTGCGTCTGGTGGTTTATCTTCCTTTGGCCATGCCTCCCGTGGTGGGCGGGTTGGCACTCACCGCACTGCTCGGGCGCCGCGGACTGCTTGGTCCGGTTTTGGAGCAAGCTGGGCTGCACGTGTCTTTCGCCTTTCCCGGTGTTGTGGCAGCTCACTTATTCGTCACCCTGCCCTTCGTGGTGGTGGCGGTAGATTCTGCGCTGCGGCAGCTCGACCCCGAAGTCGTGGCCAGCGCGCGGGGCATCGGCCTGAGCACACGAACCATCCTTCGGCGCATCATCCTGCCCGCAATCCTCCCTGCCGTGTTCACCGGCGGTGCTCTGGCGTTCGCCCGTTCGCTGGGTGAATTCGGAACGACGATCACCTTCGCCGGATCCCTGCCCGGTTCTACCCAAACCATGCCCAGCGGCATCTACCTTGAGCGTGAGGTCAGCGCGGACAATGCCTATGCGCTTTCGGCCGTGCTGATTGGGATAGCCATCCTCACGCTCACCGCCGCCGGAATGCCCCTGCTGCTGCGCCGCCGCCGCGAGCAAGCTGTGCGCGCTTTGCAGCCGATGGACACGGCTAAGCTCCGCACGATGACCTCCCCGCAGGACTCTCCCCGCGATCTCTTAGCCACGGTCGGCGACACCACCACGACGTTCCGTGGCGGGCGCGTGACCGCTGTGGTTGGCCCCAACGGGGCTGGCAAGACCACGTTGATGCGTTTCATTAGCGGGCGCTTACAGGGAGCCCAGACAAATGCCGAGCGTGTGGTCATGCTCTCCCAAGACCCCGGGCTGCCTCCCACCGCCACAGTGGAACAAGCTTTGACCATGGTGACCAAGGATGGACAAAGCACCCGGCAGTTGCTCAACGCAGCCGGATTGCAGGAGCTGGGCCATGTTTCCGAGCTTTCCGGCGGGCAGGCCGCGCAGGTTGCCCTCCTGCGCGCGCTTGCGGCGCGCCCGGAGGTCCTGGTCGTGGACGAGCCTTTTGCCGCCATGGACGTCGAATCCGCCGCCCGGTGGCGCCACCTGTTGCGCCTCTCGGCGGCCGACCGCACCACCATCATTGTCACCCACAACCGCGTGGACCTCACCACGCTGGCAGACGACATCGCTGTAATGGAAGCCGGCGAGGTCATCTCCCAAGGACCCGTGTCCCTGCTATTGGAGCAGCCCACCACTCATTTCATGGCAGAGCTATCAGGCGTTAATCTGCTACGAGGTAGCCTCCGCGATGGAGTGTTCACTCCTGCTCGCAGCGGTGACCACTGGGCGGCCTTCCCCCACAGCGCTCTGCGCTTCGACCCTGCCGGGGCACTGAGCGCCACAATTCTTGCTGACTTAGGCAGCTCAACCCTGGTAGAGATCGATGGCCAACGGGTGACTCTAGACCAACCGGCACACAGCAAGGCCCCCGGTGAGGTTGTGCCTGTGTTCCTCGATTCCGCTGCTTTAAGGCTTTATGCACTGAAATAGGGAAGAGCTGCGAGCAGATGTAAGATCCTCGTAGCATTGTCCAAGGAGAGGCCGTTTATGTCTACGTCATCTGCGCATAGCCCGCGCTCGTCTACTGAGCTTTTTCCCGACACGATGAAGCTCTCCCCCAAGCAGAGCGAGGTTCTCTCAACCCTGCAGACATTCCCGCAAGGAGCACGCGCCGCCGAGATCGCACAGGAACTGGGGATGCACGTTAACACCGCGCGCGGCCACCTAGATGAGCTCGTTAACGCCGGCGCGGTGCGGGTAGTTACCGCCCCAGCGCACGGGCGCGGGCGCCCCTCCCTGATCTTCCAAGTACGTGTACCCGATAACCGTTCGGTGGCGGAGGAATACGTCACGCTAATTAGCGTCTTAGTCGCAGCGCTGGCGGATAAAGAGCAGCTCAATGACTTTTCATCCGAGCAAGCGCGAGAGATCGGCCGCGCGTGGGCTAAAGCCACGGCGAACAGCCGCGGTGCTGAGGCGCTGGCACCTCTCTACCAGACGATGCGCGATATGGGCTTTGACCCGGTAACTTCGGTGGAGCAATTCGCCGAAGAAGGCCGCACCACAGTGCAACTCCACGCCTGCCCGTTCGTCACGGCCGGAATTCAGCCCTCCCCCTTCGTCTGCGCCATCCATGATGGCTACCTCGACCAAGCGGCAGCCGATTCCGGCGGGCGGCTTAGCCTGAAGCTCATACCCAAAGCCGGAAACGGCGTGTGCCGAATCGACGTGGAAGAGAGCAGCTAGCTAGGCTAACCGCGCTCGACGGTGACCGGCCCGGCGACCTCCAGCTCCAGCACGCGCAGGTTCTGCCCGCGGGCATCATCGAGGATCTCCTCCTCGATGGGCTCGGTGTGCAGGACCATGACAGTGGGGCCAGCGCCGGACAGATAGGCGGCGTAGCCGCGGTTGCGCAGGCGGTTCACCCACTCCGCGGTGACCGGCAGAACGTCAGCGCGATAGGGCTGGTGCAGGCGGTCGCGGGTACCCTCCCACAGCAGGTCCGGGTAGGTGGTCAGCGCCGCCACGTTTACTGCGGTGCGGGAAACGTTAAAGGCGGCGTCGGCATGCGTGACGTGCGAGGGCAGAACGCGGCGCACGGCCTGCGTCGACGCATGGAAATCCGGGACCAAGGCCGTGGCCTTAATGCTCGGGTGCACGTCCAAGGTCGCGGCACGGTACTCCGGCAGCGAGCGGCCGTCGACAGGCACGGTGGTCCAAGAGACCACGGCGTTGCCCAACACAGAGGCAGCTGCGTTATCCGGATGCCCTTCGAACGCCGAGGACAGCTGCACAACCTGCTGTTCCGAAAGCGGGAATCCCGCCAGGCCATTGCCCGCGGCCACGCCGGCCACCGCGGCGGACGCCGAGGAGCCCAGGCCACGGGACTGCGGGATGTTGTTCGTGCACACCACGCGCAAGCCGGAGACCTCCACGTCGGCAGCCTTCAGCGCTGAGCGGATGGCCTTGACAACGAGGTGGGAGCCATCGCGTGGCAGCTCGTCAGCGCCCTCGCCGAAGATCTCCACCTCCAGGCCGGAGCGGGTGACCTCCACCTCCACGGTGTCGTAGAGACTCAGCGCAATACCCAGGGTGTCGTAGCCCGGGCCCAGGTTGGCCGAGGATGCTGGGACCTGGACGGTGACCTTGGTGCCTACTTCGATATCGATACTCATTGTTCTCTCTGAGTCCCTATACGCCCAGGCGGATGACGGAGTGAACGGCCTTGACCTCATCGAGCTCGCCGAGGGCTGCGACGATCTCCTCGAGCACCGCTTCCTTCGCTGCGTGGGTCACCACGATGAGGCGAGCGGTGGCATCGCCGTCCTCCTGGCGCACGGTGCGCAGTGACACCCCGTGGCGGGCAAAGACACCGGAGATGGCAGAAAGCACGCCGGTGCGGTCTTCAACTTCCATGTCGACGTGATAACGAGTTTCCACTTCTCCGAACTCCGCAATAGGTAGGTTGGCGTAGGTGTTCTCCCCCGGCGCTTGGCCGCCGTGGACAATGTTGCGTGCGGCGCCGATGACGTCACCCAGCACAGCCGAAGCCGTCGGGTTGCCGCCGGCACCGTTGCCGTAGAACATCAGGGAACCGGCGGCCTCCGCCTCGACGAAGATGGCGTTGTAGGACTGGCTAACCGACGCCAACGGGTGATCCTTCGGGACCAGAGTCGGGTGCACGCGGGCATTGACGGATTCCGCGCCGGTTTCCTCATCAACCAAGCGTTCACAAATAGCGAGCAGCTTGATGGAATAACCGGCTTGGTTGGCGGCCGCGATATCGTCCGCGGTGATCTTGGAAATGCCCTCGCAATAGACGTCGTTGAAGGTCAGGCGGGTGTAGAACCCCAGGGAGGCCAGGATGGCAGCCTTAGAGGCGGCGTCGTGGCCCTCCACGTCCGCGGTGGGATCGGCCTCGGCGTAGCCCAGACGGGTGGCCTCAGCCAGCGCGTCCTCGTAGGAGGCGCCGGTGGTCTCCATAGCGTCCAAGATAAAGTTGGTGGTTCCGTTTACGATTCCGGAGATGCGCTGGATCTTGTCACCGGCCAGGGAACGGCGCAGCATGCCGACAACCGGGATGGCGGCGGCCACCGCAGCCTCGAAATAAAGGTCGACGTCAGCGCGCTCAGCAGCCTCCGCCAGCTCATCCGCGTGCGCGGCCACGAGGGCCTTATTGGCGGTGACCACGGATTTACCCGCATTAAGGGCGGCGAGGACGAGCTCGCGCGGGAAGTCAATGCCGCCGATAACCTCGACGACGAGGTCGATATCATCGCGCAGGACGAGCGCCTTGGCGTCGTCCGTCAGCAGCTCCTTCGGCACGCCCGGACGAAGCTTGTTCTTGTTGTACACGGCTACGCCGCGGATCTCCACCGGGCCGCCGATGCGGTGCGCAAAAGCGTCCGCATTCTCCTGCACGAGGCGGAAAACCTCGGCGCCTACGGTGCCAAACCCAAGCAGCGCAATACCTACTGGTTCGCCTTCGGGCTTCTTGCTACGGTTCGTCGTCATGGTGTCCCTTTGTTGATGTTGCGTTTGATTCTTACGTGCTAGCCCATCACTATACAGAACGAGCTGTCTATTTCTATACAAAATGGCCGGCACTGGGCGCGACCGGCCATGTCATAGTGAATAAAATACGGTGAGCTGTGACAACGCCGCGCTAATCGACGTCCAACGCCAGCAAGTCCTCCACCGTCTCCCGGCGCAGCATGAGCTGGGCCTTGCCGTCGCGCACGGACACAACCGCCGGGCGCAAAGCGCCGTTATAGCGCGAAGCCATCATGTACTGATAGGCGCCGGTGGTGGCGAAGGCGAGGAGATCACCGGTGGTGATATCCGAGGGGAAACGGCGCTCGTTGACCAGGATGTCGCCAGATTCGCAGTGGAAGCCCACTATGCGTGAATCCACCGGCTCACCCTGGGTGCGGCGGTTAACCACGCGCACGTCGTACTCAGAGCCATAAAGCGCTGGGCGGATGTTATCGGACATGCCGCCGTCCACGGAGAGGTAGCGGCGCATCGGCAGATCCGCCTTGCCGGTTTCTACGTCCTTGACCGTGCCCACGCGGTACACGGTGACCGCAGAGGCACCCACCAGGGAGCGGCCGGGTTCCACCAGCACGAAGGGCGGCGTGATGTCGAGCTCGGTGGCGGTGCGTTCCACGGCGTCGAGCAGATCCTTGGCCAGCGTGGCGACGTCGAGCGCTTCCTCGTATTCCATGTAGGGAATACCGAAGCCGCCGCCCAAGTCCAGCTCATCGAGGGCAACGCCGAGCTCGGAGTGGATGCGCTTGTACAGGCTGAGCACACGCTCGGCGGCCAGCTTGAAGCCATCGGCATTAAACACCGAAGAACCCACGTGGCAGTGCAGGCCCACGAGCTTAAGGTTGGCGGATTCCAGCACCTTCTGTGCGGCGTTGAAGGCTGCACCGGTGGACAGGGAAATGCCAAACTTTTGGTCCTCATGAGCCGTGGCGATGAACTCGTGGGTATGCGCATCCACGCCAGGCTTAACGCGGATCATCACCGGCTGCACGCGGCCGGCGGACGCCGCGATGCTGTTGAGGCGCGAGAGCTCCTCCTCGTTGTCGAGGACGACGTGCCCGATACCTTTGTCCACGCACAGCTGCAGGTACTCGTCTTCCTTGTTGTTGCCGTGGGCGGTCATGCGCTCCGCAGGGAAACCTGCGGCCAGCGCCAGCTTGGCCTCATTGAGGGAGGCCACGTCGAGGCACAGGCCCTCCTCATCTACCCAGCGCACGATGCGCTTGGTAATGAAGGCCTTGGAGGCATAGTGCACGTGCTCAGGCCCGCCGAAGGCTTGGGCCATATCCCGGCAACGCGAGCGGAAGTCCTGCTCGTCGAAGACGTAGAGCGGGGTGCCGTATTCGGCGGCCAAGTCCGTCAGCGCTACACCGCCAATCGAGACCACACCATTCGAGTCTCGAGCGGCGTTGCGCGGCCACACGTGGGCCGGCAGAGAATTGAAATCAGTCATCGATACCTTTTCTTACATCTTCTCCGGCGCGCTCACACCCACCATGGTCAAGGCATTGGCCATGACCTGGCGGGTGGCTGAAGCCAGGGCGAGGCGCGCGGAGTGGATCGGCTCGGTCTCCTCGCCTGCCTTCGGCAGCACCTGGCACTGGTCATAGAAGCGGTGGAACACGGCGGCGAGCTCCTCGGCGTAGCGTGCGATGCGGTGCGGCTCACGCAACGTGGCGGCGGTGGCCACCACCTCGGGGAACTCGCCCAAGGTGCGGATGAGGTCGCCTTCCTTGTCGTGGGTGAGGAGGTCAAGGGGGGCGTCGCCAAGCGCGGCGGTGTCGAAGCCCAGGTCCGTGGCCTTGCGCAGGATCGAGCAGATGCGGGCGTGGCCATACTGCACGTAGTAGACCGGGTTATCGGACGACTGGGAGGCCCACAGGCCCAAGTCAATGTCCAGGCTGGAGTCCACGGAGGAGCGCACCAGCGAGTAGCGCGCGCCGTCCACACCGATGGCCTCGACGAGGTCATCCAAGGTGATAACGGTGCCCGCGCGCTTAGACATCTTGACCGCCTTACCGTCGCGGACCAGATTCACCATCTGACCGATGAGCACCTCGACGGCCTCCGGGTCATAGCCCAAAGCCTGGGCCGAGGCACGCAAGCGGGCGATATAACCGTGGTGGTCAGCGCCCAGCATGTAGATGGCTAGGTCGTGGCCGCGGTCGAATTTATCGGCCACATAAGCGATATCACCGGCGATATAGGCGGCATTGCCATCGGACTTGATGACCACACGGTCCTTATCGTCGCCGTATTCGGTGGACTTCAGCCACCACGCACCCTCGGCTTCGTAGAGTTTGCCGTTGTCCTTGAGCGTCTGGATAGCCTTCTCCACGGCACCGGATTCGAAGAGGGAATTCTCGTGGAAGTACACGTCGAAGTCCACGCCGAACTCGTGGAGGGACTCCTTGATCTGGGCAAACATCATCTCCACGCCGTCAGCGCGGAAGTTCTCCTGGACCTCGGCATCGCTGCCCTCGAGAGCCTGCGGGTTCTTCTCCACTACCGCCTGCGCGATGTCCTTGATGTAGTCTCCGCCGTAGCCATCCTCCGGGGTCGGCTCGCCCTTGGCTGCGGCCACGAGGGAGCGAGCAAAACGGTCGATCTGTCCGCCGTGATCGTTGAAGTAGTACTCGCGGGTCACGTCCGCGCCGGAGGCCTCGAGCACGCGGCCGAGTGAGTCACCCACGGCGGCCCAACGGGTACCACCCAGGTGGATGGGACCAGTCGGGTTCGCGGAGACGAACTCCAGGTTGATCTTCTTTCCCTGGTAGGTGGTGTTGCTGCCGAACTCTGAGCCGGCGTTAAGAACCTGGGCCACGATGGCACCTTGTGCGGCGGCAGCGAGGCGAATGTTGAGGAATCCCGGGCCCGCCATGGACGCTTCATCGATGGCGTCATTGCCGGCGAGAGCATCCGCCAACCACTGCGCCAACTCGCGCGGCTGGGTGCCAGCCTTCTTAGCAACCTGGAGGGCCAGGTTGGTGGCGTAATCGCCGTGCTCCGGGTTGCGCGGGCGCTCCACGGTCACGGTCTCTGGCAGGACTGAGGCGTCTAGCTCATGCTCGGTGAGCACGGCGGCAGCGGTGTTCTTGATCAGGACGGAAAGATCTTCAGGATTCATAGGGCCAAAGTCTATCGTCCCCGCCGCTGGGAGGCACTATCAGGTCGCGGACGTTAGCAAGGTCCCCCACCCCCGTAGTGTGAATCCGGCGACACAAGCACTCGCATGGTTTTACCCTAAACTTGATATCTGAACCGATTTATTCTTTCGCCTCTCTCGCCCGGCCGAAACTTGTGGTGCCACACCGCGGGGACCACCGCAGGGACGCCGGCGGGACTCAACCTGAAGTGAGCGTTATGTCTACATTCACAATCACCACCGACGCCATCGCTGGCAACGTCGGGCTTACCGCGCTGGTGTCCACGCTGCCGCTCATCGCGTTCTTCATCATGCTCCTGGGGATCAAGGCCCGCGCCCACGCCTCGGGTGCGGTAGCGCTTCTCGTAGCGGTTCTCATCGCCATTTTCGGCATGGGCATGCCAACCGGCATGGCTTTGTCCTCCGCGGTGCGCGGCGGGCTCTTCGGCCTCTTCCCCATCGTCTGGGTGATCATCACCGCCATCTGGTTCTACGAAGTGACCGTGGCTTCCGGACGATTCAATGACCTGCGCAAGACCTTTGACTTGCTGGGCGATGGCGATATCCGCATCCAGGCCATCCTCATCGCCTTCTGCTTCGGCGGCCTGCTGGAGGCCCTCGCCGGCTTCGGCGCCCCCGTGGCGATTACGGCGACCATGATCCTGGCCTTGGGTGTTAAGCCGCTCAAGGCGGCCACCACGGTGCTCATTGCCAACACCGCGCCCGTGGCCTTCGGCGCGGTGGGCATCCCAGTCACCACCGCGGGCTCGGTCGGCGGGCGCACCGCCGAGCAGACCGCTGACATCGCCGCGTTGATTTCCCTCCAGGTCCTGCTCATTGCCGCCGTCGTGCCTTTCTTCATCCTCTTTATCCTTGACGGCATGCGCGGTGTTAAGGAGGCCGGCCCCGCCGCGGCCGTCATCGGCATCTCCTTCGCCATTGCCCAGTGGGCCGCGGCTACCTTCTTCGCCTACCAGCTCACCAACGTCGTGGCCTGCATCGTCTCCCTCGGCGCGGGCTTCATCTTCCTGCGTGTGTGGAAGCCCAAGGGTGTCGACAGCCTGCGCGAGCGCATGGAGCTGCCCGCCCAGGAGGAGGTCACGGATCTCAACAGCAGCCGCATTTGGATGGCCCTGCTGCCCTATGCCGTGGTCACCGCTGTCTTCGCCATCGCCACCGCATGGCCGGCCATCTTCGGCTTCCTCCAGGTCAACGTTGCCTGGCCGCTTCTCGACGGCACCGTCTTCGACGCCGAAGGCCACGCCATGGACACCGCCTTCACGTTCAACGTGCTGGGCAACCCGGGAACCCTACTGCTGATTTCCGGCATCATCGTGGCCCTTATCTACATGACCTTCAACGAGAACGGCCGCTACAAGCTGGACGCCTCCGCGCCGCTGACCAAGTTCGGCGAGGTTGTCTCCCGCATGAAGTTCTCCGCGCTGACCATCATCCTGGTCCTCGCACTGGCCTACACCATGAACTACTCCGGCCAAACCATCTCCATCGGCCAGTTCGTGGCTTCTGTCGGCGGCATCTTCGCGCTCTTCTCCCCCGTCCTGGGCTGGATCGGCACCGCCGTCACCGGCTCGGATACCTCCGCCAACGCACTCTTTGCCAACCTGCAGGTCACCGCCGCCGAGCGCATCGGCGTCAATCCGGACCTCATGCTGGCCGCCAATACCTCCGGTGGCGTTGTGGGCAAGATGATCTCCCCGCAGTCACTGGCCATCGCCGCCACCGCCGTGCAGATGGAGGGCGAGGAATCCCGCATCTTCAAGGCGGTCGTGGGCTACTCCGTGGCCTTCCTCGCCGTCGTGTGCGTCATCGTCTTCCTCATGACCAACGTGCTGGGCTTCTTGGTCCCCTAAAAGGGTTTAGCCATAAAGTTCTACACCACTAACTACCCCCAGATTCGGGCGTCTTCATCGCCCAGTCTGGGGGTTGCCTCATATCGGCCGCGACCGCTGCGACCATCACCGCACGTTAGGAATTTCACAACATTAGTGTTGCGATAAAAAGCCAGGTAGGAGGGGTAATCCTGTGTCGATAATGTGAGTTTTGGGCGGTAGGCTCAAAGGTACACACTCGAAAAATGCCCAGTGCGGCTGTCCTGGTAGCGCGCATCCGAGCACAACTCCGCTGTGCACAGCACGGGACAAGCCACATGGAGGCAGATTAAGGAGCGCTCACAAATGCGAATAGCATTGTTTTCCACCTGCATCGGTGACTCACTTTTCCCCGATGCCCACAAGGCCACGGCCCTGATCCTCTCCCGCCTGGGCTACGACGTCGTCTTCCCCGAGGAACAGACTTGTTGCGGCCAGATGCACATCAACACCGGCTACCAGGAGCAGACCTTGGGCATGATCCGCACCTATGCGGACGCCTTCGCGGATCCCTCCATTGATTACGTGGTTTCTGCCTCCGGCTCCTGCGTGGGCGCCGTGCGCGAGCAGCACGAGATGATCGCAAACCGCTTCGGCACCTCCGCCGATGTGGACGGCGCCAAGAAGGCTGCCGGCAAGACCCTGGACTTGCCGGAGTTTCTTGTCGACGTCGCCGGTGTCACCAACGTCGGTGCCTTCTTCCCCCACCGCGTGACCTACCACCCTTCGTGCCACGGCCTGCGCTTCCTCAAACTGGGTGACCGCCCCTACCAGCTTCTTAAGGAGGTCGAAGGAATCGACCTCGTCCAGCTGCCTAATGCCGAAGAGTGCTGTGGTTTTGGCGGCACCTTCGCCCTCAAGAACGCCGAGGTTTCTGCAGCGATGGTCGGTGACAAGACCCGCCACATCCGTGAAACCGAGGCCGAATATATTACCGGCGGTGACTCCTCCTGCCTGATGAACATTGGAGGCGCTCTGGCTCGCCAGCGCTCCGGTGTTCGCGCTATCCACCTGGCGGAAATCCTCGCCTCCACCAAGGAACACCCGTGGACTCCCACCTCCGCGGCCTACTCCAAGGAGAAGATGCTCTAATGACTTCCTTCCTCGACACCACCCCTCCCCGCGCCCCAGAAGGCTACGGCAACCTGCGTGGTTCGAAGGCGTTCGTGCCGCTGGCACACGTTGGCCTCAATAACGCCACCCAGCGCCGCAACCTGCACCACGCCACCACCACCATTCGCAACAAGCGCCAGCACGCCGTGGACGAAACCCCGGACTGGGAGCAGCTGCGCGACGCCGGCTCCGCACTCAAGGATGACGTTGCTGTCCGCATGGGCGAGCTGCTGCTCCAGTTCGAAGAGCAGGTAACCAAGCGCGGCGGCATTGTCCACTGGGCACGCGATGCCAAGGAAGCCAACAAGATCATTGAGGGCCTTATCCGCGAAACCGGTGAGACCGACGTGGTCAAGATCAAGTCCATGGCCACCCAGGAAATCGCGCTCAACGAGCACCTGGAAGAGGTCGGTATCCACGCCCAGGAGACTGACCTGGCGGAGCTCATCGTCCAGCTGGGTGAGGATAAGCCTTCTCACATTCTGGTCCCGGCCATCCACCGCAACCGCGCGGAGATTCGGGACATCTTTGTCAACAAGATGCCGAACACCGATGACTCCCTCAAGGCCGAGCCGGCGGAGTTGGCTGAGGCTTCCCGTAGCTTCCTGCGCGAGCAGTTCATGAAGGCCAAGGTCGCCATCTCCGGCGCTAACTTTGGTGTGGCTGAGACCGGCACTATCAACATCGTGGAATCCGAGGGCAACGGCCGCATGTGCCTGACCCTGCCGGAGACCCTCATTACCGTGATGGGCATTGAGAAGCTGGTCCCGACCTTCCAGGACCTCGAGGTCTTCCTGCAGCTGCTGCCCCGCTCCTCCACCGCTGAGCGCATGAATCCGTACACCTCGATGTGGTCCGGCGTGACCGAAGGTGACGGCCCGCAAAACTTCCACATCGTGCTTCTGGACAATGGCCGCACCGCAGCCCTGTCCTCCCCCAAGGGCCACGAAGCACTCAAGTGCATTCGCTGCTCTGCCTGCCTGAACGTCTGCCCGGTCTACGAGCGCGCTGGCGGCCACGCCTATGGTTCGGTCTACCCCGGCCCGATCGGTATTTCTCTGACGCCGCAGCTGACTGGTATGAAGGACCACAATGATCCGTCGGCAAGCTTGCCCTACGCCTGCTCCCTGTGCGGCCGCTGCGACGAGGTGTGCCCGGTGCGCATTCCTCTCTCCCAGGTCATTCTGGAGAACCGCTATCAGAAGGTCACTAACGCCACCCCGCCGGTCGAAGAGAAGCTCTTCCAGGTCGTGGAGCTGGTGTGGAAGAACCCGAAGATTTGGAACCAGATCACCCACATGGTGGCGCTCGGCCGTGTCCTCGGTGGTTTCAACGGAGTCATCGACAAGCTACCGCTGTTCATGTCCGGTTGGTCCGAGGTACGCGATACCGCTGTTCCGCCGAAGAAGTCCTTCCGCCAATGGTTCAACTCTGACGAAGCTCAAGAACTCCTCGCCCAAGCCAAGAAGGAGGGCATCAAGTGACCACCGCCAAAGAGGAAATCCTCAACCGCATTGCCGCCGCCCAAAAGCAAGCCGGTTTGCCGGACCACGTAGACATCCCGCGCGAGTACCAGAAGGAAGGCACGCTCAACGAAGATGAGCTGCGCGAGATGCTGGTGGACCGCCTCGAAGACTACAAGGCTGATGTGCACGTCACCGATGAGTCCGGCCTGAACTCCACCCTCGTGGACATCCTCAAGGAGCGCGGCTGCTCGAACGTCGTTTACGCACCCGGCATGGACGCTGGGCTTCTCGACGGCTTCGAAGGCACCATCACCCCAGATGACAACGCCAAGGACCCGCGTGAGCTCGACGCTGTCGACGCCGTGGTGACCGAATCTCACGTCACCTCCGCGCAGACCGGCACCATCGTGCTCGAATCCAATGAGACCTGTGGCCGCCGCGCGCTGACCTTGGTGCCGGACCGTCACGTGTGCATCGTGCGCAAGGACCAGATTGTCTACGGTGTCCCGGAGATGGTCTCCCGCATGAACCCGGAGCGCCCGGCAACGTGGATCTCGGGCCCTTCCGCGACCTCGGATATCGAGCTCTCCCGCGTGGAAGGTGTCCACGGCCCGCGCGATCTCATTGTGGTGATTGTTAAGTAGTGAGGCTTTCGGGGGCACCCGCCCTGTATGAGAGCTCGGCTCACATCACCCCTGACGCATAGGATAAGGCTCGTACCAATTTACGATTTTAGGAGCCTTGTTCTATGCGTCTTTCTCGCGTTTTAGGTTCGGTTCTGGGCCCCGTAGCCATCGCTGCTGGGCTGGTAGCCGCACCCGCCGTTGCTCACGCCGACCAACCCGCCATCAACTGGGGCCCGTGCCCGGAAGGGGTCACCGAAGAGCGTGCCGAATGCGGCCACGTGACCGTGCCGACCTACCATAATGCTCCCGAGAAGGGCACTATCGACGTCGGCCTTATCCGGTTGAAGGCCACGGGCGAGCGCCAAGGCACTCTGTTCACCAACCCGGGCGGTCCAGGCGGTGACGCGTATAGCTGGGTCAACTTCGCTGCCTGGCCTGAGGAAGTCAAACAAGGATACGACATCATCGGCGTTCAACCGCGTGGTTTGCGCGATTCCGCACAGGTCAACTGCTCGTCAACTGAGGCGGGCGGAAACCCTCTGGAACAGCTGACAAAGATCGGCTCCATTACCCGCGACGACTGTGAGAAGAACACCCCGGGCTACACCGATTCCCTGACCACGGAGAACACCGCCAAGGACTGGGATGTTGTCCGCCAGGCACTCGGCGAGGAGAAGATCAACATCTTCGGCCTCTCCTACGGCTCCTTCTTGGGGTCCACGTACTCCACACTCTATCCGGAGCACACCGACAAGGTCGTGCTGGACTCCGGAATGAACCCCAACATGGCGTGGAACCAGATTTTCGCTTCTCAGCAGGCTGGTTATGAGAATGCTCTGCATGACTTCTTTAACTATGTAGCGAAGAACGACGCCACCTACCACGCCGGCACGACCCCGCTGAAGGCCTACGAGCGCTGGTCTCAGATTGTGGCCGCAGAGGCGGGCGTGCGCCCCACCGTGCTTCCTCCGAACGCGCAGATTGGTGACCTCCCACCGGGGCTCGAGTTTGCCGGCCAGCCCGGCGCCAATGTCATGACTGCGACCGGTGAGCTGCGCGTACAGGCAGAGCACCTCGCGGGCAAGGTCCAGAACCCGCAGGCTGTTCAGGCCACTTCGCCGACGCTCACCGCTACCCGTGACCTCCTTCCCCGCCCGGAGTCGTGGGACTCCCTAGCCAAGCACATTGGCGGCGTCGAAGCCATCAACTTTGAGGAGCAGGCCGCACAACAGGGCGAGCAGGACCCGCAGAAGGTCCAGCAAGAGATTCTCAACTCCATGAGCATGCAGAACATCATCATGTGCAATGAGAACACTGCGCCGACGGATCCGACCTTCATCCCGGCCTTCCTCTGGTCTAACTATGTCACGGTTGACCCGTTCTCACTGTTCAACGCGATGTATGCCTCCGGCGCCGGTTGCTCCGGCCGCGCACCGATCACTACCCCGATTGCCGTTTCTGGTGACAAGCTGCAGACCAAGCCACTGCAGCTGCAGGCTACCGGTGACCCGCAGACCCCGTATGCCTTCTACCGCGGCCTGTCTGACCCAATGCAGTCCCGCGTGGTGACCGTCCACGGCCCGGGTCACGGCCACTTCGCGGTGGGCAACAAGGCTGTTGACCAGATTGTGGTTGACTACCTGCGCACTGGTGACGTCCACACCGCGGATGCCCCGGGCTTCTTTGACCAGCCCCAGGCTCAGGAGCAGCCCGCCCAGTAGTAGGAACGGCGGGAACCATGAAGGAGTGGCTGTCCTAGCACTCCTTCTTTCCCGCCTCACCCCCATCGGCGCTAGGCCAATTACTGCGCTCTAGCCTTTATAGGTTAGAATCGCATCGTTGGCATTTCGCCAGCAATGCCCTTGTAGCTCAGCGGATTAGAGCATCGGTTTCCGGTACCGAAGGTCGCAGGTTCGATCCCTGTCAGGGGCACTTTTTCATGCCCGCCTATCGCGAATCGGCCAGTACGCCCCGGCCCATTTTTTACGACGCCACGTTTGCGGGTGGGCGGCTTGTCTCATTTTGCATCTCCCCAGACCTGAAACCCGCAACCTGCAGGTGGGCGTCGCCTAGCGCTTACCAACGCCCCACCACCCACCAGGAGGTTTCGGGATCGAGGTCTGGGGATATGGAACTATCGCAAGCGCGCCTCTACATCCTCGACCACTTGCTTTGGATTCTTCGCCGAGGCAACAAGAGCGTTTGAGCCGTACTCGAAGCGCACCGTCGGCCCAGAGACGATATAGGCTGGTGCGCCATCGACGATGCGCGGGCCCGCACCTTCTTTAAGCCCCGTCTCCGGACCGATACTCACCCCGGTGATCTCGCGCAGGGGAATTCTCTTTGTGAAAACGCCAAAGACGGACACCGCAACCTCGCCATCGTTGACGACGATCTTCACCCGCATCAGAAGGCAGGCCACGGTTGCAATGATGACCAGGGCACCAAATAGGATTGCTGCCCACGTGGAATCAATCATCGTGGGCACCACCGCTGCCACAACGGCAAGGCCAACGACTATTCCCATCCACAGGAGCGGACCGTTGAGATAGCGAATGTAGATGCGAGAGTCCATGGAGTTCAGGCTATCGGATTAACGCTCTCCCGGACGAATACGCCCTTCGCGCTCACCGAAAGGACGGGCGGCGGCTGATCATGGAACGACGGTGAGCGCGAAGGGCGTAGGAGTCATCACGCCTCGAGACATCGCACTCGGAGATTAATTCTCAGGCTTAGCAGTGGCTCAAGCCGCCTGATGGATCCACGGCACGAGTTAGAGAGATGAGCCTGGTGATAAAGAGGAAGCCCCAGCAGACAAATCTGCTGGGGCTTAAAGTCAAGCTTTTCTCCCCCCGCCAGGCGGCAGCGAGGGAGCGAACCAGGTTACTGGGTGATGTACTGGTTGACGATCGGCTGGGTGATGTCCAAGGTGCCGTGCTCGATGTAGTACATGCCGAACATCATGGCGCCCAGCATCACCACGGAGAGAAGCATGGAGGGAATCCACTGAACGAAGACGGATACCCAGCCGTCAGCCTTGTCACGTGCAGCTGCTTCGCGCTGTTCCTGAGCCAAATCGCGCTCGACCATTATGTTTTGTCCTTTCACTTAGCTCCCCTAGCCAGATGGCGCTCTCGCTCAAGCTGCCTCTGAAAAGCGCGGGGATGCTCGCCCTTTAACACAGAGTATCTTAGCAGTTTAAACAGAGCCGCCCGTAGTTAAACCCAGTAAATCTAGCCGCCATCCACCTTTAGGATGACACCGACTGTGGGCTAGACCCCAGGGTCTTCGTTGTTGTTGAGCGCTTCGACGAATCCCTCGCGGTCTTGGAACATACGCTCAATATCCTCATCCGCGCCGATAATCCACAGCTGCGAGGCGTCATCGAAGGTCAGCGCGCCCTCTGGGTGCTGCTCGAGGGCCGCCTCAAGCGCGGTGGCTTGTTCCTCGGAGAGCTCATCCAGATCATCGACCGGGCCGACTTGGGTGCTGAGCTCTTTCAGCGGAGTAATGCCGTACGTAGCGTACTGGCGCTCGGGATGCTCAAACAGTTCTTGTCCCATCATGGTGCGGACAGATCACCTCCAGGTGAGTAAACGGTCGAAAACTAACACTACCCGTACGAAGCACAACTAGTCGGTGTGAATACCCAAGCGCTCATCCGGCACGAAGCCGTCATATCCCGGAAGGTTGTCTTCTGAAAGGACGCCCTCGCAGAAACGCAGGACCGCCGGAGCGTCGGCAGGATCGAGGTGATCAAAAACCATGCGGCGCACGGACTCGACGTGCTCAGGTACCGCCGCCTCAAGGCGCTCCCGGCCGGACTTCGTCATGACGACCTCCACGCCACGCGCATCGCCCGCACATTTTTCCTTGCGCACCAAACCCCGTTTTTCCATACGGGTGATTTGGTGGGAGGCGCGGGAGCGGTCCCACTCCAACTCCGTGCATAAGTCGCGCAGGCGCCGCGTGTGCTCGGGTGCTTCCGAAAGAGAAACAAGCACCGAAAACTCCGCGGCTGAGATATCGCCGCAGGCCAACAGGGTTTCCTCCATACCGCGATTGATCTTGCGAATGCTAGCTAGAATGTGGCGCCACAGGTCCTGTTCGCTTTCGGTGAGCCATCGAGTGTCCGCTGTCATGGCTCATACCCTACACTCCGGGACTTAGGCCCTTGTAAGTTTCTCCATATCTAGCTCCATGCGCCCAGGCACCCAGGAATAGCGCTGCGGCATACAGGTCAGCACGATGACCTGAGTGCTTTTCCCTGCCTTACTAAACAGCGCCGCCATGAGCTGAAGGCGCTGGGAGTCCGTGGAACCCAACGCATCATCGATCAGTACAGGCACCGGTTCATCGGACACCAGCTGAGCTATGGCGAAGCGCGTCAGGATGCTCAACTGCTCTTTGGCACCGCCAGAGAGCGCGTCAAAAGACACGGTCTCACCGTCGCGGCTGCGAGCTTCGACCTTGAGCTCTTCCGACAGCTCGAAGTCCACATCCCCACCGAAGACTGTTCGCGCCAAGCTATTGAGCGCTGTGACAAACGGCGCGGCATAGCGCTGGCGCGCGGCGTCACGGTGGCGCAGCATGAGTGTGCGCAGATAACGCGCAGCCTCCGCGCGACGCTCGATAGCGGCGTGGCGCTCACGAGCAACCTCGAGCTCGGCGGCGGCTTTCTCCGCATCCTCAGCCGCACCGGAATGCATATCGATGAGTCCCCGGAACTCGCGCATGTCACCGACCGCTGCATTCACCGCTGCCTTCAGGGAATCCACGTGTGTACGCGCTCCCTTGGCAAGATGCTCGGCGGTGTCCACGTCTACCGCGTACATCTCCGCCAGCACTGCTCTTTCTTCCTGCAGCTTGGCCTGTGCTGCCTCGATAGCCGTGGTCACGTCGGCATCACTGAGTTGAGCACGGGCGGCCTCCACGGCTGCGGCCTTGGCATCACGCTGCGTGATTGCCTCCTCCGCGCGCACGGTGGCTACCTCTAATGCCGCGCCAGCCTTGTTTTCACGGTAGGGAGCCACAGCGCGGTCGAGCTCATCGAGCTTCCTGCGTAGTTCCTCTTCCTCTCGCTCCACCACGTCCAGCTCTCGCGGCGCCGCGTCGTCCTCGGAAAGACCAGGTGTGTCCTCAGCCTCTTCTGCGCCGGCCTCAAAACGCGCACGCAGTTCACCGAGGTCCTCCCCTCCCAACGCGGCAGCCAGTTCGCGCGCCGCGGAACCCGCGGCGGATGCGAGTTCGGTGTGTTTCTCGTGAGCGGCACGGGCCGACTCGAGGTCTTCGCACCCGGCATCCTCCAGCAGGCGCGCGAGCTCAGCGCGAGCCTTCTCCACGCCTTCCTCACCGCTTTCGCCGGCACCTGCGGCATAGCGGGCGGTGACCTCGCCTACCTGAAGGGTCGTGCCCTCACGCAACTCGACTGCAAGTTCTTCACCGCTCTCCAGAGAGCGTTCCTCGCCATCGACGGCGACGGAGCCCTTCCCGGAAAAGTACAGCTTGGCAGCAGCCGCCGCTCGCAGGCGCTCCTGGACAGTGACCTCACGAGCCGCCTCTTCCAGTGCTTTCAAGTTTGGCACGTCTGGAGCGGCAGCCAGCTCACGACGGCGCGACGCCAAGGTCTCTTCCAGCTTGGTCAAGGCTTCGAGGCGGGTGCCCAAGGCCTCGCGTTCTGCGCGCCGTTGCGCGCGGCGGGCGCGCTGGCGCTCCTCGCGCACGGCCTCGTAGCGCTCATGAACCTCGGCGCGTTCTTCTTCCAGCTTCGTGCGGGCGGCGGACTCTTCCTCGGCGCGCTCGCAGGCTTCGCTAACCGCAGTTGCGGCACGCTCGGCCGCCTCAACCGCTGCGGAGTGCTCAGCAATCACAGCCTTGCGCCGCGCCGATTCCTCCTCCGCGCGCGTCACAGCTTCCGCTGCCCGGGTCACTGCTGCCTCCTGCGCGGTGACCTTCTCCTGGGCGGCCCGGGCGGCGACTAGTTCGCCGTCACGGCGCTCGCACTCTTCTACGGCCTCCGGCAAAGCCGCTTCGGCCTCGGACTTCTTCAGCTCGGCGGCTTCATAGCGCTCCACCACACCGTCGAGCTCTCGTAGCGCGGACTCAGCCTTCGCGTGCTCCTCCTCCGCCTCTGACAGCGTGGCGATCGCGGCCTTATAGTCTCCCGCCGGCTTATCCGTCTTCGCGGTGAAATACTCCTTGTACTCCGCCTCGATGCGCGTGAGCAGCTCGGAGTCTTCCGCCACGGCATTCGCCCCGGTCTGCTCCTCTAGCGCCGCAGTAAGGGAAGGAATGCCCACGGCGGCGATGCCCTCGTGGCTATCGTCTTGGCGGACGAAGAGGGCGTCGACTAGCGCGCGGTCCATATGCTCACTGAGAATGCGCTCGAGCTCCCCATCCGCTTCCGCACCAGTCCACTGGCCCGGGCGCGGGGAGAACACATGCAGCTCCGAGGTGCGCTTCTTCACCCACCGCTTGTGGATGCGGAAATGATAGGGCCCCACGGTGGCCTCCAGCGTGACCTCGGGACCCACATCGCGGCCGGCGGGCTGCAGCGCCCTCACTGCCTTAGAGTTGGCGGTGTGTTTTTGCGTCAGCACAAAATCAATAGACTCCACCAATGTGGATTTGCCAGCCTCGTTCGGCCCGCCGATGACCACCACACCGGTTTCTGGAAGGTCCTTGACCTCCAGGTGATCCACGCCCCGGACATTATTGAGTTCAACAGAATGTAGCTGCATCATTATTAAGCTCCCTTCGCGCTGAGGCGGAACAGCAGGTTGGCGGCGTCGCGGGCGGTGGGATCATCTAGGTCCTCGAGCAGCTCCGCCAGGGCATCAGCGGCATAACCGCTCAAACTCAACTCGCTGAGCTCTTCTTCGGAGGGCGCCAGATGCAGATCCATCGTCCTCTCGCGCGGCTTGAGGGAGGCGAAGACCTCCTCCAGCTCAGCCAGCCCCTGCTCCAGACGAGCCTGCGCGCTCAGGCCCACGGTGCCACGCAGGCTGTATTTCACCGCGGTGCGGATCTTCTCCGGCACGGCGTCTAGCTCCGCAAGAAAAGCCTCGACCTCCTCCAGTGAGTTAACGTCCGCATCAATCGCCCGGAAGTCCCAGCGACCGACGCAGTGCTTGGCGACGTCCACCCGATCCCCCTCAACGGTCACCACCAAGGCATTGCCCGAATCGCGCTCCCTATCGTCGAAGGCCGTAGTCTCCGGGCTGCCGGAGAACCACACCTTGCCGGTACGGCCCAGCGATTCCGTGGAGTGCGTATCCCCCAAGGCCAGATAATCAATAACGCCTTTATCCAGGCACTCCTCCACGAAGGAGAGGTCGATAGTATCAGCGTCCGAGTCCTCGCCCTCGCCCGCGCGGGACTCCACCTGGCCATGCCCCACCGCGATGCGAACCGTGCCCTCATCGGCAGGCTGCAGCGGCTCCAGCGCGCGGCGCACCAGGTCATAATTAGCCCGCTTGGACAGGTAGGGAGCGCCGACGATTTCCACGCCTGGGCGCACCTCGATGGGCTCTGAATCCGCGATGACGTGCACGTTATCCGCGAAGGAGTTGAAGAAGATGGAATCCGCCACGAGCGGATCGTGGTTGCCGGGCAGCAGGTAGACCGGCACTGGCAGGCGCTTGAACATGTCCTTGGCGCGCAGCAGCGTGGATTTGTTCAAGGAGTTGTGCTCAAACACATCACCGGCCACGACGATGAACTCCGCCCCCGTCTCGGTGGCCAACTCCCCGAGCCGCAGGACCGCTGCTTCGCGGTCATCATCAAAGCGCGACTGCGCGGCGGGACTTAAAAACCAGCGTGTCATTCCCAGCTGGAAATCTGAGGTGTGGATGAACGTAACCGCGGCCATGCAAACTCCCTACAACGTGGTCCAGGGCTGGCGCTTGAGCCTCTCCCCTGGGGTGGCAATGTCTAGTGCGTCAGATGATAGTAAAGGTCCTCGACATCGGAGACGGCCCGAAGCAAATCTATGTTCGTATGGCTGACAGACCTCATGGCCTTGCGCAGCAACTCCGGGTCGGAATCATCGACGGCGGGAGCGGTTTTCGGCTCCGGCAGGGGCGGCAATTCTCGCCCCTCCCAGAACAATGCATTGCGCTCCTCGGCCGAGATTTCAGAGGCCGCGGAAGCGGAATAAGAATCCTCCGAGGCCGACTTGGCCTGCTCCATGACCGCTTGCTCTAGGCGCGCAAAATCGAGGCCGCGCAGAGCGAAGATGACGGACGGGTCAGCATCCATGCGCGCGGCCAGGCGGTCCGCCACTGCCACGACGTGCTTGCACACGTACTCCGGGTCGGGGCAGGTGCACGAGAAACGGAGGTCGTCGGGGTATTCGGCGATGAGGATGTCGAGGGAGGCGTCGGCAAGCATGCCCTCCCTAGCCTTCGCCACGGAGTTGGGGGTGCGCGCGAACATCTCCGACAGCCGCCCGATGTCCTCGTTGTTGCGGTAAGGCACCTGGATGAGCACCGCGAAAGGTTCATTCTGAGAGCCCGCAACCTTGCCGTGCACAGCACCATTGCGCACATCGAGGCCCACGACATGGCCCTCCGTGGCGTACTGGCGCCCGCGGCGAATGCGGCCGGAATCCGTTTGCTGGTTGACAAAGTTGAGCAGGCGCGTGGCCGCCGGTTGCATGGTGTGCACGCGGTCGACGCGGTTGACCTCTTCCGGCGTGCTCACGCGCTTGCGGGTGCCGAAGTTGGCGTAGATGACGTTATTGTCTTCAGGATTCTTCGGTGCCACTTACTTCTCCTGCTCCCTATAGCTCATGAGATCCGCCAGCTGCTCGGGGCTCAGTTCGGTGAGCCAGCCCTCGCCCTCTCCCACGACGGCACCGGCCAGCTGTGTCTTGCCGTCGAGGATGTCCTGGATGGATTCCTCCAAGGTACCGGCGGTAATCATCTTGTACACCTGCACATTGCGCTGCTGGCCGATGCGGAAGGCGCGGTCCGTGGCCTGGTTCTCCACAGCCGGATTCCACCAGCGGTCCATGTGCACGACAATCGACGCCGCCGTGAGGTTCAGCCCCGTACCACCCGCCTTGAGCGAGAGCAGCATGACGGGCGCCCCGTTATCGGCCTGGAATTCCTCCACCATCTGATCGCGCCGGTTTTTGCTGACCCCGCCATGGAGGAAGGGAATCTCGCAGCCCAGTTGTTCAGAGAGGTAGGGCTGGAGAACGTCGCCGAAGGCCTTGTACTGGGTGAAGATCAGAACGCGCTCCTGAGATTCGATGGCCTGGTCGATGATCCGCATGAGCTCCTCCACCTTGCCGGAGCGGTGCTTGCCCTTGATGGTGACGGGGCTACCATCGGCCAAGAAGTGCGCCGGGTGGTTGCAGATCTGCTTAATGCGTGTCAGCGATGCCAAAATGAGGCCGCGGCGCGAGATGCCCTCTTTCTTCTTCGCCAGGGCCTGCTCCACGTCATTGACCAGGGCCTTGTAGAGTGCTGCCTGCTCATCGGTCATGCGCACTGTGATGATCTGCTCGGACTTCTCTGGCAGGTCATCGATGATATTCGGGTCCGTCTTGAGGCGGCGCAGGATGAACGGGCCTGTGAGCAGGCGCAGGCGCTCCGCCATGACATCGCTGCCCTCGCGCTCGATGGCCTTGGCAAAGTGGTTGCGGAAAAAGGAGGCGGAGCCCAAGATTCCCGGGTTGCAATAGTCCAGGATGGAGCGCATCTCTGACAGGCGGTTCTCAATCGGCGTGCCGGTCAGCGCCACGCGGTGACGTGACGGGATGGCGCGCACCGCCTTGGAGGAGCGCGTGGAGGCGTTCTTGATCGCCTGAGCCTCATCGAGGACCACGCGGTCCCACTCCACATTGCTCAAGGTCAAAAAGTCACGGCTGACCGTGCCATAGGAGGTAATGACGATATCGGCCTCCTGAGCTGCGCTGACCAATTCCTCGCCCTTCAGGCGCCCAGTGCCGTGTTGCACCATGACCTTAAAGTCCGGTACGAAGCGCGTAGCTTCCCTAGCCCAGTTGCCCACCACGGAAGTCGGCGCGACGACGAGGGTGGGCTTCCAGGCTTCAGCCTCCCCATCTTCCTTGTCCGGCGCGTCCTCGTGGGCAGCCTTTTCCACCGCCAGCAAAGACAGCAGCTGCAGGGTCTTGCCCAAACCCATGTCATCTGCCAGCACCGCGCCGATGTTGTTGCGGGACATCCAGTACAGCCAGTCGACGCCTCGGCGCTGGTACTCGCGCAGCTCGGCATGGACCGTATCGGGGATCTCCACGCGGTCAGGTGCCGTACTATCCAGCCCGCCGAGCAGCGAGGTATGCCACTCGGATCCGGTGAAGGCCACGGGGTCCTCCGCCATGGACTTCAAGGCCATCTCGCGCAGGTCTGCAAGCGTTACCGCTTCTTCTTGCTCACCCTCATTGAATTCCTTGCGGCGGCGCTCCACCTCGGCCACCAATTCTTCCCAGCCGGGCTGTTCCAGCTGGCGCGCCATCTCTGCGGTAGCGGCGAGTTGCTCCAACTCCTTCAGGGCGCGCTTTCGTGCGGTATCGGCCAACTCGCGCATGTACTGCGAGATCTTGTTCAAGGCCTGGGTATCCGCCATGACCCACTCGCCGCGCAAACGAATCAGCCCGGACTTAGAAGTGATGAGCTCTTGCATTTCGGCGTCGGTAAGCTGCGTGTCACCCACCGAGAGCTTCCAGTCATAGCTGAACAGCTTCTCCATACCAATGTGCGCCTTGGTGGCAGCATCGGCCGGATCACGGACCTCCGTGGTTTCCAGCTTGGCCTTGGTCTCCATATGGGACCAAGACTTGGGCAGCAGCACGGTGAAACCGGCCTTGCGCAGGGCAGCGGCGTCGTGGGTAACAAAATCGACGAGCTGCTCGGTGGTCAGGTAGACGTCCCAGTCCCCCGCATTCCGGCTCGCCGGGGCGGAGTTGTACTTCAGCCGCGGAGCCACGTCGAAGGCATGGCGGCGGGCCTCACGCAGCTTCTCGACGCTCCCCCGATCCAACTGGTCCTGCCGCACCGGCAGCGGCGAATCCGTACCGGAGCGCACCAGCAGGCGAATGGGCCACGCTGCATCCTCGACGGAGTCAGTACTATTTGGCGGCTCCTCCACGAGGAAGACGAGCTGCAGGTCAACGGAGGTAATGGAATCTTTCCACTCATTGAGCCCACGCAGCAGCTGGGCGCGCCCCTTCTTGACCGGCGCGGTTTTCAGCAAGGCCTGCGCGAATTCATGCCAGGGCGCGGCGCGTGGGGCATCGATCTGCGGGCGCAATTGGGTATAGGCAATCCAGTGCGTAAGCTCATCGGCCAAATCATCCGAAAGCGCCCGGTTATTAATGGAGAGGATGCCGGGCGCAGAAGCCAGCATTTCCGCCAGCCAGCTGCGCTCGCCCAGACCGGATGCCAGCTGCCACATCGGGTACCACTCGCCTGCTTGATAGGACAGGCGGATGGTCACGCGGCCGGCGCGGACGAAACGGTACAGGCCGCGATAGGCGCGGATGAGCCACAGGAGGTCCGGCGCAATAGCTGCACGCTGTTCCGCCGAAACCGCCTGGCTGTCTGTATCGAGGTATTCCAGTTTGGCCAGCGTCTCCACTGCCTCATCCGGGGCGAACATCGCCATGGGCACCATGAGGGAGACATCTTTGCCCTTCGGTGTGCGGAGGGAGACGCGCGCTCGGTTGCGGAAGGTCTTCTTGCTCAGGATGGTATCAACCACATCCGGAAAGGTTCCCTCCGGGACTGCTGAGGGCATGACGATCTTGTGCCCTTCGACCTGTTCGATCCATAGACTCAGGCCGGAGACGGGCAGCCAGAGGCCATGCAGCAGGTAAGAAGCCATAGGGGCCAGTTTAGCAGCACACCTTTGTGGGGAAAGGGTTGCAGAAAGTTCCCGATTCCTGCCCAAATACGCAATTGTTACAGTCTCGTTACATAACGGCGTAACACCAGTAAGACCGTGCATTAAGCTGTGACCAAGGTAACCAAATACTGGTCAATCAGCCAATTTTCAGTTGGGTAGGACCTTTTGCCTCGTTAGCGTGGATGAGTCCTATTCTTAATCTCAATCTCAAGGAGAGATCAGTGCAAGACTCCACTTGGTATGTCGTTGCGATGATCATCTACCTGCTTGCCATGGCCGCCATTGGCTTCTGGAGCTACAAGCAGACGGATGAGTACGACGACTACGTTCTCGCCGGCCGCGGCCTTCACCCGTTCGTAGCCGCCCTATCCGCCGGCGCCTCCGATATGTCCGGCTGGCTGCTTATGGGCCTGCCCGGCGCTTTGTTCCTGACCGGTATGTCTGAGCTATGGATGGCCATCGGCCTTCTCATCGGTGCTTGGGCCAACTGGAAGTGGGTCGCGCCGCGTCTGCGCTCCTACTCCGAGATCGCCGGCAATTCAATTACCGTTCCCTCCTTCTTTGAGAACCGCCTGCACGATAAGTCGCGCCTGCTGCGCATTATCGCTGCGGCAATCATTATCTTCTTCTTTACCTTCTACGTCTCCTCCGGCATGGTGGCCGGCGGCCGCTACTTCGAGTCCAGCTTCGGCGGTGACTACATGGTCGGCATGCTCGTCGTGGCTGCCGTGACGGTCTTCTATACCTTCGTCGGCGGCTTCCTCGCGGTGTCCTACACCGATACCGTCCAGGGCCTGCTCATGTTCGCCTCTCTCATCATCGTGCCGATCATGGTGCTCTTCTCCTTGGACAACCCGGGCGAGATTTTCAGCTTCGCCGCTGAGAACCCGTACGCCACCGGCGGTGTAATTGAGAACCCCGATTACTTCTCCTTGTTCTCCGGCGTTTCCGCCGCGGTCATCATCGGCAACCTGGCCTGGGGCTTGGGCTACTTTGGCCAGCCGCACATCATCGTGCGCTTCATGGCGCTGCGCAAGCCTTCCGACGCCCGCGCGGGCCGCTTCTACGGTGTCAGCTGGATGGGTATCTCCCTCATCGGCGCTATTTTCGTCGCGCTCTCCGGCACGGTCTTCTTCACTGAGACCAGCCACTCCATCACTGACCAAGAGAACTACGAGACCATCTTCCTGGACATGGCACAGGTCATGTTCCACCCGCTCTTCGCAGGTCTGGTCCTGACCGCCGTTCTGGCGGCCATCATGTCCACGATGTCCTCCCAGATGCTCGTGGTCTCCACCTCCCTCATTGAGGATCTCTACCTCATCTTCGCTAAGAAGAAGCCGCGCCAAGAGGTTCTCATCAACCTGTCCCGCACCGCCGTCGTGGCCATCGCCGTCATCGCTGCTGTGCTGGCCATTAACCCGTCGGATTCGATTCTGGGTCTGGTCGGCTTCGCCTGGGCCGGCTTCGGCTCCGCCTTTGGCCCGCTGGTGCTGCTGTCGCTGTACTGGAAGCGCCTCAACTCCACCGGCGCCATCGCCGGCATGATCACCGGTGCTGTCGTTGCGATTGGCTGGGGCATGAGCCCGCTGGGCGATACCCTCTACGAGCTGGTACCGGGCTTCATCTCCGCTCTGCTCGTGACTGTCGGCGTTTCGCTGGCCACCAAGGCTCCGGATGAGAAGGTCACCCAGGAGTTCGAGGAGGCAACCCGCCTGGCCAAGCTCGTTGAGAAGAACGATGACTTGGACTTCGAGGAGGCAGCGGAGCAGGTTCAGAAGTAGGCCTCTCCCCTTCTCCCCCTCACGCGCGAACCCCGCTCCAGCAGTCCAGTTGCTGCTGTGGCGGGGTTTCGCTTGTGATTGGATCGGATGGCTCTACATGGTCGCTACTCAAAAGGCATTTCTCAAAAGGCATTTCCCAAAAGGTGCCTTTGCTTCGAGAACGCCGTGTCCGAGCCTCTAAAAGGTGTCTTTGCCCCAAAGAAACCTTCTTACTGATGCCTTCTGGGAAATGCCTTTTGACTGCATCCATGTAGCCCTCCCTGTGCGCTCACAGGCTTCCTGCTCATACGGGAACCGCGAACACCCCCGCGCAGTCTAAAAGTCCATGAACCTGCGCACGGCCTATATAGGCTTCCTTTCCGTCGCAACCGTTGCCTACGCCGGCTATCATCTCGTCCCCGGACCTGATCTGGGCGTGGCAACCGTGCCCGCGCGCGTGCAGGTCCCCGGCTATGAACGGGAAGACTTCGGCGGATGGGCACCTGGAACACGGGACAACGTCAAGGCCGCGCAGACTATCGACGGGGTCCTCTACGATCCCTATGCCCGCGCGCCCGCGCCGGACCGCGTGGAAGTTGACCACGTCTTCCCGCTCGCGGCGGCCTGGGACCTTGGGGCATCAGTGTGGCCGCCGGATAAGAAGATGGCCTTTGCTAACGATCCGCTCAACCTCGTCGCCACCGCCCGCAACCTCAACCAGGCCAAGTCCGATTCTCTGCCGGCCGATTGGCTCCCGCCCGCCGACCGTTGCGACTACTCGCAGCGGCTTGCCGCAGTGGCCCGCAAATACCAACTACCGCTGCCCTCCCGCGACTACGTAGTCATGCGCCACCAGTGTCGATTCGATTTCATCTCACCGCGCCGTTAGACTCTCGCAGGGAAAAGCCCCGTACAGAAAGGTATAAGCACCCTCCCATGACTAGCTTGCTCATCTTCCTCCACGCCTTCACCGCTATTTTGTTGGTCGGTACTGTGTGTATCTCCACCTCCGCCTTCCCCGGCCAGCTGGCAAAGGCGGCCTCCGGTGATGCTTCTGCGGCTGGTGCCGCCGGTGTCCTCAACAAGATCACCTCGACGTATGGCTATATCTCCGCTATTGTTCCGGTCATTGGTCTAGCTGTCTTCCTTACTGACCTCAATACCTACAAGTCCCAGGTCCAGTTCCACATCGCCCTTCTTCTGGCTGTCATCGCCTGGGTTATCCTGCTCGTCGTGGTCATCCCGAAGCAGAACCAGGCCATGTCCGCGATTGCTGCCCCGGGCAGCGCCGATGTGGCCAAGCTAAAGAAGCAGCTGGCTATGTTCTCCGGCATCTTCAACCTGCTGTGGGTTGTGTGCGCCATCCTGATGTACGTCTAATCCTTCGGGTCTAGGCCCCAATAGCGAAAACCTCCCAAGCTCGCACGATGCGTGAACGAGTTTGGGAGGTTTTCTTGTGTTGCTCTAACGCCGCTGCGGCGCCGAGCGGAGGCTAGTCGCGCCAGCCGCCGCGGCGTCCACCACGATCACGGCCGCGTCCACCGCGGTCACGGTCACGGTATCCGCCACGATCACCGCGTCCACCACGTCCTCGCCCGCCGTAACCGCCGCGGCCGCGGTCATCGTCGAAGTTCCGGCGCGGCGGGCGTCCGGTATCCTTCTGAATCTTGATGAGCTGGCCGGAAATGCGGGTGTCCTTGAGACGGTCCAGCACCGCCGGGTCCAGGTGCTTCGGCAGGTCCACCAGGGTGTGGCCCACGGCGATGGTGATGCGGCCGAAGTCCTTGGAGGTCAGGCCACCTTCGTTGGCCAACGCACCCACAATGGCGCCGGGGCGCACGCCTTGGCGCTTGCCGACGTCCAGCCGGTACGTCTCAAAGTCCCCGTCCGGGCGGCGCGGGCCGCGGTCACGGCCCCTATCGCGGTCACGGCCACCACGATCACGGTCGCGGTCGCGCCCGCGGCCGTCGCGCTCAAAGCGATCGCGCTCGCGGCGGTCCTTCTTGGACACCGGGCGCTCCTTGAGCAGGAAGTCCGTTCCGCCCTGCAGCTGCACAGCCAGGGAGGCCGCGATGTCATCCATCGCCACGTTCTCTGCCGCAGAGTATTCGCGCACCATGTCGCGGAAGAAGTCGAACTGCTTGTCCTGCTGGGAGGCGCCGATGGCCGCGAAGAACTTCTCCTTGCGCTTGGCATTGACCTCATCCGCGGTCGGGAGATCCATCTCCTCCAAGCGGGCGTTGGTCACGCGCTCGATGGAGCGCAGCATGCGGCGCTCACGCGGGGTGACGAACAGGATGGCCTCGCCAGTGCGGCCAGCACGGCCGGTACGGCCAATGCGGTGCACGTAGGACTCGGTGTCATTCGGGATGTCGTAGTTGACCACGTGAGTAATGCGGTCGACGTCGAGGCCGCGGGCAGCAACGTCGGTAGCCACCAAGATGTCCAGGCGGCCATCCTTGAGCTGATCGACGGTACGCTCACGCTGCTGCTGCGCGATATCGCCGTTAATGGCAGCGGCGTTGTAGCCGGCCTCCTTGAGGCTGTCGGCCACGTCTTCGGTCGCATGCTTCGTGCGGCAGAAGACGATGATGGCGTCGTAGTCAATGACCTCGAGGATGCGCGTGAAGGCATCCATCTTGTGGCGGTGCGGTGTTAGGAGGAAGCGCTGCGTGATGTTGTCGTTGGTGCGGCGCTCCGACTTCACCGTGATTTCGGCAGGGTTGTTGAGGTACTGCTTGGACAGGCGGCGGATGGAGTTCGGCATCGTGGCCGAGAAGAGTGCGACCTGCTTGTCCTCTGGGGTGTCCTCAAGAATGCGCTCAACGTCTTCCTGGAAGCCCATGTTGAGCATCTCGTCTGCCTCATCGAGGACGAGGAAGCGCAACTGGGAGATATCCAGGGAGCCCTTCTCCAGGTGGTCGATGACACGGCCCGGGGTGCCGACGATGATCTGGGCACCACGGCGCAGCCCGGAGAGCTGGATGCCATAGGCCTGGCCGCCGTAGATGGGCAGGACTTCGATGCGGCCAAGGTGGTCCGCGAAGGATTGGAAGGAGTCCGCAACCTGGAGGGCCAGCTCGCGCGTAGGCGCAAGGACAAGGGCCTGCGGATAGCGGGCTTCTGTATCGATCTGGGAGAGCACCGGCAGCGCGAAGGCTGCGGTTTTACCCGTACCCGTCTGGGCGAGGCCGACGACGTCGCGGCCCTCCATGAGGATCGGGATGGTTTCTTCCTGAATCGGGGATGGCTTGGTAAAGCCCACCTTGGACACGGCTTCCTGAACGTCATCGGGAAGGCCGAGGTGTGCAAAACCCTGGGAGTTGTCGTTGGCTGAAACTTCTTCAGCGCCGGTGTCCTCAGGGTTATTCGCAGCCCCGGTGTCCTGGTTCGACACCTGCGAAGCGTCCAATGCTTCGCCACCTTGCGAGTTTTCCTGAGATTCCGACTTATTGAATTCTTCCGGCTCGTTGACGCCGCCGGTGGCGTTATCGGTAATGCTCATTGCTCAAACCAGAGTACGGCACTGCGGTGAGATTAGCTATTTCTCCCCACGACCTGTCTCTTCCCGACGCGGCACCCCGGCACCTCGAACTTCAGCCAAGGCCCTTTAACTCAGCCCCCTTTGACCCAGCCCTTTGAATCACACTTAGTCCCCGTCCGCGAAGGCCCGAAAAGACCGAAGGTACCAAACCCAAAGGCACCATTTGCGGCTTCCGAAATCTAAAACCCCACGTCAATACATGTCGGTTTCTTTATAAGGTGCCCCTCAAATGGTGCCTTTGCCCCGGCCTAGACTTCGCGGCCACCCACGAAGGTCTTCCAGGCCATCGGCATGCCCGGGCGGTAGGCCAAGTGGATAGCGCTCGGGGCATCGAGGACATGGAGGTCCGCGGCAGCACCGACCACCAGCGAGCCCTTGGCCGGACGGCCCTGCGCATCCTTGCCCTCGCCAACATTCTGGCGGCGCAGCGCGGTGGCACCGCCCAGCGTGCCGGCAGCGATGGCCTCATCAAGCGTGAGGTACTGCTGAAGCACGGCCGTGGTCACGCAGAAGTTCATCGAGGAGGTGTAGGACGTGCCCGGGTTGAGGTTGGAGGCGATGGCGACGGTCGCGCCGGCGTCGATAAGCTTGCGTCCCGGTGCCAGCGGCTCACGCGTGGACAGGTCGCAGGCAGGCAGCAAGGTGGCCACCGTATCCGAAGACGCCAGTGCCTCAACATCGGCATCGCTGAGGTAGTTGACGTGGTCCACGGAGGCAGCACCCAGCTCCACCGCGAGTGCTACGCCTGGCCCCTCGCCCAGCTGGTTGCCGTGCACGCGCACGCCCAATCCGCGGGCCTTACCGGCCTCGAGCACGCGGCGCGACTGATCCTCGTCGAATGCACCGCGCTCGCAGAAGACGTCAATCCACTGCACGTGCTCGGCCACCCCATCGAGCATGGGGCCGACCACCTCGTCGAGGTAGGTCTCGGCCTCTGCTCCCGGCGGCACGAGGTGCGCGCCAAGGAAGGTCACGTCATCGACGTGGCGGGCCGCCACGCGAGCGGCCTCAACCTCGGAGGCGGTGTTGAGGCCGTAGCCTGTCTTCGTCTCCAGCGTCGTCGTTCCCCCGCGGCGGGCGGCGGCGATGCGCTCCACCAGAAGCTTTTCCAGGCGCTCCTCCCCCGCCGAACGGGTCGCGTCCATGGTCACGGCGATGCCACCGGCCTGGTAGGACTCGCCCGCCATGCGAGCTTCGAACTCGGCGGAGCGGTCGCCGTCGAAGATCATGTGGGTATGGGAATCCACCCAGCCCGGCAGAACTGCGCGCCCGCCAAGGTCGACCTTCTCGTCCGCGGCTGGCGCCTCGGAGGCCGGTCCGATCCAGGCGATGGTGCCGTCGGTGTTGGCGATGAGGGAGGCGTCGGCAAGCGTGCCTGCCTCCGACACCGTGCGCAGCTCTGAAATTCCAGTAAACAGGGTGGACATGATCTTCTTTTCCTCTCGTGTCTAGTCGCGGGCCTTGAATTCCATCGGGATACGCACGCCGCGCTCGTCGGCGACTTCCTTGGCGCGAGTGTAACCGGAATCCACGTGGCGGATAACGCCCATGCCCGGGTCGTTGGTGAGCACCGCGCGCAGCTTGGCGGCGGCCAGCTCGGTGCCATCGGCGACGGTGACCTGGCCCGCGTGAATGGAGCGGCCCATGCCTACGCCACCGCCGTGGTGGATGGACACCCAGGTGGCACCGGAGGAGACAGCCGTCATGGCGTTGAGCAGCGGCCAGTCAGCCACGGCATCGGTGCCATCGAGCATTGCCTCGGTCTCGCGGTACGGGGAGGCCACGGAGCCGGAGTCCAGGTGATCGCGGCCAATGACGATCGGGGCCTTGATCTTGCCTTCCTTGACCAAGTCATTGAAGAGCAGGCCAGCCTTGTGGCGCTCGTTGTAGCCCAGCCAGCAAATACGTGCCGGCAGGCCCTCGAATTCCACGTACTCCTCAGCGGCATCAAGCCAGTTGTGCAGATGCTCGTTGTCCGGGAAGAGCTCCTTGAGCGCCTGGTCGGTGACCTTGATGTCCTCCGGGTCGCCGGAGAGCGCTGCCCAGCGGAAGGGGCCGAGACCCTCGCAGAAGAGCGGGCGGATGTAGGCCGGGACGAAGCCCGGGAACTCGAAGGCGCGCTGGTAGCCGGCCTTGCGGGCCTCGTCGCGGATGGAGTTGCCGTAGTCGAAGACCTCGGCGCCCTCGTCCTGGAATTCCACCATGGCCTGAACCTGGGCGGCCATGGCCTCGCGGGCCTTCTTCGTGAAGGTGGTCGGATCCGCCTTGGCCTCGTTGTGCCAATCCTCGACGGTGATTTCGGTGGGCAGGTAGCTCAGCGGGTCGTGCGCGGAGGTCTGGTCCGTAACGATGTCCACGGTGAACTCGCCCGCACGCTGGCGGCGCAGCACCTCTGGGAAGACCTCGGCGGCATTGCCCACCAGACCCACGGACAGCGGCTTCTTGTTCTCCTTGGCGTCGAGCACCAGCTTCAGCGCCTCATCCAGGTCGGTGACGACCTCATCGAGGTAGCGCTTGGACTGGCGGCGCTTCAGGCGGGTCTCGTCAACATCAACGATGAGGCAGGCGCCGCCGTTCAAAGTAACGGACAGCGGCTGCGCGCCGCCCATGCCACCGCAGCCACCGGTCAGGGTGAAGGTGCCGGCGAGCGTGCCGTTGAAGCGCTTCTTGGCCACGGCCGCGAAGGTCTCAAAAGTCCCCTGCAGGATGCCCTGGGTAGCGATGTAGATCCAGGAGCCGGCCGTCATCTGGCCGTACATCATCAGGCCCTCGTCCTCGAGCTTGCGGAAGTGCTCCCAGTTGGCCCAGTCACCGACCAGATTAGAGTTGGCAATGAGCACGCGCGGCGCCCACTCGTTGGTCTTCCAAATACCCACCGGCTTGCCGGACTGCACCAGCAGGGTCTCATCGGATTCGAGGTCCTTGAGGGACTCCACGATGGCATCGAAGGCTTCCCAGCTGCGGGCGGCACGGCCGGTGCCACCGTAGACCACGAGGTCCTCGGGGCGCTCGGCAACCTCGGGGTCGAGGTTGTTCATGAGCATGCGCAGCGGGGCTTCGGTCTGCCAAGACTTGGCGTTCAGTTCGGTTCCGCGCGGGGCGCGTACTTCGCGGGGTTCAGACATGACTTCCTTTCGCTCGTGCTTTTCGACGCCTTCCCAAGCCCCAGGCCGGTTTCCCGGGGCTGTCCCTAGAGGCTTGGTCGGCGTCACACAGGACAAGTTACTGTGACGCAGCACCATGAGCCAGGACACTTTTGGCCTAGCTGTCTCAGATACAAGACTGTCGCACGACCAGTACTGCAGCGGCGCGCTGCCCGCCTCCGCCACATTCAGCTGCCCTGCAGCGGCCCCGCATCAACCAACCCAATGGCTCCATACCTCCACCCAACCCAAAAGTGCAGACCTGGAAGTGCATTCACGCAGGTGGGCGTCGTGAAGCGCCAAGGCAGTGCTTTGCGACGACCAGGTCTGTACTTCCAGGTCTGCACTTTTGAAATCAAGGGCGGACGAGAAAGCCCCATGGACCGCGTGGACCATGGGGCTGGGGTGGAGTTAGCGCAGCGTGCCGACGGCCCCCTCTACCGCAGCCACCAGCGCACCTTCCTTGACCAGGCGCACGGTCTCCTCAATCTCTGGGGAGAGGTAGCGGTCGGTGCCCGGACCCTGCACGGTCTGGCGCAGAGTGTCAATGACCGCGCCAGTACCCTTGGCCGGCTTGCCCTCACGCATATCAATAGCGCGGGCGGCGGTGAGAATTTCGATGGCGAGGACGCGCTGCAGTCCGTCGACTGCCTTGCGCAGCTTGCGCGCGCCCGACCAGCCCATAGAAACGTGGTCTTCCTGCATCGCCGAAGACGGGATGGAATCCGCCGAGGACGGGTTGGCCAGGCGCTTGAGCTCAGAGACGATGCCCGCCTGCGCATACTGCGCAATCATGTGGCCGGAGTCCACGCCCGGGTCATCGGCCAGGAAGGCGTTAAGGCCGCGGTTGCGGGCAACATCGAGGAAGCGATCGGTGCGACGTTCAGAAATAGAGGCCAGGTCAGCCACCACGATGGCCAGGAAGTCCAGCGCGTAGGCCACCGGCGCGCCGTGGAAGTTGCCGTTGGAAACCACGCGCCCATCCTTGGCCACAACCGGGTTGTCGACGGCCGCGGCAAGCTCCCGCTCCGCAACCAAGGCGGTGTGCGCTAAAGTATCGCGGAAACCGCCGGCTACCTGCGGGGCGCAGCGTACGGAGTAGGCGTCCTGGACCTGCTTCTTCTTGAAGTCCTCGAGGGCAGCCGCGAGAATCTCCGACCCCTCTGCAACCTGCAGGATATTGGCTGCGGCATCCGCCTGGCCCGGGTGTGGGCGCAGCTGCTGCAGGTCATCGGCGAATACCACAAGCGTGCCCAGCAGGCCTTCCACTGTCATTGCGGTAGCGATATCCGCGGTCTTGGCCAGTTCTCGCAGATCTGTAATAGCCAGGCACAGCTGGCCCAGCATGCCATCGGTGCCGTTAATTAGCGCCAAGCCTTCCTTCTCCCGCAGCTTGAGCGGCTCAATGCCCGCAGCAGACAGGGCCTCGGCGGCCGGGGTGATATCACCGCCGTCGACGCGCACCTCGCCCTCACCCAACAGCGCCAGCGCGCAGTGCGCGAGCGGAGCCAAGTCGCCGGAGCAGCCCAAGGAGCCGTACTCGCGGACCACCGGGTGGATGTTGGCGTTGAGCACCGCGGCATAGGTCTGTGCCACCACCGGGCGCACACCGGTCCGGCCAGTACACAGGGTGGACAGGCGCAGCAACATGAGCGCGCGGACAACCTCTTGCTCAACCTCCGGGCCCGTGCCCGCCGCATGCGAGCGCACCAGCGAAAGCTGCAGCTGCGCGCGCATCTCCTCCGGAATGTGACGGCGGGCCAGGGCGCCGAAGCCGGTGGAAATGCCATAGACCGGAGTCGGGTCCTGCGCCAGCTCCTCGACGCGCTCGCGTGTGGAGGCGATTTCCTCAAGCGCATCCTGGGAAATCTCTACCGGCGCGCCATAGCGCGCAACGGCCACGACCTCCTCGATGCTCAGCGCCCCGATTCCCACGGTCACGGTGGAGGGATAAGAATTAGACATGTAAGGCTCCTTTAACGTCGCCGCGTTGCCCGCACCTCACCCACCAGCGGGGAGAAAAGGCACGCGAAAATACGTACTTGCTTTCACAAGAATAGAAAAATGGTGATACGCGCGACAGCCTTACGCGTTGCGCTCATAGTACAACAGGCTCCCCGGCGCGCCAATACCCCGCGCACTACGTTTTAACGGCGCCCGTACATCCTCTTTGCCACCTGCTGTGCTGCCGCGTGCAGTTGTTGTGCGACGTCGGTGGCGTCGGCAGTGCCCACCGGGAAAGTCACCGCCAGCGCCGCTGCCGGCCTGCCCACGTGGTCAACCACCGCCACGCCTACCGACGCCTGCCCGCGCGCCACCACCTCAACCTCTTCGGCCCAACCGCGCTCGCGTACGTGGCGCAGGATTTCCTTGTATTCCCCAAAGCCTAAGGAACCGGGGAAGAATGCCGCCTTCCATTCTGCTTCCGGAAGCAGCGCTAACATCGCCCGCCCCGAGGCCGTACGCTGTGCCTGCAGCCGCACTCCCCTCTCCGTGACCAGTGACAGCGCCCCCGGCGCGCGCACCTCGTTGAGGTAGAGAATCTCCGAACCCGCCAAACGCGATAGGTGCCCCGATCCCCCAACGCTGCTGGCAATCCGCTCGAGGTGCCCCCGGGTTGCCCGCACGAGCGGCTGCTGCGTGGCATAAGCCGCGGCCATCGAGTAGGCGGCGAGCCCCAACCCATAGGTCTGGTTTTCCGGCAGGTGCACCACGAATCCCGCGTCCACCATCTCCTTGAGCAGGTGATAGGTGGTGGAGCGCGGCAGGTCCAGCTCACTGCGGATGCGCGCGGCGGAAATCGGCACGTCGATGGTGGACAACAGCCGCAGGATCTCCAGCGCGTTGCGCGCCGCCGGGACTCGGGAGGTACTCATGGGCCCACATTCTAGTGAGCCCTCGACTGAGCCTTCCTTAGGTCACCAGGAAGGCAATCGGCGTCGCAATAATGATGGTCAGCACCACGCGCTCGAACCAGATGACCACAATCTGCCACAGCTTGATCGGAATCTTGGTGGCCAGGATGCAGGGCACCAGCGCGGAGAAGAAGATGATGGCGGAAATCGCCACCACGCCGATGACAAACTTGAGCACCATGCTCTCAGAGCCCGCCACTGCCGTCGCCGGCAGGAACATCTCCGCAATGCCCATTGCCGCGGCCTTGCCCGCCAGCTCCGGTTCCGGTAATTGAACAATCCAGGCAAACGGGTAGAACAGGTAGCCCAGCCAATCGAAGAGCGGCGTGAAGTTAGCCAGCAGCAGACCGATCAGGCCCACGGACATAATGGAAGGCACAATCGCCGCCGCCATGCGCACGCCATCGCGCAGGTTCTCCCAAATGGCAGCACCCAAGGACGGCGCGCGGTCCAGCGCCAGCAGCGCCTCACGCCATGCTGCCTTAAAGAAATTGCCCTTCACTGGCTTTTCCGGGTCCGGTTGCACACCGTCTACGTAGTCATCGGGAATCCTGCTCAGCGGCGGAATCCACACGGTAATCGCCGTGACCAGGAAGGTCACCACAAGGGATACTGCGAAGTACATGCCCCACATATCCATCAAGTCCAGCTGCTTGGCCACGATGACCATGAAGGCGGCTGAGACCGTCGAAAAGCCCGTCGCGATGATGGAGGCCTCACGCGCGGTGTAGCCGCCGCGCTGGTACACACGGTCAGTAATGAGGATTCCTAACGAGTAGGAGCCCACGAAAGAAGCCACCGCGTCGATGGCGGAGCGTCCCGGTGTGCGCCAGAGAGGGCGCATGATGGGCTGCATGAATACGCCCACGAATTCCAGAAAGCCGAAGCTAATGAGCAGGGCTAGGAATGCGCCGCCAATAGGCACGATGAGCCCGACGGGTGTGGCAATCGAATTCCACAGGAAGGGCACGATGTCTTCGTTGGCCAGCACACCCGGAAGGCTTCCGATCACCATGAGGAAGGAGACCACCAGGCCCACCACGTTGAGTGCAGTAAAGACCGCCTGGAGCGGACCTTCCTTCCAGTTTCTATTCACGATGCTGCGCACGGTGCCATAGAGTGCTAGCGCCAGGATGAACCACGGCACGAAGGCATCGGCATAGGTGCGGATGATGGTGACCATGTGGTCAAGCGGGATGGACTTCTTTCCGTCATAACTAATGGGAAAGAAGAATACGAAAGCGCCAATAGCGCTGTAGACAAAGAGGCGCCAGATGCCCTTCTTGGAGGGCACGTCATCCTCGGTCTCGTAGAAGGCGTCAACGATTGCGTCTTCAGAGTTCATGTTCTACCTCACGGTGGTGGAAACGACACGTCATTAGCACGGCCACGCACGCGCCCTTTAAAGGAACGCGCCAAGCAAACACACGCCGCTACACAGCGTTTGCTTCTAGCCATGCCCACGCGACAGCCACACGCAGGTCTCCCACATACTAGCGGCACCGCACATAAATGTCACGCACATCACCCCCGCGCGCGAAATGAGGCACCCACCATAGAGTCGGACCGAGCTGACCACCCACAAAATTGACCCCACGTCTGAACTAGAGGAAAGTAGCTGCCAGACCCACTCGCACCAACCACTCCCCTTATTCGCGGTGCTAGACCCTCCTAGCGCCACAACAGGGGCATAGAGGAGGACGCATCCCGTGGCAGAGACCACCACCAAGCGCGCCGGCTTGAAACACCGGCACCTGCACTTCATCGCCTTAGGCTCAGCTATCGGCACTGGCCTGTTCTACGGTTCTGCCGGCGCCATCCAGGCCGCCGGCCCCTCGGTCCTCTTGGTCTACCTCCTCGGCGGGGCCGTGGTTTATTTCCTCCTGCGCGCACTCGGTGAGATGTCCGTGCACCACCCCGTCACCGGCTCCTTCGCCGAATACGCCCGCACCTTCTTAGGCCCCTGGGCCGGCTACATCACCGGCTGGATGTTCGCCTTCGAGATGGTCATCGTGGCTCTCGCCGACCTCACCGCCATCGGCGTCTACATGCAATTCTGGTTCCCCGGCTCACCCAAGTGGGTGTGGGTCGCCGCCACACTGCTTCTCGTCGGCGGCGCCAACCTCGCCACCGTCAAGGCTTTCGGCGAGCTGGAATTCGCCTTCACCATCGTCAAGGTCGGCGCGGTCATCGCGATGATCCTAGGTGGCGTAGCTGTCTTAGTCTTCGGCCTCTCCACCGCAGAGACCACCGGCCCGACCAACCTGGTCAACGATGGCGGCTTCTTCCCCAACGGCGTCTCCGGTATGGTCGCCTCCTTCATCCTCGTTCTCTTCGCCTTCGGCGGCACGGAGATCGTCGGCGTCGCCAGTGCGGAGGCAGAAGATCCCGCCAAGTCCGTACCGAAGGCCGTCAACACCATCCCGGTGCGCATCCTGCTCTTCTATGTCCTGGCCATCCTGGTCATCCTGATGATCAACCCCTGGCGCAGCATCACCGGTGAGGAAAGCCCCTTCGTCCAAATCTTCTCCACCCTTGGTGTTACCTGGGCCGCGGCCGCCCTCAACGTCGTCGTCATCACCGCGGCGGTCTCCGCTATTAATGCTGATCTCTTCGGCGCCGGCAACGTCCTTACCGGCCTGGCACGCCAGAACCTCGCGCCGCAGATCATGGCGAAGAAGACTCGGGGTGTGCCCGTCATGACCATGATTATCCTGCTCATCGTCATGATCATCGGCACCGCGCTCAACGCGCTCATCCCGGAGAATGTCTTCGAAATCATCGCCTCCCTGGCTACCTTCGCCACCATCTACGTGTGGTTGATGATCCTCCTGGCCCACGTGGCCTCCCGCCGCCAGATGCCCACCGAAGAACGCGCCAGTCTGGAATACACCGTCCCCTTTTGGCCCTGGGGCCAATACTTCTCCATCGCCTTCATCATCTTCACTTTTGGCATCATGGTGTGGCAGGAGCAGTACCGCCCGGCACTCGCCACGGGCTTTATCTTCATCCTCCTGATGACGGCCATCTTCTACCTCACCGGCCGCCGCACCGCCGCCACGAGTGCCCCACAAGAGACTGCCCCGCAAGGAACAGACGCGAAAGGATAACCATGAACACCGTTGATGCCCCCGCCTACTCCCCCGCCCCCGAGTGGTCCGGCCGCTCCGATGGCCCGGGCCCCGAGCATGCGCGGTGGCACAGCGTGGTTCGCCCGCTGGACGTCGCCAAGCCCCAGGCAGATCCCGGCGTCGCACTCCTGGGTTTTGCCTCCGACGAGGGCGTTGAGCGCAACCATGGCCGCCCCGGCGCGGCTGCGGGCCCGGCCGCCCTGCGCAGCGCCCTGGGTTCCCTGGCGCTGCACCATACGCACCCGCTTTACGACGCCGGCACGATCACCACCCAAGGCACCGACCTGGAGGGCTCCCACGAGCGCCTCTCCGAAGCAGTGGAGACACTCTCGCGCGCCGGGCACCTGCCCATCATCCTCGGCGGCGGCCACGAGACGGCCTTCGGCTCCCACCGCGGCGCCTTCCGCGCCCAGGGCCCACTGCAGGTCATCAACCTGGACGCGCATTTCGATCTCCGCACCGCAGACGTGCCCACCTCCGGCACCCCGTTCAAGCAGATTTCTGAGCTGGTCGGCCGCGAGGACTTCGACTATTCCGTCCTGGGAATCTCCCGCCCTAACAACACGCCGGTGCTTTTCGACGAAGCCTCCGCCCTCGGCGTCACCGTCGTCCTCGACGAGGAATTGCTCAGCATGGACCGCGCCCAGGTGCGTGACACCGCCGCGCGCATCTGCGCCGGCACCACACCCATCCACCTCTCCATCGACTTGGACGTTTTGCCCGCCGACCAAGCACCGGGCGTCTCCGCCCCCGCAGGCCTCGGCGTCCCGGTAAACATCATCCGGGAACTCGCACTCACCATCGCCGCCACGGGACGCCTCGCGCTTGTCGACGTCGTCGAGCTCAACCCCACCTTCGACATCGACGCCCACACCGCCAAGCTGGCCGCGCGGTTGATTGATGACATTGTGACTGCGCATATTTCTGCTGCCACGGGCGCGAATTCCTAGATAAGACCGGGGCTAGCCGGCATACTGGTCCCCATGAGTTCACCGATTCGTGTTGTCGGCGCCGTCTTCACAGACGGCAATCGTTTCCTGGCCTGTCGAAAGGCTCCTGGAAAGTCCCTCGCCGGCATGTGGGAGTTTCCGGGCGGCAAGGTTGAGTCGGGCGAAACCCCGGAGCAGGCGCTGGCGCGTGAGATCAAGGAAGAGCTTTCCGTAACCGCAACCGTTGGCGACAAGGTCACCTCGACCTTGTACGAGTATGACTTCGCCACCATTGAGCTAACTACATTCCTGTGCCGCATCGAGTCCGGTGAACTAACCCTTAGTGATCACGACGAGACGCGTTGGGTGACCTCACCTGAGGCACGGGAACTCGACTGGGCTCCCGCAGACATTCCCACCGTCAAACTCATTTCTTCGCGCCTATGAGCTCCGAATCCATCCTGCCCTTCGGCATCTACGAAACCCCGGTCACCGCTCGTATTCAGGAGCGGATCGAGGAGACCAAACGGGCTCGCCCCACGGCTGCTACTGGCATCGCTCACGAGTCCACGAAGGACGTCAATCCGCGCTTCGCCGCGGCAGTGTCTCAGCATTTCGCCAAAGCACTTGAACAAAAACTCACCGAGATGACGAAGGCGGAAGACCGCGTTGCCCTCATCAATGCGCTAGCACAACATCTTGGTGCGGATGAGTCTATCGCCGCAGAACAGCTGCTCTACGCCATCTATCGATCAGAGCTCGAGGAGGCCCCGGAGCTTCCGGAAGTCTCGCTCAACACCAGTGCCTTGTTCACCAACAGCGTGGACGACACCAATATGTCGGTTGAGATCGCCCGTGAGATTAGAACGGCGGACTCCGTCGATCTGCTGTGCGCTTTCATCAAGAGCTCGGGCATTGCGATCATCAGCGATGAACTGGAATACCTCAGGGATCACCAGATTCCGTTGCGAGTCATTACGTCCACTTACTGCGGGGCGACCGAAGCAGCCGCAGTGCGCCGACTCGTGGAAGATTACGGTGCTGAAGTCCGCATTTGCTACGAACACAAGAGCACACGCTTGCATGCCAAGGCCTGGCTCTTTCGGCGAAAGTCCGGGTTCGACACCGCCTTCATCGGCAGCTCAAACCTTTCGCGCTCAGCGCTGGTTGATGGTTGGGAATGGAACGTCCGAGGTTCTCGTTCCTCCACGCCGGAGATCATTGAGAAGTTCATCAAGACCTTCGACAGCTATTGGTACGACAATCACTTCAAGGCATTTGATCCCGAAAAGGATTACGAGCGACTCAAGGAGGCTCTCGGCAGCGCCAAATTCCTCGAATCAAAGCCCAGCGAGAAGCTCGAGCTATCTGGCCTTCGCGTCGAGCCCTACCCCTACCAAGAAGAGATGCTCGAAGCTTTAGACTCCGAGCGCGAAGTTCACGATCGTCACCGCAACCTCCTCATTGCCGCCACCGGTACAGGCAAGACGGTCGTGGCTGCACTTGACTACCGCCGCCTGTGCGAGAAGCTGGGGCGAAGGCCACGGCTGCTTTTCATTGCCCACCGGCGTGAGATTCTCACCCAGGCCCAGCGGACGTACCGCGAGGTTCTTCGTACTGCCAGCTTTGGCGAACTCCTCCTAAGCGGTGAGCAACCCAGCCAGTGGGACCATGTTTTCGCGAGCATCCAGTCTCTGCATGGCGAGCGCCTAGCACAGATTGCGCCGGACCATTTTGAGGTCGTCGTCATTGATGAGTTCCACCACGCCGAGGCCGCGACGTACCGCGCTGTTTTGGACTACCTGCAACCACGTGAGCTCCTTGGCCTCACGGCCACACCGGAGCGCGGTGACGGCGAGAACGTCCAGAAGTATTTCGACTATCGCGTAGCCCATGAGCTTCGCCTCTGGGATGCGTTGCGCCTCCAGCTCCTCGCGCCGTTGCACTACTACGGAGTCGACGATGATACCGACCTGACGAGCCTGACCTGGAACCGTGGAAAGAAGGACTACCAAGCTTCGGAGCTGAGCGAGATTTATATCAAGGCCGGAGAAAAGCGCACCAAGTTCATCATCAACGAGCTCAATCATCGCATCTTCGATCTCTCCGAAATGAAGGCCCTTGGCTTCTGCGTGACCATCGCCCACGCCGAATACATGGCGGAGCAATTCAACCTTTTCGGCATCCCTGCCTTAGCGGTCAGCAGCAAGCTCAACGTTGATGAGCGTCGTCGCGCCATTGAGCAGCTTCGCGAAGGCACTATCAAGATCATCTTCGCGGTCGATATTTTCAACGAAGGCGTCGATATCCCAGCGGTCAACACGCTGCTGCTTCTGCGCCCGACGCAAAGCCCGGTGCTCTTCGTCCAACAGCTCGGCCGCGGCCTGCGCCTCAACGAAGGAAAGAACGCCTGCACCGTCTTTGATTTCCTAGGCCTCCAGCACGAGGAATTCGATTTCGAAGAGCGCTTCAAGGTGCTTACCGCCGCTCGCGGAAAGAACCTCGCCAAGGAGGTAGAGCAAGGATTCCCCACTGCCCCGCCTGGCTCCAACATCACCTTGGACCGCGTAACGACCGAGCGCGTTCTAAAGAACATCAAACGCTTGGCCCGGAACACAGTTAAGAAGATACGAGCACTGATTACTGACTACGGCACGACCGATCTCGCAAGCTTCATAAATAGCTCTGGCGTCCCCGTGGAAGACATCTACCGTCGCAAGGGCATTACGTGGACCACGCTGCTTCGCGACGAGAACCTGCTGCCCTCCGGCCCTGCGAGCGAGCACGAAGAGTTTCTACTCAGCCGAATCCGGGTGCTGTTACACATCAACGATCCCAACCGCGTAGCGGCCTACAGTCTCCTGGTTTCTCCGGATGGGCCATATGAAAAGGACATGACTCCCGAGCAAGTCCGGTACGCCACCATGCTTGTGCTGGCTCTGTGGGCGAACTCAAATACGGCAATCCCAGAGACCATTGACCAGGCCCTGAGCATCATCCGCGCCTGCCCTGCCTTCGTCGCCGAAGTAACTCAGGTTATGCGGCTCACACTCGACCGCTCCCGAGTCATCCCAGAGAAATCGACGAATAGTGTCTTGGAAACACACGCGGATTACAGCCTCGCCGAACTCGTCGGCGCTTTGGACGACGGCTCTCTGCGCAAGCTCGCCAACCTCCCACGCGAAGGGGTACGCCGCTTCGATGCCTCTAACACTGATCTTTTCCTGGTTGCTTTCCAAAAGGATGAGAACGTTAGTGCTTCGACAAACTACCGCGATTACCCGCTAGCACCGGATCGTTTGCACTGGGAATCCCAATCCACCACATCACTTAAGTCCGCGATGGCCCGCCGCTACATCCACCACCATGAGCTCAACGGCAACATCATCATCGCAACCCGTTTTAATAAGAAGAACAAGGTGGATACGGCTTCGGCATATACCTTCCTAGGAAACGTCGATTACGTCACGCACAGCGGTGAGAAGCCGATCCAGTTCGAATGGAGCCTCCGCCGTGACATGCCCAAGCAGCTTTATGCAGCCGGGCGCACTGTGGCTTAAACCTCACAGTGAGTTAAGCCAGGAAGTTGACGCCGTAACCACCATAAATTAATCTTTTCTTAGCAGATTAAGAAGTAATTAATCTCTGTTGCCTTGGTGCAGAAAAATGGAGGTCGGTTATGGGAGCCGCGAGCGAGCGTAGCCAAAAGCGCTGGAACCGCCCAGATACCGGTTCCGAAACTTCCGTGTATGGGTTTACGCGTTTTAGGGAACGCAGCTTCAAGACTGGCACCACCCCACGATGGGCTGCATGCAGCAAGAAAGCGCGCCACACGCGCTAAGTAGCGTTAAAGCCGCCCCAAAACTCCGTCAGCACAACTCCGCTAGCAATTCGTAGTCGGACTATTCCGCTTTCTATCGCCGCGGGTGGTAGCGGCGGCGCAACCCACGCAGAATGATCTTCCGCTCCCCCAAAGTGTCGCGGCCGAAAGTCCACGCCACAATGCCAGCCGCGGCCACTACTGCGCAGAACCCGAAAGCGGTCTCAAATCCGTACCTATCCGCCAGCAGCCCGATGAAAATCGGGCCTAAAATCTGCCCGAAGTCACCTGCCATCTGGAACGTCGACAGCACCTGTCCGCCCGAGCGCTGCGAGCCGACGATGTCCGCCACGGCTGCTTGCTGCGACGGAGCGATGAGGCCCGATGCCGCGCCGGACAGGGCGGAGAGGATGAGGAGGGATACGATGTTCGTCGCCAAGCCCAGCGTGCCAACGAACAATGCGGAACCCACCAGTCCTGCAATGATGAGCGGGCGACGTCCGACCCGGTCAGACCATGATCCGGAGAACTGCAGGACAATGGCATTGCCGGCGGCGAAGGCCGCCAGAGCGACGCCCGACGTGGAGGCACCGTTGGCAAAAATGGCGGCTGCGAACAGAGGGAGGACAGCCACGCGCACACCCATGTTGATCCAGCCTTGGGCAAAGTTCGACGTCAGTACCGCCCGGTAGGCGGTATCCTCCCAGGCTTCCGCCAAGTGCATCGGACGGAGTTGGCGCCGGCGCTCATCGGCGCGATTGACCGACGGCATGAGGATCCACACAACCAACGCGGCGATGGCCACACCGGTGCCGTAAATAAAGAAGGGCCACCGGAAGCCCAGGAAGGAAAGGCTCGCACCCACGAGCGGACCAATCACGTTGCCGAGAAGGAAGGATGTGGCGTAGGTGGCCGAACAGCGCCCGCGGATGCTGGGCGGTGCCAGGCGCACGATGAGCCCCATCGCCGCGACAGTAAACATCGTCGAGCCAATGCCGGCGATAGCCCGCAAGGCGACGATCTGCCAGTATTCCTGCGCCATTCCCACCAAACCGGTGGTGAGCGCCACGGTGAACAAACCTGTCACGTACACGCGGCGCGTGCCCACGCGGTCGATGAGGAAGCCAGCGGCCGGGGCGAAGACTAGGCGGCTAGCGGAAAAGACGGAGACAACGAGGCCGGCTGCGGCCATCGAGACGTCGAAGCTAACGATGAACTGTGGAAGCAGCGGCGCAATGAGCCCGTACCCCAAGGCGATGATGAACCCGGCGGTGACCATGACCCAAATTTCCCGCGGGATCTTAACCTGCGGAGCTGCAGTACTTTTCATATCGCCATTCACTGTATCCCACCCCGTCAAATCGTCGAACGCTACATCGAACATATGTTCCCTTAAAGGTTCGGTGATGTCCGCGTGGATTTCTAGTGTGTGGGCCATGAAGAACTACAGCAGCATTCACACTTCCGTTCAGTCCCCGTCCGCTCTCAGCACCGGTGAACTCACCGCGGATATCCTCTACCACCACCACGAAACGCTTCGCTCCATAGAGAGCATCATCCGCCATCCGCGCTCGCTTGCGCGGCCGACGCCACAGTGGCGCCCACCATCAAAAGTGCTGCCACCGGTAAAGACATATGGCGGTGAAGCACTCCCGCTGACGCTTACCATTTCGCGCCACCGCGTGGGTGAGCGGGCTAAGGCCCGCGTTCTGGGGTATGGCGAAAAGCGCGTGCCCTCCTACCTCGTTACGGTGCGCATTACTGATCCCACTGGCCGCCCCGTCGCCCCCTCACTAGCGGAAGCGTGGGTGCGGGCCCTAGTTCCTGAAGAACTCGTCTCCGCAGTGCATGAGATTTCCAGCAGCAGCGCAGCTACGTTTGTGTGGCTGGTGGATAGCACCTACACACCGGTGCATTCCCCGCTTTCCCTTTTCGAAGGGCTTAGTCAGGCCGCCTAGTACCGGTGGGCCTCATCAGGTCGAGATGCTCAGCCGCTAGAAGTAGCGCTGGATCCGGTCCAGGAAACCTTTGGGCGGTTCCTCATCAAGAGAAAGTGAGAACCTATCCTCCGTCAGCACGCGATCCAATGCTGGGCGCGTCTCCGGGTAGTCATAAAGGCGGAGGATGGGTTTCGGCGCCAAGCGGATTGCAATGCACACCACAAGCGCCGTAAACGTCTTGTCAATGACGTCAGAGCACAGGTTCTGAAGCAGTATGGCGAGGTGTTCATCGTGCAGTATGAGCTCCCACAGCGCTATAAGTTCAGCGGGGCCGCGCTGGCCGTAATCGCTGGGAAGTAACCACGTAGAAACTGCGGACAACAATCCTGCGACAATGCCCAGCCCGGTACCAGCAAGCATCATGGCCAGCGTTCGTTTAAACGCACCACGGCGCGCAAGCCAGCCAAACAAATAGGCCACCACCACGGCTGTTGGCAAATACGCCAAGAGCGACGGGTTATTGATACTAGCCAGGCAAGCGCTCAAAACTGCGGTGCCCATTCCCAAGACAGGGCCGTAAACGATTGCTATGAAAGCCGTGCCCATCATGTCGAGGTACAAGGGGATGTTGATGTTGAAGATCAACGACGACAAGAGGAGGTTTGCCGCCACTGCAAGCAAAGGGTTGAACAGTGCGTGGTTACCCAAGGACCGCCACTGTGCAGCAATGAAGAAAATTGCGCCGAGCAGACTCAGGCACCACACGCCGGTCGAAAGCACGGAGGAAAAGACAAAATCCCGATGGCCATAGTCCGGATTCAACGACAGCACCCAAGACAAAGCCACACACACTAGCGCTGAGCCAACACACAGACGCTGGTACAGCGATGCCTTGTCATTCGGCATTTGTCTTGGTTGCTCCTCTTCAACGCCAGGGAAAAGTACGCTCCTACCCTACCCCGGACGCTTTTAGTCGTCGGCGTCGCCTTCCTCGATGTCGGAGTCATCGTCATCATCGTCGTCGAAAAGAACGTCATCCTCGTCCTCATCATCGGCGCCGAAAATGTCATAGACCTCAGGCTCGTCAATATCGGAATCATCGATGCTGACCAGCTGGGCTTCCCAATCCAAGGCCTGATCGGAGACAAGGCTCAGCACGTCAAAGAGACGGTCAAAGTCGGTGTAGGTGCCCAGTTCGAGGGCCTCGGCAGGAACCTCGATGATGGGGGCTAGCGCGCCGTCCACGTCGTCCACGTCGCCGAAGATGACAACGCGCTCTTCTTCGCTCAAGTCCTCTGGAGTCTCGATGTCCCAGAGCTTGCTGATTGCCTCATCCTCCAGCTCATCGAGCTCTTCCTCATCAAAGTCGAAGGAGAGGAAACGCACGACCGCGCTCGGAACACCGTCGATGGTCTCCACCAGCACGCGCAGTTCCGAGTCATTGGCTACCTCTGCCACGACGAGGTTCGGGTTAAATTCGTCCTGGACAAACTCCAACTCAGCGATGCGCTCATCGGTACCTTCTAGCAGGTCACGCAGCACCGTCACCACCTGGTCCGTGGCGATGTGGCGGGATACGGCCTCAACCGCATCCTCCACAGAGAACGCCACGGACACCAAAACGGCCTCGAAGTCTTCGTCATCCTCGTCCACGTCTGCGGCGGCGATATATACGTTGGCGGCTGGCAGAAGTGGGTCAATTTCCACAAACTGGATTTCCAAATCGGAGGTGATGGGCACGAACATCACATCGTCATTGACGCGGGACTCAATGCCCTCCCCGTCCAGCGCAGAGGCGATATCTTCAAAAAAGCTCATGTGATAAACATCCATCCATGTGGGAGTCTCACCCAGGCTGCTGCCAAGGCCCCACACATCCTACCTGCGTTTGCCCTCAATAGCTGCCGCCCTCAAGCAGGAATCCCAGTTCCTTCAGAATCTCCGGACGCCCGGTGCCCCACTCCAACATGTCGTAGGCCTCCCACGCTTGACGACGCCCCTCCATCGGCGCCTCCTCGACGCGCGGCTCCACATCGAAAACCATCGTTGAGCGCTGCGGGGCGCGATATTGCGGCCAGTTGTCTTGAGGAGCCCCTCCCCTGATGAACTCGCCCCATTGCGCCTGCATGGTCTCGGTCACGTCATCCATTTCGGAGGATTTAGCAATGCTGGTGAGGAAGGAGACGCGTGATGCTCCCGGATCACCAAAGATATTGGAGAGCTCCATCGAGTGCATCGCCCCCAAGCCCAGCCAACGCAGTGCTGCCGGGGCGAAGTCGAAGCGGTACATCCACGTCGGATAGCGCCGCGCATGCTCCGAAGCCACGCGGACGGTGGGGGCCCAGAAGAGGGCGTCGGTAAGCAAGTCCCCGAAATCGCGGCGCGAAACCGCACCGCCGTATGCCGCGACGACATCCGGTGCACTCTCCGGATCGAAGGAAGCTAGCAGGCGCAGCGCTGCGCGCTCACGCGCACTCTGACGCTGGTAGAGGAACTTGCCAAAACTAGCTTCACCGGAATTAGTTCCTACAAGTAACGGCACGGGGTGCTGGTTGCCGGCCTCAAAGGCCTCGATGGGGTGCTGTGGGATGAGGTCGCCGTCGACAGTCGGCGCATAACAGGAATTCAGATACAGTAACTCCCCCGCGCGCCACATCATGGACTGGCCGGAGCGCACCACGTCCGCGAAATCCTCGCGGCGTAAATCATCCGCAGTGGTATCACGCGGCAAGGCCATCTTGTGGACCAGCTCGCGGGCCCAAAAGACTGACTGCGCTCGCGAATGGATCATGCCGATCGGTGGTGATTGAGCAATCGCACGGTGGAACAGGCCCTCGGCGCGCGGAACAGCCATCAACGTCAGGACCGCCGCACCGCCGGCGGATTCCCCCATGAGCGTGACATTGTCTGGGTCCCCGCCGAAGGCCGCGATATTGTCTCGCACCCACTCCAGCGCCAAGACCTGATCCGCCACGGCCGGGTTGGCACAGGCCTCCCCGCCAAGGCTTCGGACGTCGAGGTAGCCCAAAGCCCCTAGGCGAAAATTCACCGACACATAGACCACGCCCATCTGCGCCGCGAACTCGAAACCGCGCAGCATCAACATGTGGGAGGAGCCCACGATGAAGCTGCCGCCGTGCAGATACACCACGACGGGCAGCTTCTCCCCTGCCTGAGAACCCGACGGCGCATCGGGCCCACCCGCATGGTGCGGGCGGACGACATCGAGGGTCAGGCAGTCCTCCGCGCCTTCAATGCGGTCGGTCCAGGAATAGACCGGCTGCGGGGCAACGTGGCCAAACTCGCGGCAATCCCGGATCCCTTCCCAAGCCGGGGCCGGGCGCGGCTCCATGAAACGGCTCGCGCCTGACGTATCCGCGCCGAAGGGAATCCCGCGCCACGATCGCACGGGCGCGCTCAGTGGACGGTCCGTGCGCAATTCCTCTTCGATGCAGCCGCGTACCCAGCCGCCGCTGGTGAGGACCGTGAGATCGTCGGCAAGCGCGGTGCGTGCTGCCTCGTGGGCGGCGCGGGCACGGGCGTGGAGGGAATCTGCAAGCAAGCGCGCCGCGGCCGCGCTGACCTCACGCGGAGGGAAAGGCTCAAACTCGCTCATGTCTCATACCCTAGTGTGCTAGCTTGCCGACGCGCTCAATAAAGCTTTTTCGATACGGTGGTAAACATACAGTTCAGATTCACAATCAGCATTAGCAAAGAATTAAGGTGAGACAATGCTCGACAAGGTCTTTGACAAAAAGAACAAATCTGTTAGCCGCCAGGATTCATCTAAAGAGGGGGCCAGCACTTCCGAGACCGTAGGCACCTTGGAGGTTGATGAGTCCAACCGCATTACCCAAGGTTTCTTAGGAGCCATCGACAAGATCGTCTCGGTACAGTCTTCCGTCATCATCAGCTACGTCGAAGGTCTAAAGAAGCGCAACTCCGACGCCAGCCCGGCTCAGCTCCAAGCACTCATTGACAAGCACTTCATGAACATCATCACCGGCACGGGTGCCGCCGCCGGTGCCTCCGCTGCTATCCCCGGTATCGGTCTCGTCACCGGCGCAGCCACCGTTGGCGCTGAATCCCTGGTCTTCCTCGAAGCAGCCGCGTGGTACATCCTCGCCTCGGCGCACCTGCGCGGTGACGACATCCGGGATAAGGAGCGCCGCCGTGCACTCGTGTTGGTGGTGCTCACCGGCTCCCAGGGCAGTGCCTTGGTCGATACCTTTGTGGGCGATGTAACCTCGCTGTCCGGTGTAACCTCCGCGGCCACTCTCTCGCGCTTCTCCGGCCCTACCCTCAGCGGCCTCAACGGCCGTCTGACCAAGCTGTTTATGAAGCAGGCCACCAAGAAGCTGAAGTGGGCATGGGTGTCCAAGCTGCTGCCGATGGGTATAGGCGCGGTGTTGGGAACAACCGCCAACCGCAAATTGGGCCGCCAAGTTATTGACCATGCCAACACCCAACTCTCCCCCCTGCAGGGGGAGTAAAGGCCGCGAAACGCGCCCAGGATAGTGGCCAAACTTACAGGGCCCGTATCATAAAGGAAGACACTTTTCGGGGTGCCTTTCGCACCCGTGGATTGGCCTACTAGAGTCGAATAAAGACAAACTTAGAAGCACAGAAAGAGGCGAGCATCTGCCGTGAGCAACTCGAGCATCTATGGCCCGAATGCGTGGCTGATTGACGAACAGTTTCAGCAGTACTCAAAGGACCCGAACTCCGTAGACAAAGAGTGGCGCGAGTACTTTGAGGCCAACGGGGCACCGAAGTCGGCCGCACAGTCCAAGGCTGCGGACGCTCCGGCCACCACCCCCGCACAGAAGAAGAGCGCGGCACCAGCTGCAGAGAAGTCCCCTGCAGCTCCGGGCACCAAGGCACCGAGCGACTCTAAGGCTTCCGCCGCGGCCGCTAAGTCCGCAAAGAAGGCTGAAAAGAAGTCCGAGTCCCCGCTGGATCGCATCAAGGATGCACCGGAGCCGGGTTCCCGCGTGCTCAAGGGCATGTTCAAGGCAATCGCCAAGAACATGGACGAGTCCCTGGAGATCCCCACCGCCACCACCGTGCGCGACATCCCGGTCAAGCTCATGTGGGAAAACCGCGCGATGATCAACGATCACCTCAAGCGCACCCGCGGCGGCAAGATCTCCTTCACCCACATCCTGGGCTACGCCATGGTCAAGGCAGTTCAGATCCACCCGGACATGAACGTGCGCTACGAAATCCAGGACGGCAAGCCCACCGTGGTTCAGCCGGAGCACGTCAACCTGGGCCTGGCCATCGACCTCCCGCAGAAGGATGGTTCCCGCGCCCTCGTCGTGGCTGCCATCAAGGAGGCAGAGAACAAGACCTTCTCCGAGTTCATCGATGCCTACCAGGACATCGTTGACCGCTCCCGCAAGAACAAGCTGACGATGGATGACTTCTCCGGCGTCACCATCAACCTGACCAACCCGGGCGGCATTGGCACCCGTCACTCCATCGCCCGCCTGACCAAGGGTTCCGGCGCCATCATCGGTGTCGGCTCCATGGACTACCCGGCTGAATTCGCCGGCACCTCCGCAGACCGCCTGGCTGATTTGGGCGTTGGCCGCATGGTTACCCTCACCTCCACCTATGATCACCGCGTTATCCAGGGCGCTGAGTCTGGTGAGTTCCTGCGCACCATCGGCCAGCTCATTCTGGACGACGCCTTCTGGGACGAGCTCTTCGAGTCCATGGGCGTTCCCTACCAGCCCTTCCGCTGGGCTGCCGACGTCCCCAACACGGGCGTCGACAAGAACACGCGCGTCATGCAGTACATCGAGGCCTACCGCTCCCGCGGCCACCTGCTGGCTGACATCAACCCGCTGGGCTGGAAGCAGCCGGGCCTGCCTTGGCCGGATCACCGCGACCTGGACCTGGCTACCCATGGACTGACCATCTGGGATCTGGACCGCACCTTCAACGTCGGTGGTTTCGGCGGCAAGGAGACCATGACTCTGCGTGAGGTGGTTACCCGCCTGCGCTCCGCTTACACCCTCAAGGTTGGCTCCGAGTACGCCCACATCCTCGACCGCGATGAGCGCGGCTGGCTGCAGGAGCAGATTGAGGCCGGCATGCCGAAGCCGACCAACTCTGAGCAGAAGTACATCCTGCAGAAGGTCAACGCGGCTGAAGCCTTCGAGAACTTCCTGCAGACCAAGTACGTAGGCCAGAAGCGCTTCTCCTTGGAGGGCGCTGAGTCCCTCATCGCCCTGCTGGACTCCATCGTGGACACCGCCGCTGGCCAGGACCTCGACGAGGTCGTCATCGGTATGCCGCACCGCGGCCGCCTCAACGTTCTCTTCAACATCGTGGGCAAGCCGCTGGCAGATATCTTCGGTGAGTTCGACGGCAACTACAAGGGCGGCCAGCTCGGCGGCTCGGGTGACGTGAAGTACCACTTGGGTGCTGAGGGCGAGCACCTGCAGATGTTTGGTGACGGCGAAATCAAGGTCACCCTGGCCGCTAACCCGTCTCACCTCGAGGCCGTTGACCCGGTCATGGAAGGTATCGCACGCGCTAAGCAAGACATCCTGGACAAGGGCGCGGAGGGCCACACCGTCGTGCCGATCATGCTCCACGGCGATGCTTCCTTCACCGGCCTGGGCGTGGTCCAGGAAACCATCAACCTGTCCAAGCTGCGCGGCTACACCACCGGCGGTACCGTCCACGTGGTCGTCAACAACCAGGTTGGCTTCACCACTACCCCGGATTCCGGACGCTCCACGCACTACGCCACCGACCTGGCCAAGGGCTTCGACTGCCCGGTCTTCCACGTCAACGGCGACAACCCCGAGGCAGTTGTCTGGGTGGGCAAGCTGGCCACCGAGTACCGCCGCCGCTTCGGCAAGGACGTCTTCATTGACCTCGTCTGCTACCGCCTGCGCGGCCACAACGAGGCCGATGACCCGTCGATGACCCAGCCGCTGCTCTACGACATCATCGATGACCACAAGTCCGTCCGTGAGCGCTACACCGAGGAGCTCATCGGCCGCGGCGACCTCTCCGATGAAGAGGCAGAGGCAGCTGCACGCGACTTCCACGATCAGATGGAGTCCGTCTTCACCGAGCACAAGAAGGCGCAAGAGGCTGGACCGAAGGAGCAGACCGGTATTACCTCCTCCCAGGAGCTGACCCGCGGTCTGGATACCTCCATCACTGCCGAGGAACTCGCCGAGATCGGCGATGCCTACGGCACCCCGCCGGAGGACTTCGAGTACCACAAGCGTGTTCGCAAGGTTGCCAAGGACCGCCAGAAGACCTCCCGCGAAGGCGGCATCGACTGGGGTTGGGGCGAGCTCATCGCCTTTGGCTCCCTGGCCAACTCCGGCAAGGTCGTGCGCCTGGCCGGTGAGGATTCCCGCCGCGGTACCTTCACCCAACGCCACGCGGTGGCCTTCGACCCGCACACGGGTAAGGAATACAACCCCGTTGCGCACCTGGCTGAGTCCAAGGGCAATGGCGGCAAGTTCATGGTCTACAACTCCGCGCTGACCGAGTACGCCGGCATGGGCTTCGAGTACGGCTACACCGTGGGTAACCCGGATGCTGTCGTGGCCTGGGAGGCACAGTTCGGTGACTTCGCCAACGGCGCTCAGACCATCATCGATGAGTACATCTCCTCCGGTGAGGCCAAGTGGGGCCAGCTGTCCAGCCTGATCCTGCTGCTGCCCCACGGCTATGAGGGCCAGGGCCCGGACCACTCCTCCGCCCGCATCGAGCGCTACCTCCAGCTGTGTGCTGAGGGCTCCATGACCGTGGCTCAGCCGTCGACCCCGGCTAACCACTTCCACCTGCTGCGCCGCCAGGCACTTGGTGAGATGAAGCGTCCGCTCGTGGTCTTCACCCCGAAGTCCATGCTGCGCAACAAGGCTGCAACTTCCGCCGTGGAGGACTTCACTGAGATCAAGAAGTTCCAGTCCGTCATCAATGACCCGAACTTCGTTGACATCAACGGCAAGAAGGTCGGCGATACCGACAAGGTCAAGACCATCATGCTCGTCTCCGGCAAGCTCTACTGGGAGCTGGCCAAGAAGAAGGAGGCCGACGGCCGCGACGATATCGCTATCGTCCGCGTGGAGATGCTCCACCCGATTCCGTTCAACCGTCTGCGCGAGGCTTTCGAGGCTTACCCGAATGCAACGCAGATTCGCTTCGTGCAGGACGAGCCGGCGAACCAGGGCCCGTGGCCGTTCTACAACGAGCACCTGCGTGAGCTCATCCCGGATATGCCGGAGATGGTCCGCGTTTCCCGCCGCTCGCAGTCCTCGACTGCTACCGGTAACGCGAAGGTTCACCAGATTGAGCAGAAGAACCTGCTGGAGGAAGCCTTCGACATCTAAAGGTGCTCAAAGCCTAGGGCGCTGACACACAGCACAGCGCCACTCCAGGCCCCGGCCGCCACGAACTCACTACGAGCGTGGTGGCCGGAGCTTTTTCTTGCCCGCAGGGAACCCAACAGCTGCGCCGCACACGCCTACGTCTCCCCCGCCCACCCTTCGCGCTCACAGGGGGACATCAATCAGCGACCACTAGCGCTCCCGGTGAGCGCGAAGGGTGACGCACACAAGAGTCCTAAGGCCTCGGCGGTTCTCAGCGTTTCGGCCGACAGAACAGCGGGCCCTCATTCTTGCTCAGTTCCGGTCGAGGGGCGCAACACCACGAAAGCTGACAAACCTTGCTCAATGCCAGCATCGAACTTCGAAGGCGCATCTGGACCTCGCAGTGCGATTGCGCAAGAAGAAACGCCCGAGCTTTTGCTCGGGCTTTTGCTCGTGGTTCACTCAACCACTGCCTTGGGGGCTGGCCAAGCCCCCTAAGGAAACCTAGGTCTTAGGAATCCTTGCGGCGGCTAGGACGCAGAATCAACGCTGCACCAGCGATGAGCGCCAAAGCCACACCAACAAGGCCTAGGACGTTGGCACCGGTGTTGGCGAGCTTGCCAGACGAGGTGCTCTTAGCAGAGGCCGGAGTGCTCGAGGTCGTACCAGGCTGGCTGGCCTGGTTCGGCTGAGCATTCTGGTTCTGCGTTGGCGTCGGCTGTGCTTCCGTGTTCGGCGCCTTCGGCGCTTCCGAAGCTTCCGGCACCTTCGGCTGCTGCGGCTTCACCGGCTCAACCGGCTTGACCGGCTTCGTCGGCAACTCCGGAATGTGCGGAAGCTTGAAGAAGTGGGCCAGTACCGGCGGAATAATCACCAGCGGGATGAGCGGCCACAGGCTGCTGAGGTCCGGGATGCTCGAAGTAGAGGAACCAGGCTTTTCAGGTTCTTCAGTCGGGGTTTCCGTCGGGTCCTCGGTTGGGTCTTCCGTTGGGTCTTCCGTTGGGTCCTCGGTGGGATCAACTGTCGGATCCTCGGTTGGCTCTACCGTCGGGTCCTCGGT
>NZ_KV805228.1:0-52854 GCF_001811565.1 Corynebacterium sp. HMSC078A10 | reverse complement strand
GTCGGGTCCTCGGTCGGGTCTTCCGTCGGGTCTTCCGTCGGGTCTTCCGTCGGGTCCCCGGTGGGATCAACTGTTGGGTCCTCGGTCGGGTCCTCGGTTGGCTCTACCGTCGGATCGTCGGTGGGAGCAACTGTCGGGTCGTCCGTCGGCACTTCGCACTTGCACTTGGAACCCACACGAATCTTGCGCGGGGTCGGCTCCTTAATGACTTCCTCAGACGTCTCCGGATCGCCTTCCGGCACGCCGTCCTTGAGCTTCCAGGTCTTGGTTACTTCCTTCTCACCAAATTCGCCTGCCTGGTCCTCAACAACCTTGCCAACTTCCAGGTTCGGGTCATACTCAATGATGGTGTCGAACGGAGCGCTCTCCTTGTGCTTATCCGTCAGCTCAGTCTCGTGGTGGGTCGCAGGACCAACCTCGATGATGTGCGTGGTCGGATCACTGATCTTCTCAGTGGACTCATCCTTCGTCGCCTCACCGTTCTCAGCGTTAACGGTGACGGTGTGCTTAATCTCGCCCTGCTTGCCTTGCTGGACAGCCTTGGTCTCGCCAGGCTTCAGCGCAGGGTTAACGCGGACCTCAACCTCGAACGGAGTGTGCTCATTCCATTCAATGACCGTGGATGCAGGTTTGCCCTTGGTGCCTATCCTGACGATCTTCTTGACTGGATCGCTAACACGCTCAGTGGTGGTCTCCGTACTAGTAACCTTCGAATTCTCGATGGTCTTCGTCGTGGTGACCTTGTCCTTGCCCAGCTTGCCCTCTTGGACAGTCTCCTGGGTACCGGCTTCCATCGTGTCATCGAAGATGTACTCGGTCTCGAACGGCACGTCGACCTCATACTCGGAGGTCTCAGAGCCCTCGGTCTTGGTGCCGACGCGGATCACCGCGTTGCTCGGCTCCTTGGTGCGCTCAGTAGTCACAGTCGGCTCACCATCCGGCTTACCGTCCTTGATCTTCTGAGTGGAGGTGACGGTCTCGCTACCGAGCTCGCCTTGCTTGTCGACGACCTGCTCGCCCTCCTTCAGCGTGTTGTCAAAGACAATCTTGGTCTCAAACGGAACCGGCTTTTCAACCTTGGTCACCACAGAGGTGTCCTTGGGCGCTGGGCCATATTCGATGATCTCATTGACAGGAGCCTTGGTCTGCTTCTCCTCCGGGGTCACCGTTGCCTGATCGCCCTTCGCGGTGAAGTCCGCGGTGTAGGTCTTCTCACCCGGAACACCCTTCTGGACAACCTTGATCTCACCCGGCTTCAACTCCGGGTTCGGCCGGGTCTCAACATCGAACGGAACCTGAGCGGTCCACGTAACCTTCTCAGAGGCCTCAGACGGCTTGGTGCCAACGGTGATGACTTCGTCGACAGGTTGCCTGGTGATCTCTTCGGTGATCTTGGGATCGCCCGGCTTGGAGTTGACGATGTCACGCTTGATCGTCACCGTCTTCTCACCCGGCTCACCCTTGGTGGTCACCTTTGACTCGCCAGCAGGCATGTTCGGGTCATACTTCACTACAACCTTGTACGGGGCCTCAGCCTTGTAGGTCTCGGTGTTCTCACCGGTGGTCTTGGTACCGACGCGGATGATCTGCTCGGTCGGCTCCTTGGTGCGCTCCGTGGAAACGGTTGGGTCGCCGGAAGGCTTACCGTCGACAAGCTTCTGCGTAGAGGTCTCGACCTCAGTGCCGAGCTCGCCCTTCTTATCGACGACCTGCTTGCCCTCTTCCAGGATGTCATCGAAGACGACCTTGGTCTCAAACGGAATCGGCTTCTCGGTCTTGGTCACCAGCTCGCTCGGGGCCAGACCCGGGCCATACTCAATGATGCGCTTGACCGGTTCCTTGGTGGTCTCTTCCTCAGCTACCTCGGCCTTGTCGCCCTTAGCGGTGAACTTAGCGGTGTAGGTCTTCTCGCCGTCCGCACCTTCCTGGACAACACGGGTTTCACCAGGCTTCAGGTCCGGGTTCTCGCGAACCTCAGTCGGGAAAGGAATCGGGACCGTCCAGGTCACGTCCTTGGCGCTCTCGGCAGGCTTGGTGCCGACGACAACGACCTCATTAACCGGCGCCTTGGTGCGCTCCCAGCTACCGTCCTTGTTCTGCTTCTCCGAGCCCGCCTTGCCTTCGGTTTCAACCTTGTACTCGCCGGCAGGGATGGAGTCGTCGTACTTGTAGACGACGTCAAACGGAACTTCGCGCGTCGGAACGTCAACAACGTTCACAACACCGTAAGCGGTGTCCGTGGAGCCATCCTCGTAAGTCACAGTAACCGGGATCTTGACCTGGTCACCCGGCTTGGCATCCTTAGGTGCGGTTGCGGTGATCTGGCCATTGTCATCAATGCTGACGGTCCAACCTGCCGGAACCTTGCCCAACTTATAGGGGTTTTCCTTCGCAACGTTGACGTTGTCCGGCTTCTCAATCGTCACCGGCAGCTTCGCAGTGTCACCCGGGTAGACCGTTTCCTCGGGGTAGGTTGGATCGGCCTCCCATTTGTTGGTCAGCTTCACCACGGTGGTCACGGGGACCTTCGGGGTGGATCCGTCTGGGGTCTCAACCGTGACGCTGACGGTCTTCTTATCGCCCGGTTTGGAATCCGCCGGCGGGGTGGAGGTCACGACACCAGTGCTCGGGTCGATCTTGTACTTCCAGCCGTCGATTTCTTGCTCGGTGATCGGCGTTCCATCGTCGTTCTTGCCGAAGGAGAACTTTGATCCCTTCGGGGCATCCTCGACCTTGTGCTCCACAGACTGGTTCGGGCCTGTGACCTGTACGTCGTAGGTAGGGGCGATGTCGCTCTTGAGCACGACAACGGTGCCCTTGACCTGCTGCGGTTTAGCGGTGTTGTCGTAGTAGGCAAGAACCGGAACGTCCAGGACGTATCCTTCGGGCGCGGTCCGTGGGATGGTGGTGGTGATTTCACCAGTATTCTCATCGATCTTGACGGTCCACGTACCGCTGTCATCCGTGACGGTGTACTCGGTCTTGCCGCCTTCAAACGTGTAGCGCTTCGGGGCTTCATCGTTCGCGTTACCGCTCAAACCACGCTCCGGGAGCTTCGGCTTGAGGCTCACCTTTGCGGTCGGCTTGTTGGTCACCGTGTCATAGTCGGGGATCTTGATGTCCACGATGGCTTGGAACTGCGTCTCAATCTCATCGGTGGTCTGATCCGGGTAGGTGGCCTTGATCTTTGGGGTGATGATGCTGCCCGGCGGGACGGTTTCGTCCGCCTTCGCGGTAACCCTACCGGTCTCATCGACGGTAACGGTCCAGCCATCCGGAACGGAATCCGGGTCAACCTCAAACTTCGCTGGATGGACCGGCTTGTGCCCCTTCATGATGGACTTGGTGCCTACCTGAGCAGTAATGTCCTGGCCCACCTTGCCCTTCGAGATGCCCGGGCGCACTAGATCGGTGACCTGGGTGTTGTTCGGGTCGACCACGACGAGCAGCTCAAGCTCATCGGTGGAGCCGTTCGAGTACTCCACAATAACCTTCGGACGAGCGAAGGTGCCAGGCTTTGGCTCCTCTGGAGCGGTGACGGTGACGTTGTAGTCCTCGTCCATCTCGACGGTCCAGCCGTCGAAAATGTACTTTTCGTCCAGCTTGACCTTGGCTTCGAAGCCCTTTTCACCCTTCTTCTTCGCCAGATCCTTGATCAAGTCCGGGGTCTGGGTGAAGGTCACCTTCTGCGGCTCAGTGGCGAGAGGACCGGTTTCACTGTCAACGCCCGAAATGATTGAGGCGTCGGTCTTGTCATACTTCGGGGTGTGGTACTCGGTGTCGTCCAGGGAGAAGGCCTTCGAGTCGATGACGTTCGCCTTGTTGTAGCGAGCCAGCGAGTTGGAGGCATCAAACGTCTCGCCTTCGCCATAGTTATTGTGTTCAACCGCAGCCTGAAGCTGGTCGACGGTACGCGGCTTCGCCAGAACGGAGAAATTCACGTTCTTGTCAGTCGCTAGATCCGTGCCCCGGTATTCCGGCCACGTGAAGTAAATGTCACCGTTGTCGTCGATGCGTAGGTCCTGCTCGCCACCGGAGGCTGCGGGGTCCGTGGTCCCGATGAACTTACCGTTGCCGTCGTAAGCCTCCACAAGCATGCGCGACACTGAATCGTCCGTACCCCCACCGTCCCCCTCCAGTGCCGGGATGTTAATGTGACCAACCTTGGTTTCTTCACCAGGGACGATAACGTGCTTTTCGAAGTTTTCCCACGAGACCGTAATCGGGTTACATTCGATGTTCTCGCTCGGCCACGGGTTCACTACAGCCGTAAAGGCTGCGTTGGCCCCCCGGGTGGCAAACGGAGCGACGGCGTGGTCTACCTTATAGTTGCTCTGCCACGCATAACGCACCGGGTTAGCGGCAGTTGCCTCAGCGAACTGCTTGACTTTCTGATCAGTCAGTTCTCCGTAGAGGTTCAGGTTTAGTTGTCGGCCAGCAGCAGTAATCTCGAAGTCTTCGTCAGCCTTCTGAGTAACTTTGTTACCAAGAAAGGTCTGACCAGCACCCGTAGAGGGAACCTTGCCCTTGTCGAGGAAATTCGCCAACAGTCCTGAATTGGTAAAGCCCCAATCGGCAAACGTGCGGTCCTTCGAGTTATCGAAGGCGACACTCAGGCCCCAAGCGGTTTTTGAGGGAGAGGTGCTACCAGGCTCCTGGGTGCTCCAGCTAAAACCAGCCTGACTACCATCCGGAGTTGTCTCATTGACCACACACGACCCGGCCGGCAGGTCCGAGGCCTTCTGCTTATCCTTCTCCACCGCGCCGGACTTGTCGCGGATACCGCCGCTGAGGGTGGCGGCGGTGGCCTCGGGGACCACAGTATTAAAAGAAGTGATGCTCAGCCCACTGAGCGCGAGAGTAATAGCGGAGAGAGCGGCCACTCCCCTGCGAGGAGAACGACGACGCGACGAGCTACTGCTTTGTGCATTCATTCCAATAGACCTTTCCAATGCAAAACTCTGCCTCGCCCCCGCGGGAAAGCGTTGGTCTTAGGGCTTGCCAAGCGCTCTCCCCTCAAATACCCGAGAGAACAGACAGGAAATAGACAGGTTATCGCTAGAAATAATACCTACCAAAGAGGAGAAAAGCAAGGAAAAATACCTACTCACCAGCCATTTATTGACGACAGTTCACAGCATTTTAAAAGCTGAAAATTCGCTGGATCGTTCACCCTATGAGACGGGACTAGGTTTCTGCATGTAGGGCACGGCGAGACGTCGCCAAGCACAGCGTGCCCACCGTCATGCGAAGCACACGAACAAGCGGTAGGCACAACCCCTTAGGATTTTTCGTGGACCAAATCCGAGCCACCGGAGGAATTGGAGTCGCCTTCCTCGTTGAGGTTCTGCGAGAGGTTCGCCTCCATCCAGGCGCGCACGGCGCCCTCGAAATCCTCAGACTCCTCCACCTCCTCAACGACTTCATCGAGGTCCTGCGTCGTCAGGAATTTGGTAAAGGACGCGATCTCTAGTTTCTCATCGCGGTTAAAAAGCCCGTCCTGGTAGACCACAACATAGTTTTGCGGCAGTTCCGGCTTGGAGTTAGGGCAGCCCTCAGCGCCGGCAGGCTCGACCACGGACATCTCCGGAGGCATCGACGCCATGAGCGCAACGTGGGTGCGCTCCAGGAAATCCACGTCCTTCGTCCCCTCATCCTTGGCGGCCACATAATCCTTTGAAATCTCGCGGGCCTCCACCGGGTTGTAGATGTTTAAAAACTCGCCCGTACAGCCAACAAAGAAGTTACCGTTCGTGCTTACCCCACTGACGTGTTCACCGCCGCGCCGGACCATCATTGGCTCCTGGGAAACGGTGGCCGCACGCCCCTCATCGCGGAGGGTCTGGCGGTAGATTTCCGCCAAAACACGCTGCGCATGGGATGTCGGGTCAATCATGATGGTGATTGGCGCCGATGCAACAGGCTTGGGATCTGGCTTGGGCTCATATCCCGAGCAAGCGCTGAGCGACGCCCCCACAACCCCCACCAAGGCCACCCCAGCAACGCGGGAGAAGGTTCGGGAACGTGAGGTTTCGCGGGGCATCAAAATAGGGCGCATTCTTTCTCTTAAACCAGACATGGGGCAGGACATAAACCACAACATGTCACTACTGTGCAGCTGCAGCGCTTCAGGCGCAGCATCTGGCTGAATTTTACACATCCCATTGCCCTGACGCGGTGTGGCTCTCCTCAGCAACGGGTGACTAGACTGGTGCGGGTTATGACTAGCGCTATTACTGAATCTTCCGTTCGCGACGCGCTCACCCGCGTCGATGACCCAGAAATCGGTCGCCCCATCACTGAGCTCGGCATGGTGAAGTCCGTGACCGTCACCGGCTCGGACGTGGATATCGAGCTTTATCTCACCATCGCGGGCTGCCCGATGAAGAGCACCATCGAGTCCAATACCCGCGCGGCGGTTTCCGAACTAGACGGGGTCGGCGAGATCACCATCTCCATGACACCGATGAGCGACGAGCAGCGCAAGGAGCTCAAACAGAAGCTGCGCGGCGGGCAAGCCGAGCCGGAGATCCCCTTTGCCAAGCCTGAGTCCACCCCCCGCGTCTTCGCGGTGGCCTCCGGCAAGGGCGGCGTGGGTAAGTCCTCCGTCACGGTGAACTTGGCGGCTGCCTTGGTGAACAAGGGCCTCAAGGTGGGCATCGTGGACGCCGATATCTACGGCCACTCCGTGCCCAGCCTGCTGGGTTCCACGGCGGGCCCCACAGTGCTTGACGACGAAATGCTGCTTCCCCCCGTCTCCCACGGCATCAAGCACATCTCGATTGGCCAGTTCGTGGAGGGTAACGCGCCCGTCGTCTGGCGCGGACCCATGCTGCACCGAGCCCTTCAGCAGTTCCTCGCGGACGTCTTCTGGGGTGACTTGGATGTGCTCCTGCTGGACCTGCCACCGGGTACTGGTGACGTGGCCCTGTCGGTGGCCCAGCTCATCCCCAACGCCGAGCTGCTCATCGTCACCACCCCGCAGGCGGCCGCGGCCGAGGTGGCCGAGCGCGCCGGTTCCATCTCGCAACAAACGCGCCAGCGCGTAGCCGGCGTGATCGAGAACATGGGCGCGATGGTCATGCCAGACGGCTCCACTATGGATATCTTCGGCTCCGGTGGCGGCAGCGTGGTAGCCGAGCGCCTCAGCGTACTGCTGGGCCACGAGGTTCCCCTGCTGGCCAGCATCCCGCTCGATCCAAGCCTGCGCGCGGCTGGCGATGCCGGAACCCCCATCGTCATCTCCGCGCCCGACTCCCCCGCTACGCAAGCCATCACCAAGGTGGCGGATTCCATTGCGGTGCGCTCCGATTCCCTCGTGGGCAAGAAGCTCGGCTTGGGCGTGACCCGCAAGAACTAATCGGGCCTTAGGTGACATCCTCCCAGGAGGAGCTGCCCTCGCCGGCGGATTCATTCCCGCCGCGCGGGGGCTGTGTCGTTTTCTTGTTAGTCGCTCGCTCTTCCACGGACTGCTGCGCACCCAGGTCCGGGTAGACCTGCGAATAATCAAACGTCGGCCGCGCGGGGTTCTCCTGTGGCGCGGGCTGCGCTGGTCTCTGCGGCGCGGGTTGGTTGTTTACTTCTGCGTCGTGCTCGTACGGGCTGGTGCTCTTCTTGATGTCCTCAGCCATCTTTTTCGGGTTGAAATCGTCCCAGGCGGACTCGTCGCCGTCGAAAAGCGCCTTGGTGATAACCCCGCGCGGCCCCATGCGCGTCCACTCCGCCGCCTGGCTCAGAGGTACGCGAAGATCATCGAACTCCGCGCCGAGACCGCTCATCTCACCGTTGAGCTCCGCCTTAGCGTTGGCAATTGCTTTGCGCGCCGCATAAATCGCCGCACGCACGTCCATAATCACACCGGGCAAGCGCTCAGGTCCGATGATCACCAGACCCAGCAGCACGATGACGAGGATCTCTACCCAACCAATTGAGGAAAACACGAAACTATCTTAACTACTTCGCTAATGGTGACAGGGCGACGGGCGCGCGGAAGGCTTCGGGGCTTATAAGTCAGCCCCGCTGGTTATGCCGGATGGCGCGCACAACCATCTCCACCTTGTCAAGGAAGTCTTGGCGAGGCCGATGGGCGGGCATCTCCGCGTCCGGCCCAGGCCCAGCGCCCTGATTAGCAATACCCGCAAGTTTAGCCATGAGGGAATCCGGCGCCTTGACATGGGAATCCACGCTGCATTCCCGAATCCATTCGGCGGCATTGCGCTGGTGGTGAATGTCCGCACGGCACTCCGCACAGTGCACGAGATGAACGCGCACGCGGTGGGCATACTTGGCCGGCATTTCACCGTCGACAAAGGCGACGACCGCCTCGGGCCCCAAGTGGCCAATCGTATCCGCGCGCTGAGCGCGTGACTTGGCTTTATCGCGGACTTTGGCTTGGGCCTCAGTAAAGAATCCGGACAAGCCTAGGGAGTGGCCATGCTCCTGATCCCCCGAGGACTTCTTATGCCCTGATTCCTTCACCTCAACGTCACCTCAACTCAGCGCGTGCTTTAAACCTTCACTTAGCTGCGAGTTTCGCAGTCCTAAGGCTAAACGCTGCCCAGTCTAGCGCGTGCGCAGCAGGCTGCGGGTGTCCGCGTTGGTCTGTGCTTCCTTTTCCAATGCGGCGCGCAACTGGGAGCGGCCACGGTGGATTCGAGAGCGCACGGTACCCATCTTCACGCCGAGAGTTTCGGCGATTTCGTCGTAGCTCATGCCAACGACATCACAGAGCACCACCGCAACACGAAAGTCAGGTGCAAGGTTATCCAGTGCCGATTGCAACGCCGGGTCGAGGTTAGCCACCGAGTAGGCCTGCTCCGGGGTCATGTCAGTGCCGGGGACACGCTCATAATCCTCCGGCAAGGCCTCCATGCGGATTTTGGAGCGGTGGCGGACCATGTCCAAGAAGAGGTTCGTGGTAATGCGGTGCAGCCAGCCCTCAAAGGTTCCGGCCTGGTACTTATTCAAAGAGCGGAAGACACGCATGAAAGTCTCCTGCGTAAGATCCTCAGCGTCATGCTGGTTACCGGAGAGGCGGTAGGCCAAACGGTAGACACCATCAGCATGTTCGGCAACGAGTTCCCCCCAAGAGGGCATATCACCCTGGCCAGCGTCGAACGCTGCGGTTCCGGTCAGCTCTTGGGCTTCTGCGTTCTCGGAAGAGCTGACGGTGGAAGAAGAATCACGAGTGCTTTGAGCGGGCTCAACACTGCGCTGCTGTGTGGTCATGACGATCATCATTCTATAGTGCGGGCCGAAACTCCAGCCAGCGCACTGTGAGCAGCCTGTGAATCCGTCACTCCTCTTACATGCGCTTCTTGTGCCACACGGAGAGGACAATCGCGGGCGATTCTCGGCGCGCAGCTGCAGCGAGTTCACTATGGTTTTCTATTGTGACTACTACGGCTTATGACGCAATGCGAACCTATATCGAATCCACCAGCGAGAGCTCTGAGGTACTCGCCGCCGCCCGCGCCCACGCGGAGGAGTACGGACTTCCTTCGCCGGATGAGGCCACCGGCCAACTGCTCAGCACGCTCGCCGCGGTTTCTTCCGGTACCGCCTCCCGCCCCCAAGCGGTGGCGATTACCCCCGCTGCCTCTGTCGTGGGCCTTTACCTGTTGGCGGGGATGCCGGACAACGGAATCCTGACATGCATTGACCCAGAGGCCGAGCACCAGGCCAGCGCTAAGCAGGCCTTCCGCGATGCCGGCTACTCCCCTAGCCGCGGGCGCTTCCTTCCTTCCCGCCCCCTCGACATCATGGGCCGCTTGGCTAATGACACATACCAGGTGATTTACGCCGAGGTCCCCGCCCTCGACATGCCTGCGCTTCTCAAGGCCGCCTGGCCTCTGCTCCATCAGCACGGCACCTTGGTGTTGGCCAATGCGCTTCTCGACGGCACCGTGGCCGACCCCTCCCGCACCGACCGCGACACCGCCGCCGCCCGCGAGGCCGACGAATACGCCCGCTCCCTCGAGGGTGCGGCCGTCACACGCCTGCCCTATGGCGCGGGTCTGACGCTCATCACGAAGCTCTAGTCCACCAAGCACCACAAAAGCGGGCGTGGGGTGGACTTCAATCCACCCGCACGCCCGCTTAGTGTCCTTCGCTGTCTTGCGGCTTAGACCTTTACGTTCTTGCCGACAACCACGACTCCACCTTCAGAGACCTTGAAGCGCTCCTCATCGCGCTCGCGGTCCACACCGATGATGGCACCATCACTGACCACCACGTTCTTATCCAGGATGGCGTGGCGGACCACCGCACCGCGGCCAATGCGCACACCCGGCAGGATGACGGAGCCTTCCACCGTCGCGCCATCCGCCACGTGCACGTCCGAAGCCAAGACGGAGTTGCGCACCGTGCCGCCGGAGACGATGCAACCCGGAGCCACCATCGAGGACTGCGCAATACCGTTCTGCACAAACTTCGCCGGCGGGAAGTTGGAATCATCCGTGGAGTGGATAGGCCACGAACGGTTGTACAGGTTGAAGATTGGGTGCACCGAAATCATGTCCATGTGCGCCTCATAGAAGGAGTCGATGGTACCGACGTCACGCCAGTAGCCATGGTCACGCTCCGTGGAACCGGGAACTTCGTTAGCCATGAAGTCATAGACGTGCGCCTGATCGCGCTGCACGAAGTAAGGGATAATGTTGCCGCCCATATCGTGAGCGGAATCCTCATCCTTTTCGTCTTCCAGCAACGCGTCGATAAGCGCCTGCGTGGTGAAGACGTAGTTGCCCATGGAGGCATAGGTCATGTTCGGATCATCCGGGGTCGCCGGAGGATTGGCAGGCTTCTCGACGAACTCCGTGATCGTGCCCATCCCATCCGCCTGAATGCAGCCAAAGGCGGAAGCCTCCGAGCGCGGGACGCGGATACCCGCTACCGAGCAATCGAGACCGGTGGCGATGTGCTCTTCCACCATCTGGGCCGGGTCCATGCGGTAGACGTGGTCGGCGCCGAAGACGATGACATAGTCCGGCTTTTCGTCATAAATCAGGTTCAGCGACTGCAGGATGGCATCGGCGGAACCGTTGTACCAGCGCTTACCGCGACGCTGCTGAGCCGGAACGGAAGCGATGTACTGCGGGGTGGGTCCAGACAGGTTCCACGCTTGGGAAATGTGGCGGTCCAGAGAATGGGACTTGTACTGGGTCAGCACCGCGATCTTGAGGAATCCGGCGTTGACAAGATTGGACAGCACGAAATCGATCAGGCGATAGGAACCGCCGAACGGAACGGCGGGCTTAGCGCGGTCTTCCGTCAGAGGAAAAAGGCGCTTTCCCTCACCGCCGGCAAGGACAATGGCAAGGACATTTGGAAGGCTTCTCACATCACCCAATCTATAGACGTTTTCTGGATCGCGCAGTCGAAGAGTGCTTGTTTTTACCCCCTTTTGATGACCTCTCGCCGCCCCCGCGGGCCAACGTGCCACATGGCCTCTCAAGGTTTAGCGCGAGCTGTGGATAATCCGTATTCTGGCGATTATGAGAGCCGGAATTTTTTCTAAGGAGTATCCGCCGGAGATTTATGGCGGAGCGGGCGTCCACGTTGCAGAGCTCACGCGCTTCATGCGCGAGATCATCGATGTTTCAGTTCACTGCATGGGTTCTGAGCGCGACGAGAAGGATGTGTTTGTGCATGGCGTTGATCCCTCGTTGAAGGAGGCTAACGCCGCGCTGCAGACACTCTCCACAGGGCTGCGCATGGCCAACGCCGCCTCCGATATTGATGTGGCTCACTCCCACACCTGGTACACGGGACTGGGTGGGCACCTTGCCAGCCGCCTGTACGGCATCCCCCACGTGGTCACCGCACACTCGCTCGAACCCCACCGCCCGTGGAAGCGCGAACAGCTTGGTGGTGGCTATGAGATCTCCTCGTGGTCGGAAAAGAACGCCATGGAGTACGCTGACGCCGTCATCGCGGTGTCGGCCGGAATGAAAGACTCGATCTTGGATGCCTACCCCCGCATCGACGCCGACAAGGTCCACGTGGTCCTCAACGGCATCGATACCCAGGTATGGCAACCGGGTGAGTCGGCGGTGCTGGATAAGTTGGGCGTCGACAAGCAGCGTCCCATCGCCGCCTTCGTGGGTCGGATCACCCGACAGAAGGGCGTGAAGCACCTGCTGAAAGCCGCCCAGAACTTTGACCAAGACATTCAGCTTGTGCTGTGTGCCGGCGCACCCGATACGCCGGAGATTGCGGCGGAGACCGAGGCCCTCGTGGAGGAGCTACGCGCCCAGCGTGACGGCGTGTTCTGGGTCAAGGACATGCTCTCGCGCGAGGAAATTAAGCAGGTCTACTCCGGCGCCGACGTGTTCGTCTGCCCCTCAATTTATGAGCCTTTGGGAATCGTCAACCTTGAGGCAATGGCTTGTGGCACCGCCGTGGTGGCGTCCAATGTGGGCGGCATCCCCGAGGTCGTTGTCGACGGCGAAACTGGTGTTTTGGTCAACTATGACGCAGATGACGACGCGACCTTTGAGGCCGATATTGCCGCCGCCGTGAACCGCGTTGCTGCCGATAAAGAGCTGGCACAACGCTTCGGTGCTGCGGGCCGCCAGCGCGCCATCGAGGACTTCTCGTGGGCCACCATCGCGCAGCAGACCGTGGACATTTACCGCTCGTTAATGTAGGAAGGACTGCCGTGACGCATAAAGAAACGCACCATCGCCCAGAACTTCACTTCGTTCCCGATAGCGGGATCCTCGACGCCCCCGCAGGAATCGTCCGGGACGGTCATACCTGGCACTTGTTCCACCAGTACCGCCCTGACGCTGGCCAGCCTGCGCGCTGGGGCCATTCCACCTCCGAGGAAACAGCCTTCGCGTGGCTGGACTGCGACGACGTCCTCGCCCCCGTCGGTGGCGAGCTGTCACTACGCGCAGGCTCAGTGGCGGAGGGCAAGGACGCCCTCAACCTTTATTTCACCTCGGTGACCTCGGTGGGCACCAGCGTGCGCTTGGCGCGGTATACCGACTACGCCGATGAATGCATCGTGTCTGATGACCCTTCTGCGCTCGATCCGGATGTCGTCCGCTTTGGGGAGGCCGTGGGCGCCCACACCAACTATGACCGCTTCCGCTCGCCTTCCGTGGTCCCGGATTGGGCCAAGGAAGACCGCGAAGAGGGACACGATGGCTGGCTGATGCTGGCGCTGACCGGTCATTCCGATGCCCCGATGCCGGTAATTCTGGACAGCCCCAATGGCGAATCTTGGACTCTTCTTGGGCCCTTGAGCTTCGACGGCGACCCTGGCTTTGAAGACGGCGAGGTCCCGGCTACCTCCCCCATCCCGCCGGTGGTGTCACCGCGCTTGGTGCGCCTTCGTGACGAGGTAGATAGGGAAATCTACGATGTCCTCTTCGTCACCTTAGAGCGCGAGGGCCGCGACGTTTCTGGCTACATCGTGGGCCGCCTCGACGGCACCGTGTTCACCGTGGCACGAGGTTTCCAGCGTGTGGACTATGGCCATGACTTCTCCCGGCCACGCAACACCAACACCACGACCGGAACGATTCCGCAGGAGCGCCGCTACGACCGCGCAGTCATCCTCGGCCTGCTCAATGGCAATGGCCGCGGTGATGACGCTACCAAGCACCCCACGTGGGAGGCTGAGGACTGGGCTAATAGCTTGTCACTGCCACGTGCAGTCACGCTGCAGGGCGGTGTGCTCTACCAGACTCCGGCGGAGGGGCTGCCGGATGCTGTGAAGCTCTCGAACTACGCACGGTCTTGGACAGGTGTATTGGAGGTACCGGCGGGCTCGAGCGTGACTGTCACGCTGAAGGACGGCTCCGGTGACGCCGCTGCGGTCATCCGCCACACGGGCGAGGAAATCAGCTTGGATCGCTCCATGTCGAAGTCCTTCGACAACTACTTCAAGGATTCCGCGCCAGCAGTGGCCAAGCTGGCCGAGGGCGATTCGGATACCCTCACCGTCATTCAGGATGGTGCCAGCGTTGAGGTGTTCGTAGACGGCGGATTGGTCGCCATGAGCTCCCGCGTCTACTTCGAGGGTGGTTGCTCTGCTATCGAAATCAGCACCGAGGGCGAGGCTATTATTGAGCAGTCCTGGAACAGGAAGGGCACCAAGCTCTCTTAAGAGCATCGAACGACGATCATAGAAGGAGGCCCGGGGTAACCGGGCCTCCTTTTGTGTGCGGGCCCACTGTGTTGTGTGGCCACGTTGCGCCGCTGCGCTCGCGGTCATCATTTCTCGCGCATGCCTCATCAGTTCCACTCGCTCCCCTTCCGCCCTTCGCGCTCACCGGGAGCGGTCATGACGGCTGATTGAGGCTCTTGGTGAGCGCGAAGGGAGAATTCGATGGGTGGCTTCGAGGCAAGGGTTCAGCGAAATAGCCAGCGCGTCAGCGCAAGCTCCAGATCACAGTGAGCAAACAGGCCCAGGGGTGGTTGCATCACAGGCCGCCCCGCCCTTCGCGCTCACGGAGGAGCTAAAAACTTCCGACGGACCCATTGCCGGTGAGCGCGAAGGGTCGTTCCGGAGAGAAAAGGGACGTTCCGAAGAAAGAAGGGCCGTTCCCCGGGGCTGAAAAGCAAGGGCTGGCAATGAGAAGCCGAGCGCAAGCGATGAGTTAGGCCGAGCGCAAACGATCCAGACGGGCGTGGGCCGTCACAGTCAACGTCTGCGGCAAGGAGGCCATGCGCTCTGCCAGCTCTTCCGGACTAATGTGGCGCGCCGAGGGGCTCATCCCTACCTGCGCGGCGATGGACGCCTTGTCCAAGACGATGGGGAAAGAAATATCGACCGGATCCGCTGCCTGCTTAAGGAACCCTTCCGCCTGCGTGTAGAGGCGATCCACCTTGCCTTCTTCCACGCCGAGAATTCCCAGCGGCTCTCGCAGCTCATCCAGGTGACCGGACTGCGGGGTCAAGACGATGACCTCCCCGCCGGGTGCGAGAACGCGCTGGAACTCCGCCGGATTGCGCGGCGCGAAGACCACCGAGATGGCATGGATTGAATCATCCTTCAAGGGCAGGCGCTCCCACACATCCGCAACCACAGCGCCGACGCGCTCGTGCGACTTTGACAGGTGTTTAGCCGCATGCGTAGAGATATCGAGGCCCACGCCGCGAGCGCCCTCGATCGAATCGAGCGTGTGCGCCAGGTAGTAACCCGTGCCAGCGCCTACCTCCAGGAGCGAGGGGGCGGTGTCCTCATTGAGGCCTGCTTGCTGAGCCGCGTCCTGACTCTCCAAAGAATCCTGCACCGCTCCAGTGACTGCCTCCACGAAGGGCGCGAAATGCCCCATCGCCAGGTAGGTTTCACGGGCGGTGACCATCGCGGCATCGTCACCTTGATGCTTCAGACCCGCACCAGCTGCCAACGTGACGTAGCCTTGCTTGGCCACGTCATAGGAATGGCCGGTCTCCGACACGAGGCGGGAAAAATCATCCGCGCCCTCAAGGGCGCTGCCATCGGCGGGATCGGCCAGAATATCGACGATATGTGAAAGCATGCTCCCTAGACTAGCTAGAAACTGCTACGAGGAGTGAACCCAACTCCGCTGCTTCTTCTTTGCTGAGCTCAATAACAATGCGTCCACCCCCGTCAGAAGGAATGCGCATGACGATCTTGCGGGACTCCTCTACCGCTTCCATCTCTCCACCAGTGGTACGGGGCTTCATCGCTGCCATATTGAGTCTCCTTCGACTGTATTTTGTACGTCCTTCTAGTCTAGCTCTTTTTCGGCCGCCGGCGGCAGACTCGTCGCTGTAGGCTCGGCCTAGGCCTGAACCGAAGGTTCTGAAGGTTCGCCCGATGACGCCGCCTTGGCACCCCAATGGCGCTCCACTGCCGCCAACAGGGCATCCACTTGGTCCTGGCGGTAGCCGCGCGCAACCACGTCAAAGCGCAGGTCATCGAAGCGCCCCTCCTCGAGGGCCCGAAGATTCTCTCGATCGGTATCCACGGCCTTGTCGGGAGCGCCCATGACAGGCCCCCGGCCCACGAAGCTTCCCCACGCCCACGTGCCGATGATGATGAGGGCAATGAGCACCACGATAAGAAGAATCCAGGACATCATGCGCTAAATCCTACCCAGCAATGGTGGCCTTTGGGCAACAGGCCCAACCACGCCAGCACGGGACAGGATGGTGCGCGCAACCACATCGGCCATCGGGGCCAGCTCCTCCAATGGTCGGTTACGGTGGGTGCGGGTGCCCAGGTCAACCTCGGCGAGGGCATAGGGGCCATAGCGCTTGGCGACGTCTATCAGCAGGCCCGCTTCCACCCCGTACCCTTCCACGAACGGCAGCTCCATGGCGGCCGCGCGTCTTAAGGCGTATTCGCCGCCGAGTGGTTGGTCAATGTATGCGAGCTCTGGGAAGAAATGTCGCAAAAGCGGCTTGGCGGTCAGCTCGGTCACGCGCCCGCCGCCGGTGGGCTTGCCGTTCAGGCTGCGCGCATAGCGGGCCTTAACCAGCTGGACGTGCGGATCCACGAAGGGCTCGCTGAGCGCTGTGACCATTCCGGGCGCGGCGGATTCTAGGTCCGCATCGATGAAGACAACGATGTCGCCCTCAGCTGCCGCCACGCCGCGCCAGAGGGATTCACCCTTGCCGGGTCGGGGCTTCTCAGGCAGGATCTCGCGCCAATTGAGCACCCGAGCCCCTGCCGCCTGTGCCTCAGCCACAGTTTCATCGCTCGAGTCCGCATCAATGACGATGACCTCTAGAGGTTCATCCGCCAGGCAGGCACGCACCACGTGCGCGACTGTGCGCTCCTCGTTGAGCGCAGGGATAACCACAGAAACGCTGTCGGTCATGGCTTAGGCTAGCCCCCGCGTCGTGGCCAAGGGAGCTATCTGGCCCTGGATGGCGGCGGTCATGCGGATGACGTCGAGAGTCGGGGCCACCTCATGGACCCGAAAGGCCGCCACGCCCCGTGCCGCCGACCATGCCGTCGCTGCCAGCGTGCCCGCGACGCGCTGGTCCACGGCGCGGTCGAGGGTCTCACCCACAAAGTCCTTGTTCGACAATGCCATGAGCACCGGCCAGCCGGTCGCCACGATCTCGTCGATGCGCCGCAGCAACTCCAAGCCGTGGAAGGTGTTTTTGCCGAAGTCGTGCGTGGGGTCGATAAACGTCAGCTCCTCCGGGCAACCGAGGTCGGCGGCTCGCTCGGCCAGCCGCGTGGTCTCGCTGATGACATCGGCAACCACATCATCGAAGTGCACGCGGTGCGGGCGGGTGCGCGGGGTGACGCCACCGGTGTGCGAGCACACGTAGCCTACCTTGTGGTGGCCAGCCACCTCGATGAGTTCGGGGTCCCAGCCGGCCCACGTGTCATTGACCAGACCAGCACCGGCGGCGATAGCCGCTTCTGCTACCTCAGCGCGCCACGTGTCCACGGAAATCAGCGCCTCTGAGCGGCGGCGGTGCAGCTCCGCGATGGTGGGCACGACGCGCTCGATTTCCTCGGCGGCGTCGACATGCTGACCCGGGCCGGCCTTGACGCCTCCGATGTCGATGATGGAGGCGCCGTCGTCAAGCGCTTGCTCCGCGCGCTGGATTGCTGGGTCGAGCTCGAAGGTGGCGCCCTTGTCGTAGAAGGAGTCTGGGGTGCGGTTCACAATCGCCATGACCCGCGCGAGGTTGTGCGCTTGGGTCACTTGCTCTCCTGCTCCCGCAGGCGCTTGTCCGACATGACCTTGTGCGCGGCCAGGATGTGGGCGACGGCTTCATCGATATCGTCGGTAACCAGGAAAAGATCGAGGTCCTCGGGGTTGATGAACCCGCCCTCGGCCAGGGTCTTCTTCATCCACTCCACCAGACCGGACCAGTATTCAGTACCCATGAGCACGATGGGATAGTTGGTCACCTTGCCGGTTTGGACCATGCACATGACCTCGAAGAATTCATCCATGGTGCCCATGCCGCCGGGAAGGCAGATGAAGGCCTGGGAGTACTTGAGGAACATGGTCTTGCGGGCGAAGAAATAGCGGAAGTTAAGCCCCAGATCCACGTAGGGGTTCAGGCCCTGCTCGTGCGGAAGCTCGATGCCCAAGCCCACAGACAACCCTCCGGCCTCGTGCGCGCCGCAGTTGGCCGCCTCCATGATGCCGGGGCCACCGCCGGTGATGACGGCATACTTGGCTTCTACCAGGCGGCGGCCCAAGGCCACACCTAGCTGGTAGTTCGGATCCTCCTCCGGGGTGCGAGCGGAACCAAAGACGGTCACGGCCTTCGGCAGCTTGGCCAGGGCGTCGAAACCATCCACGAACTCGCCTTGGATGCGCAGGACGCGCCAGGGATCGGCATGCTGCCATTCGTGATCCGCGCCGGACTGCAGCAGGCGCTGGTCAAAGGTGGAAGACTGCTCTCCAGCAGTGCGCACGAGGAGAGGTCCGCGCAGGGTGCGCAGTTGCTCAGGCGTCATGGTGGTCTTATCCCTTCAGGTAGTTCAAGAGTGCGGTCGAGACTTCGGCGATCTGGGTGACGGGCACTTGTTCGTCCTTCTTGTGGGCAAAGCCTGGGTCACCAGCGCCGAAATTGACGGCTGGGGTCCCCATCTCGGAGAAGCGGGCCACGTCGGTCCAACCATACTTGGCGCGGACGTTGCCGCCGACGGCGTCGACAAGCGCGCGTGCCGCCGGCTGACCCAAACCGGGCAGGGCGGCACCGGCGATGTCATCGACCTCCACGGTGATGTTCTCGTGTTCGCCGAGGACCTCCATCAGGTGCGCCAGCGCCTCCTCGGAGCTGCGGTCCGGGGCGAAGCGGAAGTTGACGAACATCCAGGCCTCATCCGGGATGGTGTTGGTGGCCACGCCGGATTCGAGGTGGACGATGTTGAGGCCTTCCTTGTAGGTGCAGCCGTCAATCTCCACGTCGCGCGGCTGGTAATTGGCCACGTTGAGCATCACCGGCACCAAGGTGTGGACGGCGTTGGACCCCAGCCAGGCGCGGGCCGAGTGCGCGCGGGTGCCGTGGGCGGTAACGCGCACGCGAATGGTGCCCTGGCAGCCGGCCTCGATCATGGCGCCGGAAGGCTCCCCCAGCAGAGCGAGGTCCCCCTTCAGCCATTCCGGGTGATCCTTTTGCAGGTGGCCCAAGCCGTTGAACTCGGTGGCAACCTCCTCGCCCTCGTAGGCGATGACGGTGAGATCGTGCTTCAGCTCGTCGGAGTTATATAGCTGCGCAAAAGCGTTGAGGTAGACGGCCATGCCCGACTTCATGTCCACGGTGCCGCAGCCATACATGATCTCCCCGTCCTCCGACATGGTGTGGGGGACGTTATCGGCCAGAGGAACGGTATCGATGTGGCCGGCTAGGACCACGCGGCTTTCAAAACCCCGGTTCGTCCGGGCACACACGGTGTTGCCATAGCGTTGCACCTCCACCGTGTCCTGGTCCAGATCGCGCAGGGCCTCCTCGACGGCGTCGGCGATCGCCTCTTCGTGATGGGAAGGGCTCGGGATATCCACCAGGGCCTTAGTGAGCTCGATAGGATCGGAGAAGAGATTTAAAGTCACAACCCGCCATGCTAGCGCCCCCGGATGCTCAGCGCATTGCGTAAAGTACTTCCCATTACAAACAATCAATAGCGTTGAAGGTGATCACCCTATGGCAGCGGCCACACAACTTAAAACCCGCCACCTCACCATGATGGGTCTCGGATCCGCGGTGGGTGCGGGGCTCTTCCTGGGCGTGGGCCTAGGCATTCAGGTGTCCGGCACCTCCGTTCTCATCTCCTACGCGGTGGCCGGCGCGCTCATCGCCTTGGTGATGTGGATGCTCGGAGAGATGGCCGCCGCACGCCCTTCGCTGGGCGCGTTCTCCACTTATGCAGGACAGGCTTTTGGGCCGTGGGCGCGGTTCACTCTGGGCTGGATTTACTGGTTCATGCTGGTCATGGTGATGGGCGCGGAGATTACCGGTGCTGCGGCCATTATCTCGAATTGGTTCGGGGTCGATCCGTGGATACCGGCTTTGGTGGCTGTGGTGTTCTTCGCCGTGGTCAACTTTGCCGCCGTGGGTGGTTTCGGCGAATTCGAATTCTGGTTCGCCATTATCAAGGTGGCCACCATCGTGGCCTTCCTGGGCGTCGGTGTGCTCATGGCTTTGGGCATCCTGCCCGGAATGGACCTCTCCTTGGCAGGACAGAACTTCACAGAGAACTTCCTGCCCAACGGCGGCCCCGGTTTTGCTGCCGGCCTGCTCGCCGTGGCTTTCGCCTTCGGTGGCATCGAGTTGGTCACCATTGCCGCTGCCGAGTCCGAGGATCCAGCGCACAACGTCGCCACTGCGGTGCGCGCCATCATCGTGCGCATCATGGTCTTCTACATCGGTTCCATCCTGGTTATCACCCTGGCCTTGCCTTTCAGCTCCATCCAGGACGCCGACGTCGCCGCGGACTCGCCGTTCACACTGGTCCTCGCCGCCGCGAAAATCCCCTTCGCTGCGGGATTCATGGAAGCCATCATCGCCCTAGCGCTGCTCTCTGCCTTCAACGCACAGATCTACGCCACCTCCCGCCTGGTCTATGACATGGCGAAGGACCATAGCGCGCACCACATCTTCCTTCGGACGAACGCCTCCGGTTCCCCCATTTTTGCGGTGGTGCTCTCCATCATCTTCGCCTTTGCGTCGGTGGTGCTGCAGTACTGGAACCCGCCGGGATTGTTGGCCTTCCTCTTCAACGCGGTTGGCGGCTGCCTGCTGGTCATCTGGTGTTTCATCGTGGCCTCCTATATCAAGCTGCACCCACAGATGCAGGCCAACGGCGAGCTCACCACGCTGCGCGTCCCGGGCTTCCCGTGGCTGCCGTGGCTCACCGCCCTAGCGCTGGTCGGCCTCACAATTCTTATGCTTTTCGACGCCTCCGCCCGCAACCAAGTCCTCGCCGTCCTCATCCTGACCGTGGCCCTGGTTGTGATCTTTCACCTACTACCGGGTAACTCACGGCGCACGACAGAGGCGTAGCTGCTAGGGTGTGAGCCTATGACTTCAGCATCCGCACGCGGCCTGGCAACCATTACCCACGACGGCACCGTCCTGGACGTTTGGTTCCCGGCAGTTCACACCGATATTTCTGTAGACGCCAGCGGCACCGAGCGCTTGGGGGAGGTTCCGCAGCAATTCGCTGACCTGGTTGGCCCCGATGAGGAGCGCGGCGTCGCCCGCATCGCCGTGGAGACTAAGATTGCGGACCTTGACGCAGCACCCGCCGATACCTACGACGCTTACCTGCGCCTGCACCTGCTCTCTCACCGCGCAGTCAAGCCTCACGGCCTGAACGTGGACGGGATCTTCGGCAAGCTGGCCAACGTGGTGTGGACCAACTACGGCCCCTGCGCGGTTGCCGATTTCCAGATGGTCCGCGGCCGCCTCGCCTCCCGCGGCCCGGTCGTGGTCTACTCCGTGGATAAGTTCCCGCGCATGGTGGACTACGTCGTCCCGTCTGGCGTGCGCATTGGTGATGCCGACCGCGTGCGCCTAGGCGCCCACTTGGCTGAGGGCACGACCGTGATGCACGAGGGCTTTGTCAACTTCAACGCCGGCACCCTGGGCGCCTCCATGGTCGAAGGCCGCATCTCCGCGGGCGTCGTCGTGGGCGATGGCTCCGATATCGGCGGCGGCGCCTCCATCATGGGCACCCTGTCCGGTGGCGGCAAGGAGGTCATCTCCATCGGTGAGCGCTGCCTGCTCGGCGCGAACTCGGGCGTGGGCATTTCGCTTGGCGACGACTCCGTCGTCGAAGCCGGCCTCTACGTCACCGCCGGCACCAAGATTGCGGTCTTTGGCAAGATTGCGCAGGCACTAGGCCTGTCCGAGGGCGAGACCGTCAAGGGCTCTAAGCTCTCCGGCGTCTCCGGCGTTCTGCTGCGCCGCAACTCCGTCACCGGCGCCGTCGAGGCCGTGGACTGGAAGTCTGAGGCTGTGGCCCTCAACGAGGATCTGCACAAGAACTAAGCGCTGTTGCTTGAGGCCCCCGTTTCTGCGGGGGCCTTTCGCGATCGTGGACTTAAGCCCTCCGCATTGTGCACAAGCGCTATAAAATCGCCCCTTTATGCCCAAACGCCTTGGCAGCTGCCTACAATGCTAAAGGTGACTGCTCAAAACGATTCCTCTCCTAGCTCACTCGGCAGCGGCTTGAAAGTCCGCCACCTGACCATGATGGGGCTGGGCTCCACTATCGGTGCCGGTCTTTTCCTAGGCACCGGCGTAGGTATTTCCGCCGCCGGTCCCGCGGTTCTCTTGGCCTACCTCATCGCTGGCTTCCTTGCCATCTTGGTCATGCAAATGCTCGGTGAGATGGGCACGGTCATCCCCGCTTCCGGTTCCTTCTCTGAATACGCCGAGCACGGTATCGGACGCTGGGCAGGCTTCACACAGGGCTGGATTTATTGGCTTGCCACCGTCGCCGTCCTCGGCGCGGAAATTACGGGCGCTGCTGGTTTCATCGGCGCATGGTTCGACTGCCCGCCGTGGATCCCCGCGGCCATCTGCGTGGCGCTCTTTGGCACCATCAACCTCTTGCGTGTGCGCTTGTTCGGCGAGTTCGAGTACTGGTTCGCCTTCATTAAGGTCGCCGTCATCATTGCCTTCCTTGTCATCGGTGCGCTGCTGATCTTCGGGCTGCTTCCTGGCCACACCTTCATCGGGACGTCCGTCTTCCTTGCCGACGGCTTCATGCCCAACGGCCTCGGCGGCGTGGCCGCCGGTCTGCTCGCCGTGGCCTTCGCCTTCGGCGGCATCGAGGTCGTCGCCATTGCCGCAGCGGAATCCGAGGACCCCGAGAAGTCCCTTGTCAACGCGGTGCGCACCACCATTACTCGCATCTCGGTTTTCTACTTGGGCTCCGTCCTCGTCATCACCTTCCTCCTGCCCTACTCTTCGCTCGGCTCCGCGCAATCTGCCGCCGAGTCTCCGTTCACGATGGTCTTGGACCGGGCTGGAATCCCTGGTGCTGCGGCCATCATGGAAGTGGTCATCGTGCTCGCGCTACTCTCAGCGTTCAACGCGCAGATCTATGCTTCCTCCCGCATGATGCACTCGCTGGCTAGCCGCGGCGAAGCCCCCAAACTCTTCGCGTCGACAGACCGCCGCGGCGTGCCGACTGCCGCCATTGCGCTGTCGGTCATCCTCTCCGCAGTCATGGTTGTTCTCAACTATGCGGATACCGGATGGCTGCTGTCCTTCATGCTGAACGCCGCTGGTGCTTCGCTGCTCATCGTGTGGGTCTTCATTGCAGTGAGCCAGCTGCGCCTGCGCCCCCGGCTCGAGGCCATCCACCCACTGCCGGTGCGCATGTGGGCCTACCCCTACCTCACGTGGTTCGCATTGGCGCTCTTTGCAGCTATCGCAGTGCTCATGCTTAGCGACGCCTCCGCCCGCATCCAGCTCTACTCCGCTGCCGCCATGTTCGCTGTGCTCGCTGTCGCGGGCGTGATCAACGCTAAGGCCCGCGGAATCTCCCCGACCGCGCGCCTGCCGCTACCGACAGCCGAGGCGCTGAAGGCCCGCTAGCCGCCCCTCCCGCTGCCGCTCCACTCCCTTCGCGTCCCTTCCTCACTCCTCCTCGCAGCCACCCCACCCCCTTCGCGCTCACCGGCGCACTGCGTAGCACCGTTTCTTCGATCCCTGTGGCCGCCAAGGGCATGCCGCATGAGCTGTCACCCCAGCAAGCGCCCTTCGCGCTCACCAACGAAGGGCGGACTATGACAGGCGCCTGCCCCGTGAGCGCAAAAGGTAGGTGGACCCGAACGGCGCTCGATGCAATTCCCAACCTCACCGATGCAATTCCCGACCAAGCCTATGCCCTTCGCGGTCACCGCCGAAAGCTCTAGCAGCTAATCAGCGAGCTCGGTGAGCGCCAAGGGCGCGGAGGGATTTAAGGGGCTGTGTTGGTCGACAACGCCGAATCGATGCGGCGATCCGAACACTGCAAAGCCCAAACGATAGGGAATGCGCTAGACAGGAAGACGACGCGTCAACATAAACCCTCAAAATCTGGCTTTTGAGGCAGGGTTATCCACAGGCGGAGAATTGACTATCGACTCGTCGCCAAGCACTGCATACCTTGAGTTTCATGAAGGCATGGACTACCGCAGAGCTGCGCGAGATGGGGTTGAGCAAGGAGGCAATCCGGCGGAAGCTTCGCGCGGGAAAGCTGTTTCGCGTGCATCGGGGGATTTATAGCGATGAGTGGTCGCCGTTAGCTGTGGCACAAGCTCTGGCTCACGGGCTGAGTCGAATACATTTCACGGGTAAGACCGCGCAGGAGATTCACTTGGGGCGGAATTTGACGTTTCCGCTGGAGGCCGAGGGGCCGCGAACGCTCAAGGGGAAGAGCTTTCGGGTGACGCATTCGCGGCTTTCGGCCACAACCCTGGTCAACGGACTTCCGGTCATTCAGGTTCTCTGGGCGGCGCGGCGAATAGCCGCAGCGTGTGGTCAATTGCTGGAAGAGCATTATCGCGGCAAGACAGGCCCTGCTCGCCTCGAAGATGACCGGCGGAGAATGCGGCGAGTCCCACAACGCTTGAAGGAAACTATCCGTCGCACGCCCATCGGCACAGACAGCGTGCCGGAGCGCCAGCTCAGTCGAAGACTGCGCACGGACGGAATCTTCCCTGAACACAATGCGCTCATCGCGGGCTACCGCTTTGACTTGAAGATTGGCAAGCTCATAGTCGAGGTCGACGGCTGGGAGCACCACAAACATAGTCGCGCTTTTCAAGCAGACCGCTCGAAGCAGAACGCCGCAGTGGCACATGGCTATACGGTTTTGCGCTTTACTGCCGACGATATCCGCTACCACCTCGACGATGCAGTTCTACTCATCAAAACCACACTTGAACAGCTCAAAGGCCGTAAACCGAAGCTGCCGGCTGTGGTGATGCAGCCCTACTGGACATGGCATGTTTGCATGTAACTCTTGCTCTACTGGCAAGTTGTCTTTACACTAAGACATGTAAACGCGACACACCGTAAAGGAGACCAGATGGCCGAGCACCAAAACATGGTTCGCAAATGGCGTCGGTGGCTCGAGATGTCTCAAGCTGACCTCGCTGAACAGGCGGGCGTGTCCCGCCAAACTATCGCCAATATCGAACGCGGCAACTACTCCCCATCTGTGCACCTAGCTCTCGGGATTTGCCGCGAACTAGGAAAAACCGTCGAAGAAGTCTTTGGAGATGAACAACATGATTAACGCCCTGGCCAACTACACCCTCAACGAGATCGAACGCGCCTCTCGCGACGAATACGAACGCGAAACTTTCTACAAGGCGTATGCCATCAGCGCTACCCCGAAACTCTTCCTCGAGCTTGTCGCCGCAGCCATCCTCGCCTGGGTCCTCCCTGGTCAGATGAGCATGCTGTGCTTCCTCGCCATCGCGCCGTCTATCATCGGCAATCTCTTCGGCACGGCGTGGCTGCGCAAACGAGTCGCTACCCCATCTGTTGGCCGTAATTGGTCCGCCATGGCCGTCTACCTCATCCCGCTCATTGTGATGTTCGTCGGAATTGCCCATAACGCTTACGCACCGGACTCCACCTCCTACTTGGTTGGCGCTGGGGCAGGCGTGACCGCCGCCATCATCTTCACGCCATTCCTTCGCCGCCGCCAGCACCAACGCGACCAAGAGCGCCTCGACGCCGAGCTCGACGACTAGGCAGCTCTTCCCCGCCCACCTTCCTCCATCCCGCCCTTCGCGCTCACCGCGGACGGCGGGTTCCTCTATTTTGCAGGCGCCGGTGAGCGCCAAGGGAGAATAGGGCCACGTCGAACCAAGCGCCGAAGTGCATCTCATCCCGCCATCTCACCGGTCAAACCGCTAACACGCCCTTTCGCGCTCACCGGCAGCAGTAGCTACCGAATCTATTGGACGCGTGTGAGCGCGAAGGAGGCATTTCCACCAATTACCCCTAAGCGCTCACCAGGGCGATGGAGCGCTGCCTCGTCGTGTTTCCGGTGAGCGCGAAGGGAGCATCTGCTTGCCGACGCCCCCCTTCCCGCTCACCGCAGCATCGAAAAGACCCCACCGGCCGTCGCTGGTGAGCGCGAAGGGCAGGCGGGGCGAAGGGTCGATTTTAAGCCGGTTCCGTCTCGTGGACCACGACCGGCGCCTTGGGCTTCGAGCGGAAGGTCCACAGCTTGTTGAAGATGAAGTTAATCGGCATGGCTACCACGATTGAAATGGCATTGGCCCAGTAGTACATCGTGCGGAAGCCGGTAGAGTCGTCGAAAATATGCGGCGGCAGCTGCAACGGCGAGGTCGGATTCATCAGCAAGTACTGCACAGCAAGAGTTACCAAATACGCGCCAATGCCCGTAATGAGGAACGGGAAGAAACCCCGCAACCACGAGACTTTGCTAACGGATTTAAAAGTCCACATGCGGTTGAGCTGGTAATTCCACGTATTCGCAACGAGGAAGGCGATGGTGGAAAAGAGCATGAACCAGCGCACGTGAAACTGGGTGCCGAAGAGGTTGAACATCGCGTCATGCGGCGTAGCGCCGAACCAGGACAATCCACACTTTGCGGCCAGGATTGAAACTGCAATATTGACCAACGCGCCCGAACCGCCAACCAGACCGAACTTAATGAACTGGCCAAAATTCGAGGCAAAGCGAGCAAAGCTCAGATCCGCCATGGACACGCCCTTCGTACAAAATGCTCAAATATGATGAATAAAACTTCGTTTGAGTTTAGTCCCTCATTCAGCACAAACTAAAACGCACGCCGCATTAGCGCCCAATCTCACAGCTGAAACTCCCGGTTGCGGCCGGTAACTGGATCGCTAAAACTCAAAGCGACATGGGAAAGCAGCAGCGGCGTGGAGAAATCATAAAGATCCAAGCCTCGATCCACGGGATAAGTATCATCCCCCACAATCGGATGTCCCAGGTGGTTAAGTACCACGCGGATCTGGTGGGTATGGCCGGTGAGCGGCCATACATCGGCAGTCGTTCCACTAGCACACACGCGGGTCACCGTAGGCGTACCGGTGGAATCCACGCGGACCTGGCGTTCACCACGCACGCGCCGCATACCCAGCCGTACAGTGCCGCCGAAGGAGAAGGGCGCGGCCACCTGAGCCCGGTAGTGCTTCACCACCGCACGCTTCTGAAAGAGTTGCTGATACGCAGCGCGCGTGCGGGGATTGCGCGAGCACAGCACCAACCCCGAAGTCAACCGGTCCAGCCGGTGCAGCGGCACGATGAAGTCCTCATTTAAGTCCACGCGCAAGCGTGTCTGGAGCGTCTCGCGGACGATGCGCCCATTCGACGTCGTGGGTAAGAAGTGCGGCTTGTCCGCGACTATCAGGTCCCCGTCCTCATATACCACCCGGTAATCAAAGGGAATGGGCTCTTCGGAAGGTACCGAGGGGTGATACCACGCCAGCGTAGGGCCAGGAAGTAGAGTGCCTGGTTCCAAGCGAGTGCCAGGAGAAAACGCGGAATCGCCCGCCTCACCTGCCCAATAGGTAGGTGTGGCGGGCACGATTCCAGTGAGCATCACCTTGCGCGGGCTAATCCCCTCCCGCGCAGGTGGGCGAAAGGCCACTTACTCAGCCAAGCGCGCCACCGCCGCCGCGATGCGCTCGTCCGTACCGTTGAGGCCAATGCGCACGAACTGCTCGCCCGCTGGGCCATAGAAATCACCCGGTGCAACGAGGATGCCGCGCTCGGCCAGCCAGTCGACGGTCTCGCGGCAGTTCTCACCGCGCGTTGCCCACAGGTAGAGCCCAGCCCCGGAGTGCTCGATCCTAAAACCAGCTCCAGTCAGCGCCCGCATGAGCTCCACACGGCGCGCGGCGTAGCGTTGGCGCTGGAGGGCTTCGGAGGGGTCGTCGTCAAGCGCGGCAACCATGGCCGCCTGGATGGGGCCTGGAACAATGAGCCCTGCGTGCTTACGCAGCTCCAGCAGCTCGGCGATGAGCTTGGCATCGCCCGCAAAGAAACCGGCGCGATAGGAGGCCATGTTCGCGCTCTTGGACAGCGAATGCATGGCGATAAGCCCGGTATTGTCGCCATCGGTCACGCGCGGGTCCAAGATGGACACCGGCGGGTTCTCATCGTCCCAACCCAAGCCCATGTAGCACTCGTCCGAGGCCACGATGGCATTGTTCGCACGCGCCCAGGCGACGATTTCACGCAGCTTCTCGACGCCCAACACCCGGCCCGTCGGATTCGACGGCGAGTTAATGAACACGAGCGACGCATCTTGGAAGTCCTCGTCGGCGCGCAGGGGCTTAGCACCGGCCAAGAGGGCGCCGACTTCATAGGTGGGGTAAGCCACCGTCGGGAAAGCCACGGTCTCACCGCGCATGCCCAGCAAAGTGGGCAGCCAGGCGATAGCCTCCTTGGTGCCGATGACCGGCAGCACCGCGTCCACGTTCATGGTGTAGCGGCGCTCAAGTGCCTTCGCGATGGCCTCGCGCAGCTCCGGAGTGCCCTGAGTCTGCGGATAGCCGGGAGCCTCGGCCGCTGCTGACAGCGCTAACTGCACGCCAGGGGCAACTGGATCAACGGGATTACCCACCGATAGATCAACGATCCCGTCCGGATGCGCCTGGGCTTTCTTCTTGGCACCGGCGAGCGAGTTCCACGGAAAATCCGGAAGCGTCTGTCCAAGCGGCGTGCGGCTCATGCTCTACTCCTGGTTCTGGGGCGGGAGCTTAGCGATCATCGGGACGTCAAAGTCCTGAGGTCCAAGTGCTGCCGCGCCACCCGGGGAGCCGAGATCATCAAAGAAGGCGGCATTGGCGTCGTTGTAGTCCAGCCACTCATCCGGGACGTCATCCTCGTAGAAGATGGCCTCCACCGGGCAAGCCGGCTCGCAGGCGCCGCAGTCCACGCACTCGTCTGGGTGGATGTAGAGCATGCGCTTGCCCTCGTAGATGCAGTCGACCGGGCACTCTTCAACGCAGCCGCGGTCCATCACGTCGACGCAGGGCTGCGCGATGGTGTAAGTCATAAGGTGTTTAAACTCCTGTGTGTCACGGGTTTTCTACGAATAACAGTATGCTACTCCGAGGCGAAAAATGGCCAAACGCTGCCCGCGATTCCCGCAGCGAACAGCAGCAGGCTGAGAATATTATTGGCCAGCAGACTGCCATCCCCGATGGCGGCTCCCAGCATGAATGCGAGAAAACCGCCCACCCAGGCCAGTCCTGGCACGCCTGCGATGTAGGGATTCTCACTCCACAGACGCGCTGTGCGGGTCAACACCCCGTTGAACCAGAAGGCGATGAGGATGGTGATGGGAAAGGCCATCCCGGACTCGCCGGGCCACGGCAGACGCGCGGTGAGATAAACCACCTCGAGGGTCAGCGAGCAGAGCGCTCCCAAGACCAGCCACACCAAGCCACCTATCTGTTCGCCCCGGGAGAAATCAGTGCGAATGGCGCGCTCGCTCACTTCTCCCCCAGCAATGAATCCTGTGGCTCTCCCTGACCAAGCTGGTAGAACTCTTGGCGCAGCAGCGGCATCGTGAGCAGGTTGGACAAGGCATAGGCGGCGGGGACTTGGGCGGGGTCCTTAAGACCCGCCTGGGCGGCGTGGGGGTTGACGGTGGTGAGAGAGCCGTCGGCAAGCCAGATCTGCGTGGCGTGGGCCAGCATCGCGGCGCGCTTGGCAGCAAGTGCTGCGTCGCTGAGCGCGTAGGTCACGTCGCAGCCGGCGTTGGTGAAGTTGTCCAGGTACGTCTTGTCCGGCAGGCTCCAGCCATCCGGAGGAGTAACAGCCTCGAGGCCGCGATAGTGCGCGGCACGCTCAAAGACGGCCCACCAAATGCGCTGTTCCGGCGCGGCGGCCGTGTGCACGGCCTTGTGCACGGCGATGTGGTCTGGGTGACCGTAGCCACCGTCCGGACCATAGGTCAGCACCGCGTGCGGTCGCAGCTGTTCAAGGTGGCCGCGCAACAGGTCTGCTGCTTCCTCCACACGGTTGACCAGGGCCCGCGGGTGATCATGGGCGGGGGAACCTTCCATCCCGGAATCACGAAAATGCCCGAAGCCGCCCAGCTGGATTCCTTCAACGCCCAAGGCATCGAGCGCGTGCTTGAGCTCCCAAGCGCGGAACCCTCCCAGCTGATCTGTTTCCGCGAGGCCTTGGTAGGGCTCACCGATGATTTCGCCCTCCTCCCCCAGCGTCGCGGTAATCACGGTGACCTCCGCACCGCGCGCGGACAAGTCCGCCAACGTGCCGCCTGTAAAGAGCACCTCATCATCCGGGTGCGCGTGAACGGCCACGACACGGTAGCCGGTGAGATCCTTATTCATCGTCTTTCCTCCACTGCGGTGCACTAATCAGACCGGAGTCCCAGTCCTTGATGCTTTGTCCGGGGCCAACAATACCCTTGCCCAAAGCGTGGATTCGCACCTCATTAAGCAACGGGACGAAGAGAACTTCTTCTTTGTTGAGGTGCTCCACCTGCTCTTGAGCCGCTGCTGAATCGAGCTTTCCCGACAAAATATCGGTAGCAGTCTTCGCGGACTCTTCAGGGCAGAACTCCGACTGCGTTGCCGCAGGCCGCGTGGGCGTTGCGCACACGAAGTAGTTAGCCAAACTCAGCGCATCGCTGCCGTTTTCGTCCCACGCCACCACGGCATCTACCTTGCCAGCCGGGAGCAAGTCAGAAGTAATGGTGGTCGGGCGTTCGGTGACGAGCTCCGCGTCGATGGCCTTGGCTTGCAACACGTCCACGATGGTGGTGGCTGCAGCCAGGGCAGTTGGATTGAGGGGATCCGCGGCGATGCGCACGGGTTTGCGGCCCGCACGCTCGCGCAGCGGGGCAAGTTCTGCGTTGCTATCGAAGGGGTTCTCCCCCGGTTCGAGCTCCGCAGCGCGGCCGGTGGCAAGCCGGGCCAGCTGGTCGGTGTTGAGCAGTGAAGCCAAAGCGCGGCGTTGCGGCTGCTCCTCGAGAGCGCCCTCGGCGGCCGACATCTCCAGGCGGAGCTGGCGCTGCCGGGTCACCACACCGGTATTGACGTTGCTGAGCAGGCTCAAATTCTCCAGGGTGGTCTGCTGCGGGGTGAAGTCAGCAAACCCGATCTGGTGCGAGCGCAGCATGTTCACCGCCTGTGCGGTATCGCGCACAGCGCGCAATTGGATCACGTCGATATGTGCGGGATCCTCTCCCCAGAACCGGTCATTGCGGTTAAGCGTGATAATCCCTCGCCCGCGATCCATCCCTTCTACGAGGTAACGTCCAGCAGAGGCTGGGATACCCTCAGCTAAGGCCGAGGTGAAGTCCTTGTCCTCCAGCACATGGGAGGGCAATAGGTGGGCGAAAAGCTTGTTCCAATCCTCCACGCGGTGGTCGAAGTCCACGGTGACCACTCGCCCATTACCGGAAGTCCGCACGGCCGAAATCGCCCGGTAGCCGGACACGTTTTTAGCACCCGGAGTGCGCGAGATCTGGGACCATAAGTAATTAAAGTCGGAGCCACTGATCGGCGTCCCATCGGACCATTGTGCTGGCGCGGCGATGGTGTAGCGCACCCGCATTGCAATGCTGCCCGGAGCATCGATCTCCTCGGCGGATTCGAGGACATCCGTGTCCATCTGGTCCCCGTGGAAAGCCGAGGGCAGCACGAGCTCCGCAATTTGGTTGACCAGCTCCGAATTATTCGCCACGAGGTGCGGGTTGAGCCCGCCGCGCAGCGGGTCGACCCCGATGGCCACGGTACTGCGCTTCGGCAGTGTGTCTTCCTCGGGTGCTGCCTCCGGCGGCGGGGCGGTGGTGCTTGAGTTCGTGGGCGTGGCGCTGCGATCGTCCTCGTCCACCACCGGCGGCGGGCCGGGATTGGCTTGGCATGCAGTCAGCACGGCGGCTGCGAGAATGACTCCGAGCCGGGGCAGGAAACGGTCCACTCCACACAACCTTTACGTCCGGAAAACTCTTCCGCGCTATTTTAATACCCCGGGGCAGGTGGTCCTAGCGGTGGGGCGCCGCTTGGCGACGCCCACAGCGGCCTATTTGTTGAGCTGCTTAGCGCGTGCGGTCGCGCGCTTGCGGTCGGTGGCAGATAGCTCGACCTTGCGCACGCGCAGGACCTTCGGGCCCACCTCGACGCACTCATCGGTGCCACAGAACTCCAATGCCTCATCGAGAGACAGGGTCTTGGCCTTAGCCAGCGTGACGGTGGCGTCGGCGGTGGCGGAGCGCATGTTGGTCAGCTTCTTTTCCTTGGTGATGTTGATGTCCATATCCTCATCACGGTTGTTGGCACCGACGACCATGCCCTCATAGGCCTCCATGCCCGGCTCCACGAAGAAGTCACCGCGGTCCGCCAGCTGCTGCAGAGCATAAGCGGTGATCTGGCCGGAACGGTCGGCCACGAGCGAGCCGGTCGGGCGAGCCTTGATGTCTCCGGCCCACACGTCGAGACCATCGGAGATGGAGTTAGCGATACCGGAACCGCGGGTCTCCGTCAGGAACTGGGTGCGGAAACCGATCAGGCCGCGCGCTGGGACGCGGAAGACCATGCGCACCCAGTCGCCCTCGCGGACATCCATTGACTGCATCTGGCCCTTGCGGGAGGCCAGCAGCTGGGTGATAGCACCCTGGAATTCCGATGGGGAGTCGATGGTGAGCATCTCGTAGGGCTCCATGGTCTTTCCATCGATGACCTGGGTCACCACCTGTGGCTTGCCGACGGTCAGCTCGAAGCCCTCGCGGCGCATATTCTCGATGAGCACGGACAGTGCCATCTCGCCACGGCCCTGAACCTCCCAAGCATCGGGACGCTCAGTCGGCAGCACCTTGATGGAGACGTTACCGATGAGCTCCTGGTCCAAGCGGGCCTTGACCATGCGGGCGGTGAGCTTGTCGCCGCCGCCCTGGCCTGCCATCGGGGAGGTGTTCACGCCGATGGTCATGGAGATAGCCGGTTCGTCGACCTTAATGCGCGGCAGCGGCTTCGGATCCTCGACGTCGGCGATGGTGTCACCGATCATGATGTCGGAGATACCGGAGATGGCCACGATGTCACCGGCGATGGCCTCAGTGTCCGGCTGACGCTCGAAGCCGACGGTGCGCAGCAGCTCGGCCACCTTGACCTGCTTGACGTGCATCTCGCCCTCGTCGTCGTAGTGCATCCAGGCCACCTGCTGGCCCTTCTTGATGGTGCCGGAGTAGATGCGCAGCAGTGCGATACGACCCAGGAAGTCGTCGGAGTCCAGGTTGGTCACGTGGGCCTGCAGCGGGGCGTCGACCTTGGCGGAGGGCTCAGGGAGGACCTCGTAGATGACGTCGAAAAGCGCCTGCAGGTCGTCGGCGTTAGGAACATTGCCGTCACCCGGGTTTTCGGTCGAGGCCTTGCCCTCGCGGCCGGAAGCGTAGAGAACCGGCAGGTCCAAGAGTTCCTCGGCGGCAGCGGCTGCTTCCTCATCTTCGAGGCCGGCAGCGATTTCCAGCAGAAGATCCTGCGCTTCGGTGACAACCTCGTCGATACGGGCGTCGGGGCGGTCGGTCTTATTCACGCAGATGATGACCGGCAGCTTGGCTTCCAGTGCCTTGGTGAGCACGAAGCGGGTCTGCGGGAGGGGGCCTTCGGAGGCGTCGACAAGCAGCACGACGCCGTCCACCATGGAGATACCGCGCTCGACCTCGCCGCCGAAGTCGGCGTGGCCCGGGGTGTCGATGACGTTGATGATGAGGTCCCCGCCGTCCTTGCCCAGGCCCTTGCGGTGAATGGCGGTGTTCTTCGCCAGAATGGTGATGCCGCGCTCGCGCTCCTGATCATTGGAGTCCATGACGCGGTCCGAGTGTTCGCCATGGTCGCCGAAAGCGCCGGACTGCTCCAGCATTCCGTTGACGAGGGTGGTTTTACCGTGGTCAACGTGTGCGACGATGGCTACGTTACGGAACTCAGTATTACTCACGTGTGGGGTGCTCCTTTAAAGCAAGATGCGTTAGCGGTATGAACGGCCCTTAAATATACTCTCTAGCTCTTTCATGTGCAGCATCGTGCGCATCGCACGCATTAGCGCGCGATGTAACAGATTGGTATCAACAGCCGACATACCGCACAGTAGGTCTCTATTTAGAGTTGACTACGCCAAAAAAGTGAATATTGTGGCAGCAGATACTATTGTGACGCATGTGATTTAGTTTCCTGCCGCCACGTTCCCCTACCCAAACACAAGGATTATCCATGGCCCTTTCCGAACAGCGCTCTTCCCGCTCCGCCCGCCGTGGCGTCGCCGGACTAACTGCTGCCGTGATGATGGGCTTCCTCAGCATCACGCCAGCACATGCCGGCGCCCCCGACCTCTCCTCGCTGGTGAACATTCCACAGAGCAGTAACCCGCTGGACAGCCTCGGCCGCCCCACCCCGGAGACGCAGGAGCGTGTTCGCGCTTTCGCGGCACAGCCATGGATCCCACAGGAGGCCCGCAGCGCCATCCTCACCGCCCTTAACTTCTCCGCCGGTGACGGCGGCGAAGGCGGTGTGGCCATGCCGGAGGGAAACAACCCCGGCTTCCGCCAGTTCTACTGGCCTACGGTCTCCGCGCAGTGCATCGGCGGGCAGGGCGATTCGGTGGGCTCCGCCATCGCCGTGCCTGGCCCGACCGATATGCCGGCCCCAGGCGCAGGCGAAGGAGAAACCGTCTTCCTCTTCACCGCGCTGGGCACCCCCACCGCCGCTGAGCAGCAGGGTGCCATGAGCGTCCAGTGGTTCAACCTGGATACCTTCCAGTTCGGCATCACTCCCCTGTTCAACAACGGCATCAACGCCGATGGGCCGACCACGGTCTCGGGCCGCGCAGCAACGGGCAAGGGCACCGTCGTGGCGGTCCTCTCCGGTGCGGTCAACACTGCTGAATCCTCGTGTTCTTTCCCACCTACCGCGGCTTACCTCGAGGTTAACTAATGAGCACTGACCTGCACCCAGTCAAGCAAGAAACCTTTAACACCCCCGACAACATCAACGTCGACCCGAAAGGTTTTCAGCGGGAGGTAGACACCTACCGGGTCACCGACTTTGGCCTTTACATGGCCCGCGGCGCCAACCACCCGCGCTTCGGCTACCTTGAATCCTGGTTGCTCCCGGAGCTGGGCCTGCGCGCCAATATCTTCCACTTCCGCGAGGGCGTGGATGTCCACCAAGATTTCTACATCGACGTCGCTGATATCGACGTCGACGGTGATGTGTGGACTACCCGCGATCTTTATGTCGACTTGGTCTCCACCTCCGGCGAGCCGGTTGATGTGCTCGACATCGACGAGCTAGCCGCCGCAACCTCCAACGGCCTCATCAGCGCCGAGGAGGCCGAGCGCGCCATGGAGCGCACGCTTACCGCCGTCGAGGGCATCACGCGCTACGGCGATGACGCCATGAGCTGGCTGCGCACGCTGGGCATGGAACTTACCTGGGCAGAAAATGTGGAGCTCGTTCCTGCCGAGTAACCTAGGGTAAACACTTACCCCTACACCACAAGGAAGTGAGCCATGGCCGGTGGCCTTTTTGCCCTGCTTGATGACGTCGCCCTGATCGCCCGCTCCGCTGCCTCCAGCGTCGACGACGTAACAGCATTGGCCGGAAAGACCTCGGTGAAAGCAGCGGGAGTCGTCGTCGATGACGCCGCTGTCACGCCCCAATACGTCCAAGGCGTCAAACCGCAGCGTGAGCTGCCGATGATTTGGCGGATTACCAAGGGCTCGCTCATCAACAAGCTCGTCATCATCCTGCCGATTGCGCTCATCCTGTCGTGGATCGCTCCTTGGGCGCTCACCCCCATCCTCATGTGCGGCGGCACATACCTGTGCTTCGAGGGCGCGGAAAAGATTTTCCATGCTATCCTCCACCGCGGCGAGGAGGAGCAGACCGTAGAAGAAAAGGGCGCCGACGCCGAAGATTCTCTGGTCAAATCCGCGATCACCACGGACCTCATCCTCTCCGCCGAAATCATGGTGATCTCCCTCAACGAGGTCATGGACCAGCCCTTCTGGCTGCGCCTCGGCGCCTTGGTTGCCGTCGGCATTCTCTTGACCTTAGGTGTTTATGGCGCCGTCGGGCTCTTGGTCAAAATGGACGATATCGGCCTCGCCCTGCTCAAGCGCCATGATGGCGATTCGGCCGTGGGTACCGCCCTGGTCAAGGGCATGCCCATCGTGCTCAACATCATCGGCATCATCGGCACCGCCGCCATGTTGTGGGTCGGCGGCCACATCGTGGTCAAGGGCTTGAGCGAGTTCGGCGCTGAGCAGCCCTATGGCTTCATCCACCACGTGACCGAGAGCATCAACAATGGCGCGCTCGCCTGGTTGGCGGACACCGGCTTGTCCATGTTGTGCGGCTTTATTCTCGGCTCCGTTATCGTCACCATCATCATGGCGGTCAAGGCCACCGCGGAGCGCGTTAAATAAACATCGCGAGGGACACTGCCATGACCGCCATACCAGCGATGAGGCCGTAGATGGCGCAGTGGTGTTCGCCAGTCTCCTCCGCCGTGGGCAAAAGCTCATCCAGGGAGATGAACACCATGATTCCTGCGATGACGGCAAAGCTTATGCCAAACGTCATCGGGCCAATGAACGGCATGAGCAGAGCGAATCCGATAATGGCGCCGACAGGCTCAGCGAGCCCAGAAATCGTGGCCCACCAAAATGCCTTCGTGCGCGATCCCATGGCACTGCGCAAGGGAACCGCAACCGCAATACCTTCCGGAATGTTGTGGATGGCGATGGCCACCGCAACGGGGATCGCAATCTCGGGGGCTTCGAGGCCCGAAAGAAATGTGGCAAATCCCTCGGGGAAGTTGTGGATGGCCAGCGCGAAGGCGGTGAACATGCCGGTCTTCATCAGCCTCTTGCGGCGTGCTTCTTCCTCTGTCGTGGCCGGCTCGTGCGGGTTAATCTCCTCGGGAACGAGGCGGTCGATAATGGCGATGACCGCAATGCCGGCGAAGAACGCCGCCATCATCGTCCACGTGGCAGTGGCCTCTCCCCCAAGGGTGCTTTCCAGCTTCTCTAGGGACTGCGGCAGGATCTCCATAAAGGAGACGTAGAGCATCACGCCCGCAGACAACCCCAGGGCTGCGGCCATAAACTTCGGCCCGGGCTCGCGCTTGCCGACGGCCAGGGCGGCACCGATGGACGTCGACAAGCCAGACAACAGCACGAGGCTGAAAGCAAAGGCGATGGTGGCTAGATCCATAGTGGGAAACTATAGCCTGTCTGTGCTGTCCTCTGGCGGTAGCGCAAGTGACTCGCCGTCCTTGACTGTCGGGTCGTCGTCGGTGTATTCGCCGGTCTCATAGTCATAGCCCACGGCGTGTCCATCTTCATCCGTGCGCGCATACCATTCGGTGACTTCAACCGCGGTGGAATCAAAGTCTGCGCCAGTGGCGTAGGCGGAATCATCCGTTGTGGGCTCAATGGCCAACGCAAAGTTATCGCCGTGGTCTCGGACGCCGTGGATGATGGCATTGGACACTGCTTGTTCTTCATAGAACGTGCGGATCGCGGCGGGGTCGTGACGCAACTCCCGAATCAACGCGATGCACATGAGCACAATGATGACCGCGAAAGGCAATGCAGTCACGGTGATGAGGTTCTGGAGGCCTTGCAGCGCATTACGGCCGCCCGCGAGAAGAATCACTACGGCGATTCCCGCCATGCACATGACCCAGAAGATGGTGACCCCGGGCTTCGGCTTCGGGTTGCCGCGTTGCGTGAGCTGTGAATTCACGATGGACGCGGAATCCGCCGTGGTGATGAAGAAGACGATGAGCATGACGAGCACGAGCGGCGCCATGATCTGCGACCCCGGTAGGTGGTCCAGAACGGTGAAGAAGATATCTTCTGCAGGCGGCATGGAGTCAATCGTTCCATCGGGCGCAATATCTCCGTCGCGACGCTGCAGCCAGATTGTCGTGCCGCCCAGGATGGTGAAAGCGCACACGATGATGGCGGAAGGAATGAGCAAGACGCCCAAGATGTACTGGCGGATGGTACGTCCGCGCGAGATCTTGGCCACGAACACACCGACGAAGGGCGCCCAGGACACCCACCAGGCCCAGTAGAACGTGGTCCAGGAGGACAAGAATGACACCATTTCTTCGCCTTGTCCCATGTTGGCGGAGAGCATGCTCGGCATCTCATCGAGGTACTCAATGATGACGGCGGGCAGCATGTTGGCCAGGAAGGCGGTGGGCCCCACGACAAAGAAGAAGACCGCGAGCCCGAGCGCCAAGACAAGGTTGATGTTGGACAGCCAGCGGATTCCTTTCGATACACCCGAGACCGCGGAGAAGATCGTGCCGATGGACAGCACCATGATGATGACCAGTGCCGCCGTGTTGCCCGTGGTTGACCAGCCGCTGACGATTTCCACGCCGCGACCGATCTGCAAAGCTCCAATACCGAGCGTTGCCGCGGTGCCAAAAAGTGTGGCGATGATTGCTAGCCCGTCGATGATGCGCGCGGGCATGGAGTCCGTCTCGCGGTTGCCAAAAAGCGGCATGAGGATAGAACTCATCAACGGCACTCGCCCGCGGCGGTAGGACACATAGGCCACACACAGTCCGACGATGGCATAGATTGCCCACGCATTGATTCCCCAGTGCATTGCTGCTTGAGCCATCGCACCCATGACGGCTTCATCGCTGGCGGCCTCATAAGCGCCGGGCCGGGGTGACAGGTAGTAGCTCAGCGGCTCGAAGGGGCCGAAGAAAATAATTCCGATGCCGATGCCGGCTCCAAAGAGCATCGCTGCCCAGCTCACAGTAGAGAACTCCGGCTTCTCTCCATCCACGCCCAAGGGAATCTTTCCGTATTTGGAAAAGGCGAGGATGAGGAGCAAGAACATAAGGAATGTTGCCAGCGTAGTAAAGATCCATCCCAGGTTGCGCATGACCCAATCCAAAGCCGCGGAGGAGGCGGTAAAGACCTGCTCGGGCGCGATGACGCCCCAGGCAACGAATGCCACAATGAGTCCGCCCACGACGATCAAAATGGGTTTGTCCACCCCATACTTCACCTTTTGGTCTTCGATGGACACGCCCGGAACCAAGGCGGGATGGATGTTGTGCGGATAGATAATATCTTTAAGAATCCGCTTAGCCTCGCGCGTACGCTTCTTGCTCTGATCGGTATTGTTCACCGAACTACGAGAATCAGCCGTGATGGGTCTTCACTCCTTATTCGATATGTTGTTGTTTAAGTCTTCTATCGACCGTATCGGAGATCCGGCTCCTGCGTAAGCTTGAGACAAGTCCGTCGATTCCCATCTGACCCACGAGGTGACTGACGCAACTATGGCGCTGTATCCGCTAGCTCCTTCTTATTTTGGTGTCGAGCACGTCGCGGTTCTTGAGCACGTGAACTTCTCCACCGCGTTGAGCATCCCTGGGTTGGCGCAGGAGCCTGCGCTCGTCGACGTTTCCTTGCTCCCCGACCCCACCACCGGGGGCTGGCGCGTACATTCAGCTTTCGGTTTCTTGGGTTCACTCGATGGCGAGGAGTCCGCAGAGTATCCCGCCCTGAATCGACTGCGCACGGCGGCGATGAACCCGGCGACGCATGCCACCGTCGACATTGTCGACGGTGAGGTGGAGATCGCCCTCGCCTTGGGGCTCGACCCGTGGATGGTTCCCGCCAACAACCAACCGGCGGGTACCGCGCTGCTCAACGGCGGACAGGGCGCGCTTGTTCGCGTCGCGGAAGGCGAGCTCACCGCATATCAGCTCCGCACGATGGGCACGGAACAGTTCTTCGTGACGCTCGTGCTTCTCGACGACACCGTCCTCGCCACCCACGACAACCTCGTCCTCGGTCCGTGCGCGGGGCTCTCCGATGCCCCAGCGCTGGCCGCCGCGTTCGCGGCCGCCACCCAATCCGGTGCCTCCCTTGCCGCCCGTGCTTATGCTGCCGCGGGCCGCATCGCAGTGGACCTTCCGATAGACCCCGCCGAGCTCTTCGCCCCCGCAGTCCCGCCGTTGCCGATCGACCCGAACAAGCCTGCTATCCCGCCAGTGCTCAACCCCAATGCCGATTGGGAGTTCACTGCCCCGGCCGATCCCCTTGCCTCACCGCTGCCGGCCGGTCCACGCGCCTTCGCGTCCCCCAAAGACACCTTTTAACTGGCACCTTATGCGCTTAACCTAATACACTGACCTGGGATTTCTCCGAAATCCGGCCACAAATGGTGCCGTTACTTTGGTTCCTTTGCCCCTGCCGCGCGCACGAATCGCTTTCCGTCGACTAGGCGCGTCGCCCCCGTGGCGTCGAGGTGCTCCAGCACCGGGATGGCAACCCGGCGCGTCGTTCCAAGTACCTTGCGCGCCTCCGAGAGGGTGAAGGGCTGTTCCAACTGTGAGACCACGGCGAGTGCCTCGCGCGGAGCTGAAGGCAGAAGCACCACACCGTTGGCCAGCCGGAGCAGGCGACCGGCGCGTTCAGCAGCGGCCAGCTCTTTCGGTCCCAGTCCCAGCTCTTTGAGGTCTTCCGCTTCCGGGGCAGCAAAGGGGTCCTCGCGCAGTCGCCGCTCGAGCTCCGCCACTCCCCTCTCCGCGGGGCCGAGGTCGACGGTCTGCCCGGGCATGCGCAGCACGCCATCAACTGTCTCGAGCTTGGCAGCTGCTACCGCTAGGCCTAACAAGGCCGGCTCGGTCAGTCCCAGTGCATCCATGGCCGCTGCCTTCGTCAGCCCCGGGGAGAGCGGATTCGCCTCGGCATGGGCTTCCACAGCCTGAATCAAAGCCCCTTTCCACGCAGTGACCTGACTGGCGGCGATCCACCAGTCGCGGAACTCAATGACTCCCGCCGGCTTCTCTGCCACAGAAAAGCCGTCGCGCACAAGACCACGCAGCTCCGCGTAGCCACAGCGCTTGAGCCACTGGGCCGGGTTCGTTGCTTCTAAAGCTTCTAGCTCAACAGCGCGCTTCTTGGCATCACCGCGCCTATTTAATTCAGCTGGGTGCACATCCACCACTTCTAAACCGGCCACGACGTGCCGCCCGCCCGGACTGCGCACCACAAACCTATCGAGCAAAGTAAGCGGTAACGGGCTTTCCAGAGTCAACCGCGCGAACTCACCTCTTAAAGGCCGCAGCCGCGCGCCCACTCCCGCGGTGCCGATGTGCACCACGAGGTTCTGCGGAAGCTCGCTCATGTCAGTACCGAACGTTCGCCGCACATCCACGGTGTCGAGCACACGCCAGCACCCAGGGCTAAGCAAAGCATCTCCGCGATGAACCTGGTCCGCAGCCACCCCGCGCAAGTTGAGCGCCACGCGCGTGACGGGTGCAGCGCTGTCCACTGCCTTGTTCTCACTGTGCACCCCACGCACCGTGACGCGTTGCCCACTGAGCTCAAGGCCATCGCCTACCGAAACCGTCCCGGCCGCCAGCGTTCCCGTCACCACGGTTCCAGCGCCCTTCACGCTGAAGGCGCGATCCACCCACAACCGCACGCGCGCCTGCGGATCCGACGTGGGCATACCGGCGAGAACCCGGTCCAGTTCGGCACGCAGCTTCTCCACGCCCTCGCCGGTCTTCGCCGAGACTTCGACTACGGGAGCGTCGGCAAGCGCTGTTCCAGCCAGTTCTGCTTTGACCTGCGCGGCTACCTCTGCCCGGCGGGCAGTATCAGCCCTATCAGCACGAGTCAGCGCCACCACGCCGTGCTCGATTCCCAGGGCACGCAACGCGTCACGATGATCGGTGGACTGCGCCTGCCAGCCTTCATCGGCCGCCACCACAAAGAGAACCACCGATGCCGGCCCCACCCCGGCCAGCATGTTGCCCAAGAACTTCTCGTGCCCCGGCACATCGACAAATGCGACGTCCGCGCCCGAGCCCAGCCTCGTCCACACAAATCCTAAATCGATGGTCAATCCGCGCCGCTTTTCTTCCTCCCAGCGGTCCGGTTCCATCCCCGTCAGCGCCTTGACCAGGCTCGACTTGCCGTGATCCACGTGCCCCGCAGTGGCCACTACATACACCTAGATCACCGCCCGCAATGCCGCGATGAGCTCGGCATCCTGTGCCTCCGGCACACACCGCACATCCACCAGGCAGCGCCCCTGATTCACGCGCGCCACCACAGGAGGCTCACCCAACCGCAACGGCCGTGCCAACTCCTCTGGCAACGCCACGGCCCACCCCGGTAGCGGCACCTCGGGTGCCCCGCCACCGCCGACGCGTCCGGCGTGTTCGACGACCTCACCGCCAACTGCCGCTGCCACCTTCTCCGTGCGCTCGCGGTGGCGCTGCGGATCAATGTGGAGCGCGTCCTGCACGGCGTTGGAGGGCGTGGACAGAGAGGCCTCGAGCGCGTTGAGCCGTAGCTTATCGATGCGCACCGCCCGCGCCAACGGATCTTTCTTGCACGCAGTAATCGCTTCCTTTGCACCGACGAGCACCCCGGCCTGCGGGCCGCCGAGCAGCTTATCCCCTGAAAAGAGGACAACGTCGGCGCCATCGCGAAGAGCCTCGCTGGCGGAGGGTTCTGCCGGCAGCGCGTCATCTGGTCTAAGCAACCCCGAACCGATATCCACGATGAGCGGCAAGTCGGTGAGCGCACGAAGCTCAGCAACCGATACCGAAGAAGTGAACCCACTGATCAGGAAGTTGGAGGGATGCACCTTCAAGATGGCTCCCGTGTCCTCCCCCATCGCCCGCTCATAGTCCGCCAGGTGAGTGCGGTTCGTAGCGCCGACCTCGCGCAAGCGGGTGGCCGTGGACTCGATGAGCTCGGGCAAGCGGAATCCCGCGCCAATCTCGATGAGCTCACCGCGGGAGATGATGACTTCCTTGCCAGGGGCCAAGGCCGCCGTAGCCAACAGCAGCGCGGAGGCACCGTTGTTCACTATCAGCGCATCCTCCGCGCCGGGGCATGCAGCCAATACCGCATCAACGGCCGCGCGGCCCCTATCTCGTGAGCGCAGGCCGCTGTCCAGATCCATCTCAACGTCCGTATACGATGCCGCGGACACTAGCGCATCTACCGCTGCCGGCGGTAAAGGAGCCCTGCCCAAGTTCGTGTGGATGATGACGCCAGTGGCGTTGATGACGTGGCGCAAGGAATATGGCTGCACAGCATCGAGCCTGGTGGCCAGCTCCTCCTCAATCTGGGAGGGGGCGAGGGAGCCGGAGCGGGCGTCGGCAAGCACGGCGTCGATGATCCCGCGCACCGAGTGCGGCGCCAGGCGGTGGTGGGCATCCTGCACCGCCGGGTACTGGAGGATCTCATCCATCTTCGGGATAAAGCGGCGGGGGTCAGTCATCAAAGTTCCTCCTAGCTGCGCACATGGCGGAGACGGACAGGAATCGAACCTGCCAGACCGAGATGCTCGGCCTCACCGGTTTTGAAGACCGGGGCGCCCACCAGGACACGTACGCCTCCGTCTGCTCACCTTACACGGGGCTAAAGTAGGACTTATGACTGACATTAAACTTACGTCCTTTGCCGCCGGTGGCGGTTGCGCCTGCAAGATTCCCCCGGGAGAACTCGAGTCTGCTGTGGAGGGCCTCGTGGGCACCGCGGACCCCAACGTGCTGGTCGGGCTTGACGACGGCGACGATGCCTCCGCCGTGCGCATCCCCAACGGCCTGGCGGTCATCTCTACCGCGGATTTCTTCACGCCGATGCTCAATGACCCTTATGACTGGGGCCGCGTGGCTGCTGCCAATGCGCTTTCCGACGTCTACGCCATGGGCGGCACCCCCATCACCGCCATCAACCTGGTTGGCTGGCCACGCGAGGTGCTTGGTCTCGACATTTTGCGCGAGGTTCTGCGCGGCGGCATGGACGTGGCATCTCAGGCCGGCATCTCCATTACCGGCGGCCACTCCATCACCGCACCGGAACCCACCTATGGTTTGGCAGCCACGGGTATCGTCCACCCGGATAAAATCCTGCGCAACGACGCCGCCGAAGCTGGACTTCCCATCACGCTGACCAAGCCGATTGGCGTGGGCATCCTCAATAACAAGCACAAAACCACCGGTGAGGTCTCCCAGGCCGCGGTGGACTCCATGACCGCGCTTAATCGGGATGCCTCTGCGGCAGCCGTGGCGGCCGGGGTGCGCGCGGCAACCGATGTCACCGGCTTTGGTCTTCTGGGCCATCTCTACAAGATGTGCCGCGCCTCCGGTATAGGCGCAGAGCTGGACTTCTCAGCTGTTCCTGCGATTGAAGGTGCCAAGGATGCCTTGGCGGATGGCTTCATCCCGGGTGGCTCGCGCCGCAATCTGGATTGGGTGCGCCCCCACCTCGACACAGATTTGAGCGAGGAAGACTTGATTTTCCTCGCCGATGCCCAAACATCCGGTGGACTCCTCGTCATCGGCGAGGTTCCCGGCTACCCAGTCATTGGCCGGACTGTGCCGGGCGATGCACGGATTTCTATCCGCTAGTCACCGTCGAATGGCTGAGGCCCTCTGCCCTGCGGCGGGCTTCAGCGCGCCGCTTTTGGGGGCCAATGCTTGTCGACGGATCCTTCACCGCCTCCAGCCCAGCGTTGAGCACGCCAAAGCGCGTGCACGCGGATCCCGCCATGAGCGCCACGCCGGATACCACCGACACCGCGCGCGACTTTGTCGCCGACGCGATTACGGTTCCCACCCCACCCGCGGCGATGAGCGCCTCAGAGGCCTTCATGAGTTTCCCGGGCGTGCCTTCGTGCAGCGGGCGAAGAGGCTCAGGCTCCATGTTCGCTTCCATGACACGGGTCGCGGCCAGATCGGCCGCTGCGGCAGTAATACCGAGCGCTCGTGCCGCGCCCGCATTCTCCACCGGGGTAAAGACCATGACAGCACCCGACGCCGCTGCCGAGGCCGAGGACACGAACACATAGGGCAGGTGCTTCTTCGCGTCATTCCACGTCGGGTTTGATGTGTTGGCCAACAGCACCGCGGTGTAACCCGCCAGCGGTCCGCCAAGCACGCCGGCGACAGCGCCTGCTGGGCCCGCGGCCTTATTGAGGAGGCGGCGAAGCGGCTCCGGCAGCACACCACCGACCAGCTCGTCCGCTTCCACGACCGCGGGCAGGGCCGCGGCGGAAGCGAAGCTGCCCAGGATCCACGAGCCGATGGACATCGGCGAGGTCACCTTGAAGACGCGGAACATGTTGAGCAGGCGCTCTGGGCGGCCGAGGTCCAGCACCAAAAAGACCGAACCTACCGACGCCGCGGAGAAAGCCGTCAACCGCGTCGAGCGTTTCAGCGGTGCGTTCCCAGTGGCCTGGGCACCGGCGGCCAACATCGCAGAACCGCCGGCCACGCCGCCGAGGAAGAAATAGCCGCCGATGGGCCACTCCCACGGCGGGGCCTTGACTACTGGCTTGCCGTAATACGAGGAGAACTCGAAGTCCTCGGCCATGCGCTCTTCTTTGGAACCATCCTGTGCGCCGGCTCCGACTCGTCCACGCCGGCGCTTCTTGCCGCCGCCACGCCTGCGCCTAGGCTCCTGCGGCGGGCGGTACTCATCAAACTCGCTCACTTGCGGCCTCCCAACATGAATGCCCCGGCCACAGCCAGCGCCATTCCTCCGATAGCTTTCGCTGCGGTCTTGTACATCTGCGGCAAATCCGCCGTGGGCACGCGCGGATCCGGCGGCAGCCCATAAACCTCAGGAGAGTCGAGCAACAAGAAGATTGATCCCGTTCCCCCAACACCATCTTGCGAGTTTGCTCCGTAGAGACGAGCCTCCGTCAGCCCTTGCTCGTGGAGGACGCGCACGCGCTCCCGCGCTGCGGCAAGCATCTCCTCGTAGGGGCCGAATTGGATGGAGTCCGTCGGGCAGGTCTTGGCGCAGGCAGGCTGCTCACCAATTTTCAGGCGGTCATAGCACATGGTGCATTTCTGGGCCACGCCCAGATTCTTAATGGGCATGGCCTGTCCCGGTGTATGGTCGGGGCCCTGCGGCTTGAGTTGCTTCAGCTTTGCCAACACGTTTACGCCCGCGTGGTCCGGAACCTGGTAGTCCACGGTGGCCGTTTTATCCGCCTTCAGCGTCACGCCGCCGTCATCGCGGCGCTCAATCACGCCGAACGGACAACCGGCCACGCATGTCCCGCAACCATTGCACACATCATCTTGGACCACGACGGTGCCGAATTCGGAACGGAACAGCGCGCCTGTCGGGCACACGTCCAAGCATCCAGCGTTGGTGCAATGCTTGCACACGTCGGAGGACATCAACCACCGGAAATCATCGGTATCCGGGGTCATGCTTGGGGCGGAAGCTTTGGGCATGCCTAGCGAAACAAGTTTCCGTCCCTCCTCGCGAGCCTGTTGAATACGCTCGTTGCTTTGCTCAATGAAGGCCACGTGGCGCCAAGTATTGGCGCCCAGCGAACCAGTGTTGTCATAAGAGTCACCGGTGACCGCGTACCCCTCAACCGGGTTTCGGTTCCACTCTTTACACGCCACCTCGCAGGCCTTGCAGCCAATGCAAATCGAGGTATCCGTAAAGAAAGCCATGCGCTGATAGGACTCATAGCCGTGCTTATCAGCCTTTTCGGTCAAAAGATTAGCCATTGGTCCTCCTTAGCTTTCTTTGCCTTCATAGTCGGCGACGTTTCCAGCAGTCGCATCATCACCCGTGTTGTCCTCGGTAGCTGCTTTCTCAGTGCTGAAGGCATCGTCAACATCCAGGATCCGGTTGCCGGAGTCCACGGTGAGGTGTGCTCGTTCTTGGTACTCGTGCAAGAGCTGAAGACGTGCCTCGCCACGCGGGCGGCGGCCCGGCTGGATATCGCACGCGCCCACCTTGGAATTCTGGATGAATACGTTTGGTTCCAGGGTCAGGCCCAACAGGTCGTTGGCGCCATCGCCGGCTACCTCGGTGGTCTCCGATTCTCCGTAGTGATACGGCAGACCGATCTGGTGGAAGTCCTCACCATTGATAGTAAGCATCTCCATGCGGTCCGTTACCAGAACCTGTGCCTCGATGACACCGCGTGGGGACACGATGGTGGCCCACTCACCGTTGACCAATCCACGCTTGGCGGCCAGCTCCTTGTCCACCTCGCAGAAGAGTCCCGGCTGCAGCTCCGCCAAATAAGGCAGGCGGCGTGACATCGCACCCGAGGTATACATCTCCGTCAGGCGATAGGTGGAGAAGACGAACGGGAAAACATCAGCACCGCGCTCCCCCGGCTCCGGGCGGGAGAGGTTGTCTTCGCGCTTAATTGTCAGACGCGTCGGCGACTGCTGCTGCTTGTACAGCGCATTGTGTACCGGTGATTCTTGCGGCTCGTAGTGAGTCGGCAGCGGGCCGTCAGACAATCCCTTCGGCGCGAACAGCCAGCCTAGGCCGTCGGCCTGCATGATAAACGGATCGTCGCCATCGAGGGCATCAGGGCCAATGGCGTCGACAGGTGCCACGTAGTCCGGGCGCTTCGTCAACGGGAAGTCGGGCACGTCATCGCCAACCCACTTTCCTTGCTCTTCATCCCACCAGATGTACTTCTTGCGCTCCGACCACGGAGTTCCATCCGGCTTTGCGGAAGCACGGTTGTACAAGATGCGGCGATTGGCCGGCCAGACCCAACCCCAGTCGAGAGCAACCTCGTTTTGCTCCGAACCCGGAACCTTCTTCGCGGCATGGTTGATGCCGTCCTTGTACACACCGGTGTAAATCCAGCAACCGCCGGAGGTGGAGCCATCGGTACGCATTTCTGTAAAGGCAGGCAAGAGCTGCCCCTTCTTCGGGCCGTCGAGATAGTAACCGTTGATCTCCCGCAAAATCTCATCCGAGCTCGGATCGCCGTGTTCATCTTCGGTGTAGTCCCAAGTTACGGACTTGATTGGCAGGTCGCGCGGATCAGTCGAATCCGCGAGGCGCTCCCTAATCTTCTTGCCCAGCTGGTAGAAGAACCACGCCTCACTGCGCGCTTGCCCGGGCGGCGGAACCGCTTGGAAACGCCACTGGACCATGCGCTGAGTCTGGGTAAAGGTTCCGGACTTCTCCACGTGGGTAGCTGCCGGCATGAGGAAGACCTCAGTAGCAATGTCCTCAGTCTTCAGCTCGCCGTTCTTAATCTCCGGCGAGTCCTTCCAGAAGCTTGCGGTCTCAATCTCTTGGAAGTCGCGAACAACCAGCCACTTCAGGGAAGCGAGACCGCGGCGCTGCATACCACCGTTGGACTGCGCCACCGCCGGGTTCTGGCCGAAGACAAAGTAGCCCTCTACCTCATGGCGCAGCATGGCCAGCAAGGTCTCATAGGTCGAGTGCGCACCAGAGAGACGCGGCATGAGGTTAAAGCCCCAGTCGTTCTCCTTAGTAGCGGCATCGCCCCAGTAGGATTTCATGAGCGAGACCGCGTAGTTCTCACCCAATTGCCAGAAGCCCTTCTGGTCCGCCGCGCGGAAAGAATCCAGGTAATCCGACCAGGTTTCCTGGTCCACATGCGGCATGGGCAGGTAGCCCGGAAGCGAGTTGAACAGGGTCGGGATATCCGTCGAACCCTGAATCGAAGCATGCCCGCGTAGCGCCATGATGCCGGAACCGGGGCGGCCCACGTTACCCATGAGCAGCTGCAGGATTGCCGCGGTGCGGATGAACTGTGCACCCAGAGTGTGCTGGGTAAAGCCCAAAGCGTAGGCGAAGCACGTCGTGCGCTCCGGGTTAGAGTTCTGCGCAATGGAATCCGCCAAGTAGTAGAAGTCCTCCGGCGAAATGCCGCACGTCTCCTCCACCATCTCCGGGGTGTAGCGCGAGTAGTGGCGCTTGAGAATCTGGAAGACCGTGTTCGGGTCCTCCAGCGTCATGTCCTTCTCCACGTTCCACGAGGAGCCCTCGGGCTTTTGGACATATTGCCACGAGTCCGTGACATATTTGCCCTTCTCTGCGTCGTATCCAGAGAACAGGCCCTCCAAATCCTCGGTGTCCTTAAAGCCCGGCGAAATTATCGACGCCGCGTTGGTGTAATTCACCACATAATCGTGGAAATACAGGTCATTATCCAGCACGTACTTGATAATCGCGCCGAGCAACACCACGTCGGTGCCACCGCGAATACCGATGTGACGGTTCGCAAAGGCAGACGTACGCGTATAACGCGGATCAACGTGAATAATGCGCGCGCCGCGCTTCTTGGCTTCAACGACCCATTGGAAACCAACTGGGTGGCATTCCGCCATGTTAGAACCCTCGATGACGATGCAGTCCGCATTCGCCATATCCTGCAGCGGTTGGGTTGCGCCGCCGCGGCCAAACGAAGTTCCTAGACTAGGAACGGTGGCGGAGTGTCATATGCGCGCCTGGTTTTCCACCTGAATGGCGCCGGTGGCAGTAAACAGCTTCTTGATGAGGTAGTTCTCCTCATTATCCAGCGTCGCACCGCCCAGCCCAGCGATACCCATCGTGCGGTTAAGGGGACGCCCCTGCTTATCGACGTCCTCCCAGTGCCTTGCGCGCGATTCCACGAAGCGGTCCGCGATCATGTTCATCGCGGTCTCTTCATCGAGCTCCTGCCATTCGGTGGCGTAGGGTGCTCGGTACTTGATCGTGGTGATGCGAGTCGAGGAGTTAATGAGCTGCTCAGAGGCCGAGCCCTTAGGACACAGACGCCCGCGGGAAATTGGGGAGTCCGGATCGCCCTCGATTTGGATGACCTTGTCATCCTTGACATAGACGCGCTGGGAACAGCCCACCGCGCAATAGGGGCACACCGATTGCACCACGCGGTCCGCGTCTACGGTGCGTCCGCGCAGATCTTCGCTCTTAGCCGACTGCGTAGACACATCGCGACCGAAGGCATCCTTGTTCCGGATCTGGCGCACGACGGGCCAGTTCAGTGGGCTAAAACGTGACATACCTTAAACCTACTTGCTTGCCCCAGCGTTTTCCAGCTGCCACTACCCCGCCTCTCCGAACAGCACCGCTGAGTACGCTGACAACTATGAACCACACTAAGCACTTTGAGCTCAAGGTCCCCGGCGGCAAGTTGCTCGTCGTTGACCTCGATTTAGACACCGACAACACCGTCACTGCCGCGAAGGTTTCCGGCGACTTCTTCCTCGAGCCTGAGGAGGCCTATGAGGCACTAGCCCCCGCCTTGGTCGGCATCACCACCGCCACCTCGACAGAAGAGATCCAGTCCCGCCTCGATGCGGCCCTGGCTCGCGTTGACGCCCCGGTAGCTCTCCACGGCTTTGACACCCACCACCTTGCCGTCACCGTTAAGCGCGCGCTGTCTGGTGGCACCGATTTCACCGACCACCACTGGGAGATCCTGCGCCCAGGTGTTCTCCCCACGCCCGTAAATGTCGCACTTGACGAGGTTCTCCTCAACGAAGTTGCTGAAGGAAAGCGCGGGCCCACGCTCCGATTTTGGGAATGGGAAGACCGTGCCGTCGTATTCGGTTCCTACCAGTCCTATGCCAATGAGCTGGATCAGGAGGGCGTCGACAAGCACGGCATTGTTCCGGTGCGCCGAATCTCCGGCGGTGGCGCGATGTTCATGGAGGGTGGCAATTGCGTGACCTATTCCCTGTACGCCCCGGAATCGCTCGTGGCCGGCTATTCCTACGAGGCCAGCTACGAATACCTGGACCAGTGGGTGCTCGCGGCACTGAACAAGCTTGGCGTCAATGCATGGTACGTGCCGATCAATGACATCACCTCGGACGGCGGCAAGATTGGCGGCGCCGCCCAGAAGCGCCGTAAAGGCGCGGTACTGCATCACACCACGATGAGCTATGACATCGATGCGGACAAAATGATGGAGGTCTTGCGCATCGGCAAAGTCAAGGTCTCGTCGAAGGGCCTTGCCAGTGCAAAGAAGCGCGTCGACCCGCTCCGCCGCCAGACTGGCGTGCCCCGCGAGGAGATCATCGAGACCATGGCGCGCGAGTTCGCCACCCGCTATGGCGCCATCGACGCCGAGCTTTCCGACGACTCCCTCGCCGCCGCCCGCCACCTCGTCGACACCAAATTCCTCAACGATGAATGGACCAAGCGTATCCCATAATTTGCGGGGGAATTTCTGGGCAGCGTACGGTGTTATAAGTTCAAGTGAACCGATCGGTACGAGAGTACCGAACTAAATGGTCCATTTCTATACAACACTGTCTAGAAGGAAAATCTCGTGTCAGACACTTCCTCTCGTGCATCCTCGCGCACGCTGCCCTCTTGGGCCACCGGCTTTGGCGCCCAAGTTATCGCCGGTCTCATCATCGGCCTCATTCTCGGTTTTATCGCTTCCGGCATGGAGTCTGAGTGGCTCTCCGATACCCTGTCCGGCGTCGGCGGCGCGTACGTCCAATTGCTCAAGGTGATGGTCCCGCCGCTCATCTTCGCGGCCGTCGTTACCTCGGTTGCCAACCTGCGCAAGGTGGCTAATGCAGCCTCGCTGGCGATCTCCACTCTGGTCTGGTTTGCCATTACGGCGTTCTTCTCCGTGCTTGCCGGCATTCTGGTCGCCCTAGTAATGAAGCCGGGAGTAGGCACAACTGTCGATGCTTCCACCGCCGCCGACCCATCCCACATCGGCTCCTGGACCGCTTTCCTCCAGCAACTTGTCCCCGCCAACTTCTTCGGGCTCACCGCTTCGCTGAGCGACGGTGAAATCTCCCTCAGCTTCGGTGCCCTTCAGCTCCTTGTCATTTCCCTCGTGCTGGGAATCGCCGCCGTCAAGGCTGGCAAAGCCGCCGATCCCTTCCTGCGCTTCACCGAATCCTTCCTCAAGGTCATCCAGGTGGTCCTCTGGTGGATCATCCGCCTTGCCCCGATTGGCACCGCCGCTCTTATCGGCAAAGCCGTGGCCACCTATGGTTGGGATGCGCTTAGCTCCTTGGGCAAGTTCGTCCTCGCTATGTATGTGGGCCTTGCACTCGTAATTTTCGTGGTCTACCCCGCCGTGCTCGCATTCAACCGGATCCCGGTAGTTGGCTTCTACAAGCGAGTCTGGCCCGTCTTCTCCCTTGGCTTCGTCACCCGCTCCTCCATGGGCGTCATGCCAGTTACCCAGCGCTTTACGGAAAAGGCCATGGGCGTGCCCCGAGAATACGCCTCCTTCGCCATCCCGCTGGGCGCTACCACCAAGATGGACGGCTGCGCCTCCGTCTACCCGGCCATCGCCGCCATCTTCATTGCACAGTTCTACGGCGTTGATCTCTCCTTCACCCAGTACCTGCTCATCATCTTCGTTTCCGTCATTGGTTCCGCAGCAACCGCCGGCACGACAGGCGCCACCGTCATGCTGACCCTGACGCTCTCCACACTGGGCCTTCCGCTCGCTGGTGTGGGTCTCTTGCTGGCCATCGAACCCATCATTGATATGGGACGCACCGCCGTCAACGTCACCGGCCAATCACTGTGTGCCACCATCGTGGCCAAGCGCGCCGGCATTCAAGACGAAGCCGTCTGGGATGCTGCTGGTAACGGAGTCTCACACATTATGAACGAGGACCAAGACGCAGACGAGCTCGAGACACAGCCGGTCAACACGACTGCATAACTCTTCCTGCCCCTCCCCAAGCCTTCCTAACACGCAAGAGCCGTGTAGGAAGGCTTCGGTATTTCTGCCCCAAGCGACGGGCTTTACCCGTCGTTCTTTTCGACGGCGGGTGTGTTCTTGGCTTCTTGTCCTTTCGGTTGTTTGGAGTGTGGTGTCGTCGTTTGATTCAACGAGGGCTAGGCCCCCTGTTCTTCGTCATCGTCGTTGTTTGGATCGACGGGTATTTTCGCCTTTTTCGTCGTTTGATTCGACGACCCAGGTTTTAGAAGGGGATGTCCTCGCCGCTGTCGGTGTTGGTTTGGGTTTCGGCTTCGGCGTTGGCTTTGGTTTGGGCTTGTTGTTGTGCGTAGTCGTCGAGTTCTTGTTTGAGGTGTTGGGCTTGTTCGCGCACGCGTTTTCTGGTGGTGGTGATGTGTTGGGCGACTGTTTGCGCCCACC
>NZ_KV805227.1:12290-12640 GCF_001811565.1 Corynebacterium sp. HMSC078A10 | reverse complement strand
TGGTCCCTAAATGCCTGTGAGGTGTACACACTACCGTGGTCGGAATGGAAAATTGCCCCTTTAAGACTTCCACGGACTTTCCTGGCATGAGACAAAGCCTCGATAACCAGCGATACCCGCATGTGATCGGCGAGTGCATGGCCGACGAGTTTGCGCGAGTAGGCGTCGATGACCGTGGCTAGGTACATGTTCTTGCCGCCCTTACACGGCAGGTAGGTGATGTCGCCGACGTAGACGTGGTTCGGCCTGTCAGCTGTGAATCTGCGGCCTACTAAGTCTGGAATGACTCGACGGCCAGGCTTGCGCCTGGTGGTGATACATCGACGCCGTTTACTAAAGCCTTTCAGCCC
>NZ_KV805227.1:10057-12190 GCF_001811565.1 Corynebacterium sp. HMSC078A10 | reverse complement strand
ACCATAAAGCCCGTGCTCATCATCGAAGATGGCCTTGATTCGTGTCAATCCGACGACAACATCACACTCACCACTTTTCTGTAGACATAAGACCTAGACCCCGCTAGACACGTGTAAAACAATGCTAGGAACGGCCCTATTTACAGGAAACATTCTGCCGCATACCGGCGTAACAATAGGGTGTACCCCAGGTGCCCCTACCAGCGCCCGCAGTTGAAGGCTTCACCTACCAAATGGTAAAGTTAGCTATATGCGAACCAGTCAGCGCTCCGAGATCCTGGAAGCTGCCCTCCGCGTCATGAACGCAGCGGAGGGTGGCGACATTACCCTTGACGCAGTGGCCCACGAGGCCGGGCTCACCAAACCGGGATTGCTATATCACTTCCGCAACCGCGACGTACTGCTCGCCGCGATCGTCGACCACGCTGCGGCCAACGTCGAGAACGACATGACTGCCACCCTTGGCAAGCCCCTCGAGAACGCCAACGCCACCGAGCGGCTCCTGAGCTACGTTCACGTCGCCGCCCACGGGGCCGCCAAGCGCGCCGAGTTCATCATCTGGGGCCAAGCGACGTATCGGCCCGAACTCACCGAACCGTGGACTACGCGGATGGGCCGCTGGCTCGAACTCCCGGACGATCTCGACGCCGCCACCCGAGCCAGGCTGACCACCGCCCGACTCGCCGCCGACGGACTCTGGGGCGCCCAGGCCACAGGTGTGTCCACCCTCCACGGCGCGGATCTCGAAGCCGTCGTCTCCAGCATTCGCTCCCTGATCGAAGGAACAACCCCATGAAGCAGTGGTTCCTGCTCGCTGGCGCCATCACTACCGAAGTGGCGGCGACGCTGTCTCTCAAGGCGGCGCTCAATCACCCATCCTGGTACATCGTGGTTGCTGCCGGATACATCGGCACTTTCGTCTTCCTCACCTTCTGCCTGCGCGAAGGAATGCAGATCGGCGTCGCCTATGGCATCTGGGGAGCCAGCGGGGTCGTGCTCGCCGCCGTGCTATCCGCCGCGATTTTCGGTGAACCTCTGACCGCTGTGATGGGTCTTGGAATGGTTGCGATCATCAGCGGTGTCCTCACCGTCGAACTCGGCTCCCAGAAAGCTCAGCAAACCGCAGCCCAGGAAGCAGGAGTCAACTCATGAGATGGATCTTCCTCGCAGGCGCCATCTTGTCCGAAGTCGTCGCGACCATGTCGCTACGAGCCTCCGACGGTGGCCGGGTGAAGAAATGGTTCATCGGCGTCATCGCGGGGTATCTCGTGGCGTTCGTCGCCTTAAGTCTCGCCTTGGCCGACGGCATGGCCCTTGGCGTCGCCTACGGCATCTGGGCAGCATCCGGCGTAGCTCTCACCGCGATCCTCGCCCGGGTCATCTTCCACGAACCCCTCACCCGAACCATGGCCCTCGGCATCCTCCTCATCGCCGTCGGAGTTCTCACCGTTGAACTCGGCGCCAACTTGGCGAACTGACGCATTTCCGCAGGTAAACCAGGCAGATTGGTGTGCTGCACCACGAGGCGCACAGACAAAGGCTCCCCAATGAGCGCCTGTGGGCCTAGCGTTGTGGATGTGATCACCTGTGTCGTCCACTACACCATCGACCCCGACCAGATCGCAGCCTTTGAACAGTTCGCCCGCGCTTGGATGCGGCATGTCGACGAACACGGCGGCACCCACCACGGGTACTACCTACCCGCGGAAGGTGTGAGTGACCGTGCGGAATCCCTGTTCAGCTTCCCCAGCCTGGCTGCCTACGAGCAGTACCGCACCTTGTTCGGCACCCACTCGGACTTCATCGCCGCTGACCGGATTCGAGACGAGTCCGAGTGCGTCCTGCGGTACGAGCGCACCTTCATGCGGCCGCTCCTACCCCAGGGACACTGAAAGGGACTCCGGCAGCACGCTCGGCACAACCCACAACGCCGCAGGTCAGCGCGTACAGATGGGTGTACCCCAGAGCGCGAATCAGCATGGACCTATAAAGCGACTATCCTATACCGGTCTGGCCACCGGCGGTGATCGCCCGATAGAGGTAGCATCACCTGCCGCCGACTCGGATATAGGTCTCATCGACCCGCCAGGAACTGGCCTGGCAGTCAGGTACCTGCCGGTACCACCGTGTTTG
>NZ_KV805227.1:0-9957 GCF_001811565.1 Corynebacterium sp. HMSC078A10 | reverse complement strand
CAGCGGTAGATCGTGGTGTGATCGACCGGCACGCCCCGCTGAAGTCATCATTTCCTCCAGATCGCGGTAGCTCACCCCGTAGCGGCAGTACCACCGCACTGCCCATAGAATGATGTCACGGGGGAAATGACGACCGGAGAAGATACCCATGGCTGTGACTATTTCACGTCACTCTTCCTACTGCCCCAACTGTGCAACAGCACCAATAAACTGGCGCCCCGGTTATAAGTTGGGGCGCCAAGTCGATGTGCTCGAGTCGGGGGATGTTAGTGGCCGGTGTCAAGCCGGCCAGACAGTCGGTTCAGCCGGTCCTGACTGGGGCCGTCGAGCCCGATAATGGACACGGTTTTGCCTCTGTCCTGGAACTTCTGCGTAATCGCGTCAAAGGTCGCGACCGTGGAGGCATCCCAGATCTCCGCCTCAGTGAGATCAATAGTGATATGACGGGCAGAATCGGTGTAATCAAAGCGATAAACCAGGTCATTGCTTGATGCCCAAAACAACTGGCCATGCACCCGGTAGGTACGAGTATCAATCTCGCCATCGCCGTCGCCGTCGATATCGGAGACCTTTTCAATGGAAACGATATGTGCCACCCGACGGGCGAACATGATCATCGCGGTGACCACACCCAGCACCACACCAATGGCCAGGTTGCTGGTGGCTAGGGTCGCAATAATCGTCACGGCCATAACAATGGTCTCAGAGACCGGCATGAGTTTAAGGGTGCGTGGATGCACCGAGTGCCAGTCGATGGTGCCGACCGAGACCATGATCATGATTGCCACCAGCGCAGCCATCGGGATCATGCCAACGATGTCGCCCAGTGCCAGGACCAGGACCAGCAGGAACACACCGGCTAACAGGGTGGATAGGCGGGTACGTGCCCCGGATTCGCGGACGTTGATCATGGTTTGACCGATCATCGCGCAGCCGCCCATGCCGCCGAAGAAACCGGAGGCAATATTAGCCACCCCCTGTCCCCAGGATTCGCGAGTTTTATCGGAATGAGTGTCGGTGATGTCATCGACGAGCTTGGCGGTCATCAACGATTCCATGAGACCGACCACGGCCATGGCCAGGGCATAAGGCGCGATGATCTGCAGGGTCTCCAACGTCCACGGCACGTTCGGAATAAACAGGGACGGTAAGGTCTCCGGCATCTTGCCCATGTCCGAGACCGTCGGGACAGTCAAACCGGCGGCAATGACCAAACCGGTGAGCACGATAATCGTGACCAGCGGGGCGGGGATCACACTGGTGAGCTTGGGGAAGAAAATCATGATCACCACACCCAAGCCGACGAGTGGGTAGACCATCCAAGGCACATCAATGAGGTGTTCGAGTTGGGCGGTGAAAATCATAATGCCCAGTGCATTGACGAAACCCAGCATCACCGATCGGGGGATAAAACGCTGAAGTTTCGCCACACCGAGGGCTCCGAGCACGATTTGTAGGACACCGCCCAACAAGACGGTGGCGATGAAATAATCCATCCCGTAACCACGCGCCACAGGAGCAATGACTAGGGCAATAGCCCCGGTGGCGCCGGTGGTCATTGCCGGGCGGCCACCGGTAAAGGCGATCGCAATGGCCATGACTACCGAGGAAAACAGACCCATGGCTGGGTCAACACCGGCAAGGATGGAAAAGGCAATGGCCTCAGGGATCAGCGCCAGGGATACCGCCAGTCCGGCCAGAATCTCTATACGGATACGGGCGGGGGAAGAAAATGCGTAACGGAAGGATGCGATGATCCCGGTAGGGGCATCAGCGCCGTCTGGACTCAGGAGGGGGCGGGGGGCCGCCGTGCTAGTTTCAGTCATAGATGTCCAATCTTTGAGGGGATAGGTAACTGGGCGAACGCCCGAAAGGAATCCAACCCTCTAGTAACTTTAGGTTTGGTGATGGTGGTCATGGTAGCGGGAGTTTTACTCAACCGCCAACCCAGGCACAGGAACCCGTGGGCAACATCACCGTGAAGGAGAACAGGCAATGCAAAACAGTAATTTCAAGATCGGCGAGGTCGTTGACCAGACTGGGTTGTCGATTCCCACCTTGCGTTATTATGACAACGTCGGCCTGATTACCCCATCGGGGCGTAGCCCTGGTGGGTTCAGGCTTTATAGTGAGGCTGATGTACGTCGTGTTTTGCTGGTGCGACGGATGAAACCGCTGGGGTTTACTCTGGATCAGATGCGAGAATTCCTGGAAGCTGCGGAGATTCTTCATAGTTCAGATGGTGGGCAGGACAGTGATCCCGCACAGCAGGCACGGAGTAATGCCAAGGCCACCCTTGCCGACATTCGTGAGGAGACGCGCACCCGCTACGAAAAGCTACGCAAGCAAATTGCCTACGCTGAGGAATTCCTCGATCTGGTCAACACCCTGGCACCCTAAAGTGCCCCCATCCTTCGCAGGGAGAAAGAGACCATCCGATTGAATGCGCTCTGTCGAGTCGCGTTCCAGATGAAGTGGACGAACGCCCGCGGCCTCTCCGGAGTGGATGGCGATAGTGCAGAGGACTTCTGAAATCCGTGCAGACGACTCCTCAAAACGACACAGTCATCCAAGGTCACATAATCGAAAATTGTCACTTAACCCGTTATTTTACCTACGCGGTGCTGTTGCAAAGTTGGGCCAGGGTCGAAAAGCCTACCCTCAAGACATTAGTTGTCCTTGCTCCGGGGTGCTTAAGCTGTCTCGAATATCCGGCTGACGATCACCGCGTCTGGGTTCGGGTGCCCGTAGGTAAACATCGTGCCCTGGCCCAACTTTGCAACAGCGCCGTCTAAAAGTATGTTCAGATCTCCTTGTTTAAGGATTGAAAACTGTAGTGTCTTGCTGTGGAGGCAGCAAGGTGGCGTATTGAGATGCCAAGTAAGTCCCGTCTTCCCACTTGGCTTTCAGCATCCTGGCGATACACATGACAGTGACATGGTGATCGCCTGCTCGGTGCAGAGATACCGCTTCTGATTGCGCACTGGCTCCGCTGACCCAAGTGCCCTCCACTAGCAGCACGTGCCGACCGGCGACTGCAGCAGGATCTATCACTGAAAAACGATCTGGGCTTATTGTGTGGGACGCGCCGGTGTTATCACCTGAAGATTCTAAAGCCGCTGGTGTGAGACGATTTCGGATATATGACCGAGAGCAGAATTGAGGGCACTAGCAAGTGCCCCACGGTCGCGTCCGGGACTGCGGTTGGTAGAGGGGACGTGAGTTATCACTTCTACCGGACTGACTGCTTGAGCAAGAGTTGGAAGATTATCTCGTAACGTGGTGTACCCTAACCGACTTAACTCAGTGTCCTAAATTGTTCATGACACGTGCAGTTTTATCAATCATGACCGCAACTTCGTGTTGCTCGTAAACATTTTGCATATTCCGGCCAAGGCTGACGTCTATCCACCCATTTGTGGCATGTTCTGACTTTGTCTCCGTTGCAGCTATGGCATCAATGATATTGCTTTGGTCTTTCCAACGGGCATCATTCAAAATGTAGACCACGGCCTTGTCCCAGGCCTGCTCAAAGCTTGGCTCCCTACCGTAGAAGAACGTTGTCTTTAAAGTCGGCGAATATACGCGAAATTCAAACATGTACCTTATTGTAAAAGTGGGGTGTAATCAACTTTTGCAAGTGTTATCTGTCTCGGAGAGAATAAGAATCAGAGCATGATCCTCTACGTCCGGTTCCTACCCCAGATCATTCCCACCGAAAGCCGCCGCCAACCGGCCTGACCTCGCTCACTCGCCGGGCCACGGCATCACCATGGGGATTGACCCTCGAGCCGGGAGCCCGGGTGCTTGCCAAGGTCCAGCGAAGCTCTCCTGCTGCCGTGAACTATGTCGCGGTGGACATCGCGTCCTACGAGACGGCCGATGAAATCAGGGAATTCCTGGCCGGAAATGGGGCGTCATCCCTGGCCTTTGCCTCTGATACCGATACGCGGCTCATCACCGCCTACCGGATAAACCAGGTAAGCACCGCTGTAATCCTGGACGCCGCGGGCACGGAGGTCTTCCGTGCCGTGGAGCCGGGTGCTGCGTAACTGCGGACGGTACTGGCCGCGGCGGGAGCCGGCTCAGTGAAGCCCCTTAGCCTGCGGCGGGCTCAGATGTAACTGCAGATTTGTTCAGCATCGCAGCGCTGAGGGTCGGCCACCTCGGCGGTTGCATATTGTTCGGCCACGGTCACCCGGAGCGCGGTGAGCTCCGCGATTTTCCGGTCCAGGTCCTGCAACTGTTTCCCCAGGACATCCCGTACGTGGGTGCAAGGCGTCAAACCGCTATCGCGGATCCGCAGAATGTCCTGGATCTGCGCCAGGGTCAGCCCGGCGATTTGGCTGCGGCGAATGAATTCGAGGCGGCTGAGGGTGTCGTGGGTGTAGTCACGATAGCCGTTGGCCGAGCGCTCAGCCGGTGGGAGCAGGCCCCGGTCCTCATAGAACCTGATCGTCTTGGTTGTTATACCGGCAGCATCAGCAACTTCACCGATTCGCATTTCGGGTCCTCATCTCGTTCCAAAAAATCGCATATGACCCTTCCATCGTACTGGAACGTTCCGCATCGGCACCCGCAAACCAACAGGTCCCGTCGCCAGCTTGACCTTCCCCCTTAGTGGAAGGTTGATAATGGGGTGTGACGTACTACTGGCCGTCCGGTTTCGTGTTGGGGTCCCCTGTCGGGGTTCCGGACACGAGCCGGACATATGAAGGGATGATCATGTCAATAAAAGTGAAGGGCCGGAAGCGCTCTGGCCTGGTGCTTGCGGCAGGCACTCTGCTGTCCTTCCTTGGTGTTGTGATGGTGGCGCTGGTGTGCTGCGGGGTACCCGTTCTGACGGCTGCAGCCGGTGTTTTCGCCGCGGCCCGCGCAATGGCCGGCAACCTCTGGTTCATTGCCGCCGCAGCCCTTGCCGCCGCAGCCCTTGCCGCGGGGGCCCTGCTCCTGCGGGCGCAGCGTCGGGGCAGCCCGGGGACGGATTGTTGCGCCCGTTCCCGCCCGGGGGCCAGCCTGTCCGCGGGTTCTACTCCAACACCTCATTCATCGTCGGAGCAGGAGCGGTCCGGGCAGTCCCGGGCCGGTGCTTCTGAGGATGCGGGGTCACAGGGATGACGGGTGTTTTGGGTCTGGCCTTTCTGACCGGAATGCTTGCCACGGTGAATCCATGCGGGTTTGCGATGCTGCCAACCTATCTGGCGTATTTCATTGGTTCAGGCCCCGGTGCGGGACGGAAGCGGCCGTTGCTTGCAGGTCTTCAGGCCGGGGTTGCCCTCAGCGCCGGTTTCGCCACTGTCTTTGTTACGGCCGGCCTGCTCGCCGCTGTAGGCCTGCGGTCGGTGGCGTCGGCGCTTCCCTGGGCGGCGGCGCTGATCGGAGCGGTTATTGTGGTTGCCGGCCTTGGCATGGTGTTCGGATGGCAGCTGCCCGGGGCGAGGTTGAACCTGCCCCGGATTCTGAAGACGGACGGGACCAGTTCGGGCCTCAGGGCGGTCTTTGGCTACGGGGTGGCCTATGCGGTGGCTGCGCTCTCTTGCAGCCTGGCCCTGCTGCTGGCTGTTGTCGCCCAGGCTGTGTCCACCGGGAGCCTGGCCGGGCTGCTGGCGGTCTTCGCCGCCTACGCCTTGGGCTCCTCGGTGGTGCTGGTCCTTCTGTCCCTCGGTGCAGCGGTAGCGCGGGACGTCCTGGCACGCCACGTCCGAAGGATCCTGCCGTTTGTTAATCGTCTCGGCGGAGCCGCGCTTATCCTCGCAGGGATCTACCTGTTGCTCTACTGGGTTCCGGCCCTGTCCGGCGGGCAGGCCGGGGAGATCATGGGCGGGACGGTCACCGAAGCCAGCGTGGCGCTGTCCGGTTTCATCTCGGGCAACTGGCCCATCATCACCCTCACCGCGGTGGCCGCCGTCCTCGCCGCCGCGGCCCTGGCCCTGCGGCGCCGCAGTAAAAGCAAGGCACAGGACAACAGCGCAATCACGGATGGGGCTGAGAGCAGCGACAGCACCGAAGCGTGCTGCGGCCCGGAACATCTTCTTCCCGACACGGCGCCAGGGCGCACCAACCAGAAAGGAAACCCATGACAACGACCAGAAACCACCGGCGGATCTTCACCATTACTGCCGTCGTAGCGGCCGCGGCCCTCATCCTGGTCCTGGCCCTCACTGCGTTGAACCGCGGGAGCGAAACCGCTCCCGCCGCCGGGCCAGCGGGCGCAAACAACGTGGACAGGATCGAGATCACATCTGTGGACGGCAAGGCCCTCACCGTCCCTTCCACCCGCCCGACAGTGCTGTATTTCATGGCGAGCTGGTGCTATACCTGCGTTCCGCAGGCAGAAGCGATGAAGGAACTGGAACAGGAATATGCCGATAAGGCAGACTTCGTCGCCGTGGACGTGACGCCGGAGACCACAAAAACCCAAGTGGACCAGTTCCGCGAAATGGCCGGCACACCCGGATACCCCTTCGTTGTCGACCGGACCGGGGAACTCACCCAAAAGTACGCGGTCACATCCCTGGACAGTACCGTCGTCATCGCACCTGACGGTGACATCCTGGGCCGGGCCGATTCCCGGCCCATGAAGGCCGATGCCCTGAAGGAATTTCTTGACACAACACTTCCGTAGCAACACCGATCTCTTCGCTCCCGTTCTTGACCTTCCCGTGCAGGGGAAGGTGCAGACTGGGGACAGCATGCAAAAAGGAACGCCCCCGGGGTGTTCATTCGAGACTCCAAGGAGGACTAATGCCTGAGGCAGCACCAGATTTTGATTTAGCCGTGATCGGTTCCGGAGGCGGCGCCTTCGCCGCCGCCATCCGGGCCACCAAGCTGGGCAATCGGGTCGTGATGATCGAACGCTCCACGGTGGGCGGGACCTGTGTGAACACCGGGTGCGTTCCCTCCAAAGCCCTGCTGGCCGCCGCCGAAGCCCGGCATGTCGCTGTGGATGCGACCGGAAGGTTCCCCGGGATCAGCACTTCCGCCGCCCCGGTGGACATGGGTGTACTGATAGACGGGAAACGCTCCCTGGTCGAGGGAATGCGCTCGGATAAATACGTGGATCTGGCCGCCGACTACGGATGGGACCTGCGCCAGGGCACCGCGGTGTTCGCCGGCACCCCGGAGGAACCGGTCCTGGAAATCACCGGACCCGACGGCACCCGCGACTCCCTGACCGCCGCCCATTATCTGGTCGCGACCGGTTCGACCCCGTGGGCACCCCCGGTGCCGGGACTGGATGAAGTCAACTACCTGACCTCGACCACCGCCATGGAACTGAACGAGGTGCCCGAGTCCCTGATCGTCTTCGGCGGCGGGTACGTGGCCCTGGAGCAGGCGCAGCTTTTTGCCCGCCTCGGATCCAAAGTGACCTTGCTGGTCCGCTCCAGGCTTGCCTCGCACGAGGAACCGGAAGCCTCCCGTGCGCTGATGGGCGTCTTCGCCGACGAGGGCATCCGCGTGGTCCGCCGCGCAGCCGTAACTTCGGTCCGCACAGATCCCGCCGGCGCAGAGGTCCTTGTCACCGCCACGGTCGCCGGGGGCCAGGAGGAATTCCGCGCCGCAAAGCTGCTGGTAGCCACCGGCCGACGCGCCGTCACCGACGGACTGAACCTGGACGCCGTCGGCGTCAAGACCGGCGACACCGGCCAGATCCTGGTCGAGAGCACACTCGCCAGCTCCAACCCCAGGATCTGGGCCGCAGGGGATGTGACCGGGCACCGAGAATTCGTCTACGTCGCGTCCGCCCACGGAACCCTGATGGTGGAGAACGCCTTCAACAACGCCGGGCGCGAGGTCGACTACCGGCACCTGCCCCGCGTGACGTTCACCAGCCCGTCACTGGCCGCGGTCGGCATGACCGACAAGGAAGCCAACGAGGCGGGCATCCGGTGTGAATGCCGGGTCCTGCCCCTGGAATACGTTCCCCGGGCACTGGTGAACCGGGACACCCGCGGCTTCATCAAAATCGTCGCCGACGCCGACACCGGACGGATTGTGGGGATCACCGCCGTCGGCAAGGAGGCCGGTGACCTGGCCGCCGCCGGAGTCTACATCCTCGAGGCCGGCATGACCGTTGACCAGGTCGCGAACCTCTGGTGCCCATACCTGACCATGGCCGAAGGGATCAAAATCGCCGCACAGTCCTTCACCACCGACGTCTCCAAACTCTCCTGCTGCGCCTCCTGACCCGCGCCAGATCCCAGCCTAATCCCATTACGTTGTTGGCAGTTCCGCTTGAAGGAGCCCAGGATTCGTACTCCTAGCCCCATGCTGGGGCAGGTTATGTTTGTCTGCGTTCCTTCTGCCTTGGGGCAGTGGAACTAGTCGCTGGCTTCGGTATGGCTTGTTTTCGTCCCTGTCTGAAAATGATCCGGGGGGGGTGTTCCCGATCTCTGTCTTCGCATAGATAAAGCGCGTTAGCATTTATTACCCTTAAAGAGTGATTACCAACGAACTTCGAAATTTACTAGCCAAAGCAACCACCCATGCACAGCGTTTTCAAGACGGAGAAGACCACACTGTAGCCGCAGCACTCCTCACCAAATCAGGCAAACACGTACTCGGTTTGAACGCGCACCACTTCCTCGGTGGTCCTTGCGGGGAAGTCTCGGCTTTAGCTAACCATGCTGCTAGTTATCCAGAGGACCCAATCCAAGCAGTAGTCGCCGTATACGGACCTACTGGTCAAGTTATTCCTCCCTGCGGTAAATGCCGCCAGGTGCTTTTTGATGTTGATCCGTCCATTCGGTGCATCGTGCGCGGAAGCAATGGACTTGAAGCACTTACCGTAGAAGAACTCTTGCCTTTCGCATTCAACTGGCGAGATATGGAACAAGAGCAGCGCATCTACATGTGGGAAGGCTACGAGGAATCAATTCGTAGCGGAGAAAAGCAACAAACCATCCGGGTAGATGATCCTTTCCATGAAGGAAGTGCCCAAATTGTCTTCGAGAAAGAATCCGGAGAGGTCGTCACCATTCCTGCACAGGTCACGTCCGTTGTCTCGACCCAGCGAAGTGAATTGTCGGAAAAGCAAGCTAGAAATGACGGTTTTGGTTCTCTCACCGAGCTTCAGGAAGCGCTAGATACTCACTATCCCGGATTAGCTGCCGATGACGAAGTCGACCTCGTAGAGTTCAAACTCCACCAGTAATTCAAACAATCTAAAAGCGCACTTACCCTTTTTGTAGAAGCAGTAAAACTACACCAGAGTTTGTGACTTAGGGGAGTGCTTCACATCTGCAAAACCGACGACTAATTTCTTGTTTTTTCTGTGTGTCAGCTCACTAACCAAAAGCCTAGGACACGCACCTGTGCGCCTTGTTTATTGGAGCGCACGGGGATACTGGAGACTACGAGTACGCACTAGACGCCGCCAACAGTGCAGCCGGACACCTGCAAGCAATACAAGCGGAGCTGCCTTCCACTTCCCCACTGGCCCGTGACACTGGAAGGCTTGCAAGGCTCGTGCGCGCCGCACAGCGGAACCTGTCTCAACAGCGTCCCGCAGATAATTCAGTCGAACTTCTTAACTTAGCCGCCAGCCTCAAAGAAAGGCTGGAAGGGGCGGATTCTAGGGGTCATTTTTCTTTGGCTAAACGTGTTATGTCCATAGGGTTTTTGGACACGGAGTCCGGTGTCTTTTTGGACACGGAGTCCGTGGAGTTCTTGGACACTTCTAGCGTTTTATGGTTATGGCCTGCGTTTGGGCCGGGGTTTGGATAGTTTCGGGTTCATCCGCGGTGGTTGGCGGTGTTTCATTCCTTCGACAAGGTGGATGTTGATCTGGCCACCTGGTGGCCTGTGGCTCAATGTGATCGGCAGTGGCACGCTGAAGAGGAATTCACCGTCATGGGCCGTGTAGAACTCCGCAACGTTATCGGCTGTGACTGTGGTGTAGAGCCTGCGGTTTTTAAACCTCAGACGGGCCTGCCCCCCGGAAAGTAGACACGTCGG
>NZ_KV805226.1:207406-210906 GCF_001811565.1 Corynebacterium sp. HMSC078A10 | reverse complement strand
GTCGATTTCTACCTCACCCCGCTACGCACCCCAAAACCGGAAGAGCCCGCAAAGCTTCCGATCCCTCTCTTGCGAATGACGGTGAAATAGTCACTACGGGTTAAATAGTCTTTACCAGTACAGAGCGATGATATCGCCTACCAAATAGAGATCTGAATCATCGTTCGGTGGGCGTAAGACGTTTTCCTCGCTCTTTAGTGGAGCTCCGGTTCCTCGGCCTAATTTAATTGCCTTGCTTCGCAAGTTTCCGATCTCATCGGGAGTGGTTTCTGTGCTTCCCGACGACGAAAGTAAAACATCAACTTGGTTAAATGCATTATTAAGTTGACTTTGAGAACTATTGGGAACCATTTGAGCTATTTCGTTAACTCGTGGCTCTAGTTGAACCTTGAGCTCCTCATTGTCGGTTCTGATTTGTAGGTAATGGCTGAGGATTCTTTCCACTGCATCTGAAAGCGGTGTTTCTGCTTTCTGCTTTCCGCTTAACAAGGAATTCAACTCGGCGATTTTTGTATCAAAGCCGTCGAAGCCAGGCAATCCCCTAGCAGCATCGAAGAGCTTGAGGGGAGACCAGCTAGTCGAGAGGGTATCTTGGCTAACTCGAACCAGGGCAATGCACTCGGATTTGTCGAAAAGGAAGCCTCGAACATCTCCCCAATAGTTGTCGAGTTGGGTAAGGCCGACGAGGCGGATAGGATTATTTGCCGTGCCATCAGCGCGACGGATGAGTGCGCTAGATTCTTTGTCCCAGCCCCAATCAACGAGCTCCGAGTTTATTGGAATTTGGCCGATTAGCATTTGCTGAATTAGTTGGGCGGCCTGGATAACGGTGTCGTCCAGGGAAACTCCGAGAGCTGGAGTATTGGCTGAGGTTTCGACAAGCGCGTTAGCAATGGTGCTATAGGCATAAATTGAGTGGGCTTCCAGGCGTATTCTGACCTGAATTAGTTGCCCGCGGTTTAGTCCACCAGTTGGTATCTCTGGTTGATTGCTGGATTGCGGCACGCCGTCCCAGATTTGACTTTCTTTTCCGGCGTAGGATTCTCTCGACACAAAATCTCTGAAAAGAGACTGTTCTGAAGAGACTTGTTCGATCTGTAAGGTTCTGCTTTTTCCAGATCGAAAGCTGATAGATGATGTGCCATTCGAGGCTCGATCATTGACCCGAGAAATAGATGCACCGCTGCCGGGTGTCAATCCAAAGTCCTTTGTTCTCGTCTGAGTAAGGGTCTTTTTGGCATCCTCAGGACCGAACCGGGAGATATACAAGCTGCGAAGAGCCAATTCATCGAGATAGAGGAACTGTCTTATGTCGCCCAGCGGTGACGCTTTACGGGAAAGCCGCTCGATTTTCCTTAGAATCCGTGAGCGACGGAAGCTTTCGTGCTTCTTCCTATAGTTTCGGAACCAACTCTTAATATTCACTTTTCTTCGCCCTTTCGAGCATTTCGCGCGGTAGTTGCTTTTTCAAATCCCAAAAGAAAGTGATCATTATATATTCTTGAACGACCTTCGATGACAGCTAACTCTCCTGAGTACTGGAGAATCGACCGTAGTTCTGCGGCAGTCCATCCTTCGGTTTGTGACGAAATTTTATCGAAGTCAATATCGTTGGCTAGCGTTGGCGTGCGAGACTTTAAAATCTCAAGACGGTCCATTTGATTCGGTAGACGAAAATATACTTCGCGGTCAAACCTCCCAGGTCGGCGCAGCGCGCGGTCAATGTCGGAAATACGGTTGGTTGCCCCGATAGTTAGGACATTTTCAGGTGCACCTACTCCGTCCATGTTCGTGAGAAATACATTAACGAGACGGGAACCGTGTTCATACGCATTCGAACGGTCTTTAGTTAAAACATCAATCTCATCAACAAAAATGATCGACATTTCTTGTTTAGCTGCGTCCTCGTATATTGCTTCAAGTCGTTCTTCACTTTGCCCTACCAGTTGACCACCTAGAGACGCGGTTGTAACCAAATAGAAGGCGGACCCAGACTGGGCTGCCATTATTTGAGCTAAAAAGGTCTTCCCAGTTCCTGGTGGACCTGCGAAAAGGACCCCGTGTACAGGATCAACCTTCATCTGTGAGATTAAATCTCGTCCCTCCAGCGTGGTGTACAACTCTACTATTTGTTTTGCGTCGGTCAGTATCTCGTGCGAGCCGACAAAATAGTCCCACTGAAATCTCTCAGGGTCTAGGTCAATACGAAACTTCGAGGCACTGGCTTCATCCTCGATAGTGCTTTTTCGCGCTGCTTCTTGTGGGATGACTCTCAAAATCGAAGAACTCTCATTGAAGAGGGCGTAATCTCCCAGACTCCATCGAGCATTTCTATGCACCAACTTGTGGGCATACCCGTCTGGAGTCTTTATAAGAATTTCGTCGGGGCCGGACTTTTGTTCGATAACCCCAATTTGGGCCTTAACCTCCCAGCTCTCGTCGGATGCGATTTCCCAGCCCGAGGAATACACGAGGATGTCGCCTACCTTAGGGCTCAATGTCTTGATCTCTTGATCCCCGGCTAAAAGCAGCCCATTTGGTAAACGCACCATCGGCGTTCCTTGGGGTGTGAAGTGATCGAGCTTAACCGTGAGTGTTGTTAACGGTTCGTCCAATGATTCGCTTCTTCCGATTGCTCCCGCGGCATTACATGCGAGGTTGATGGATGTTTACGGCCTGAGTGGGCTTCACTCTATAGGTTGAGATTTATTAGCGTCTCAGTATATCCGCATCGTTTAACAGGAAGCACGCGATTCCTTTAGTCATTTGCATCCGCAGGATGCTTAGGATTCCGATTCGACGTGTTGCTGTAATTTTGTGTGCCAAACATTTGAGGTGGCGATGAATGAAGCATTGGTTGCGGATTTGATTTTCTGACGGCGGGTTGCCGTCTGGATAGATCGCGGGCCGATACTCGAATTCTGACTGGGATCGCTGTGTGGTGAAAGTTTGAGCAAATGCGCAGGTCGTTGAGTGATTGTTTAGTGCTGTTGCAAAGTTGGGCGGAGAGCAGCGAAGACTCAGTTTCTCATTTCCTGATGGCCGCTGCGTGTGGGCGTTGTTAGGCCGTCTCGAAGACCCTGTTGACGATCACCGCGTCCGGGTTCGGTTGCCCGTGAGGTCAAACACAGTGCCTTGCCCTTTCCGCAATGAGTGTATCGCCTCCATTCCTTTCAACGTCCGATATGCAGATGTCCGGTTCTTAAACGTGCCTTTCGGCCCGAGGATCCGCTTCAGTCGACCATGGTCGCCTTCTAGGATGTTGTTGAGGTATTTCACCTGTCGGTGTTCCACTGTTGGCGGGCAGGTTCCCCCTGACTTCAACTCGGCGATTGCCCTGGCTAGGGAGGATGCTTTATCGGTGTTGATCACTCTGGGATACCCGGCTGACGCATTGTATCTGAGAGCCTTGGCCAGAAAACGTTTCGCTGCGGCCACGTTCTGCTTCGGAGAGAGGTAAAAGTCCAGGGTCTGGCCACCGGCGGTGATCGCCCGATAGA